>CBDTXZ010000160.1:0-6959 GCA_965364515.1 uncultured bacterium
CCGGCAAACCCGGTTCCGGTCAACATCGCCATCATCGACACCGGTGTCCAGATCGGCCATCCGGACCTCAACGTCCGGTACGTCACCGACTGCACTGGCGCCATCTTTTATCCGCTCTTCGGTGGGTGCACCGGCAACAGCAGCAATCTCGGAGATCAGAACGGACACGGAACCCATGTGGCCGGTCTCGCAGCGGCCTGCGACAACGACATCGGGACGATCGGCGCGGCGCCGTGTGCCCAGATCACTGCGGTGAAGGTGCTCGATGCCAGTGGGTCGGGGCCTCTCAGCGGCATCTTGGCCGGATTGGACATCGTCGCCGCCAACGCATCGTGGATCGATGTCGCCAACGCCAGTTGGGGATTCGTAGGTGGGTCTCAGGCGCTCACCGACTCCGTCAACGGCGTCGTGGCCGCCGGGGTCGTGTTCGTTGCAGCCGCTGGCAACGACGCTCAGGAGATCGCCACGTTCTCCCCGGCAAGCGTCCCTGATGCGATCACGGTGACAGCGGTCGCCGACTTCGACGGCAAGCCAGGCGGCCTGGGCGCAGCCACCTGCCGTGATGACGTCGACGACACCCTCGCCGACTTCTCGAACTACGGCGCCGGCGCCGACATCGCCGCTCCGGGTGTCTGCCTCTACTCCAGCTATCTCAATTCCGGCTACGCCGTCGCCAGCGGGACTTCGATGGCCTCTCCGGTGGTCGCCGGTGCCGCCGCCCGCTACATCGCCGAGCACGGCAAGCCGACCAACCGGACCGGAGTGATCGCAGTGCGTGACGCCCTCGTGAACGGCGCCTTCTCTCAGTCCGGAACCTGCGGGTTCACTGACATCGACGGACTTCCAGAGCCGCTGCTGTCCGCCAGCGGCGCCGCGTTTGGAGGCCCCGGCGGCTGTGAGAGCGTGACCGGAGGCAACCAGCCACCGACGGCCTCGTTCACATACGACTGCAACGACCTCGCCTGCACCTTCAATGGAACCGGGTCATCGGATGACGCCGGGATCACCTTGTTCTCATGGGATTTCGGTGATGAATCGGCCGCCGCAACCGGCTCAATCGCCACGCACACGTTCGGCAGTGCCGGCGACTACGGCGTGACGCTCACGGTGACGGACGGCGAAGGGCTGTCGGACTCGGTGACGCAAACGGTCAGCGTTGCGGTTGCTCCTCCGAACCAGCCTCCGACGGCAGGGTTCTCGGCCGACTGTCCCGATCTGAACTGCACGTTCAACTCGTCGGCGGCCTCGACCGACGAAGACGGCTCGGTCGTCGGCTGGCAATGGGATTTCGGTGACGGCACCACGTCCGATCAGCAGAACCCGTCACACACCTTCTCGGCCTCTGGCAGCCATGACGTGACGCTGACGGTCATCGACGACGACGGGGCGGCAAGTGCGCCGTTCACCGAGACGATCACCGTCCCCAACGGCGTGCCGTCGGCGGCGTTCACCTTCGATTGCCCTGACTTGACCTGCACGTTCGATGCCTCCACGTCGACCGACGACGGGGGGATCGTGTCGTACGAGTGGGCCTTCGGTGACGGCGGCGGAGCGACCGGACAGACTGCGGAACACACCTATGGCGCCGCAGGCACGTACTCGGTGTCACTCACCGTGACGGACGGCGAAGCAGCCCAATCGTCGACGACTCAGCAGGTCCCAGTCGCCGAGGCGCCTCCCATCGTGATGACCACCGCCAACATCGGGTACGTCTGGAATACGGAGACGCGCGAGGGAACGGTGCTGCTTGCGGTCATCGACGGAAATATCCAGATCTTGGACGGCGCAGTGGTGTCGGGCTACTGGACGTGGGAGAACAAGGGCGGAAAGCCCGCAACGATGGAGGTGACCGCGGTCTCCGACGGGAGCAACCTCGGCCTGGCCGAGATCGTGACGGTCTTCAAGAAGAACCAGACCCCGGTCGAGTTCTGCGTGACCGATGTCGTCAAGGACGGCTACGAATACGTCCAGACCGATCCGGTCTGTGCTGGCGAGTTCGGGAGTTAGCGCCGGACGACGAACGGTTTCCATTCTCAGTGCATCCCGGAGACTGTTCTCGGGTCCGAGGATCACTGCGTCCGGTTCCGTGAACCGAGACGTGTCAATACTGTTGACCGCATGGCAAGGCAACGGCAGACCTCGGGGCGGCCGCGTACAACCAGAGACAGGGACTCGATTCCGGTTCTGGTCGTGCGGCTCGGACCCGCCCGCGACTTTCTGATCGCGCTCGCCGTTGTCGTCGTGACTCTCGTCATCGCCATGGTCGTTGCGTACCTGGTGTACGGATGACCCAAGCGATCTCTTGCCTCTGTTTCGGTTGTTTCCGCACTCGCGAGCGACTCGGTATAGGGTTCCGCCATGGTCGCAAACATCCCAACCGGGGTCGTCTCGTTCCTGTTCACCGATGTCGAGGGGTCCACCCGACTCTGGGAGGCCGACCCCGAGGCCATGGCGGCGAGCCTGGCGCTCCATGATCAGGTCATGCGTCGCGTCATGGAGGCCAACGGTGGGCACGTGTTCTCCACCGCAGGCGACGCGTTCGCGGTGGCGTTCGGTTCCGTCGGAGCCGCGGTCGCTGCTGCGACGGCCATCCAACTCGATCTCTTGGGGGCCGAATGGCCTGGCCCTCCGATCAAGATCCGAATGGGGATCCACACCGGTACGGCAGAGGAGCGCGACGGTGACTACTTCGGGCCCGTCCTCAACCGGGCGGCCCGGATCATGTCCGCCGGGCACGGCGGCCAGATCCTGCTGTCGTCGGTGACGGCTGACGCCTCGTCCCTCGACGGCCAACTCTCGCTGCGGGACCTGGGCACCCATCATCTCAAGGACCTCGCGGACCCCGAGCACCTGTTCGAGATCCGTCATCCCGACCTTCCCGTCGTCGATCGACCGATCAAGACCGTCGACGTTCGTCGTCACAACCTGCCCGACTACCTGACGTCGTTCGTCGGCAGGACGCAGCAACTCGAGGAGCTGGCGGCGCTCATCGACGAGAACCGGCTGGTCGCCCTCACCGGCGTCGGCGGCACCGGCAAGACCCGGCTCGCCGTGGAGGCCGCTCGGGCAGCCGCGTCCTCCAAACCCGACGGCGCCTGGCTGGTCGAGTTGGCGCCCGTCACCAACCCCCACTTCATCATGACCACCATCGCCGACACGTGGGGCCTGCGCGCCGGTGAAGGAGCCTCGATCGAAGACGTGGTCACTCGATACCTGTGGTCACGGGAACTGCTCTTGGTGATCGACAACTGCGAGCACCTCCTGGATGCGGCCGCAGCAGCCATCAAGCTTCTGCTGGATGCGTGCCCCAAACTCTGTGTGGTAGCCACGTCGCGAGAGTCGCTCGGAATACCGGGAGAGGCGATGTTGCGCGTGCCGTCTCTGGGATTGGCCGATGCCTCCCACACGCTGGAGGACTCCGAGGCGGTCCATCTGTTCCTCGATCGGGCGAGGGCGGTTCGGCCCGAGTATCGGCCAGATGCTGAGGAGATGGCCGATATCGGCCGCATCTGCACTCGAATCGACGGCATCCCGCTCGGTCTCGAGCTGGCTGCTGCCCGGCTTCGCAGCATGTCGGCTTCTGAGCTCGCCGATCGGCTCGAAGACTCGTTCCGAATCCTTTCGGGATCGGCGAAGACGGCACTGCCCAGACAACGGACGTTGGCAGCCACGATCGATTGGTCATACGACTTGCTCAAGCCGCCCGAGCAGGCGATGTTCCGGAGGCTCTCGATCTTCACAGGCGGCTTCGATCTCGAGGCGGCCGAGGCCGTGTGCGTCGGCGACGTGGTCGAGGACTGGGAGATCCTCGACCACCTGGACTCCCTCGTCGACAAGTCGCTCATCATCCCCGCTCAGGACGAACACGGTCACACCCGCTACCGGATGCTGGAACCGGTCCGCCAGTACGCCCAGGAGCGGCTGAGCGACACCGCCGAGCCCGTTCGGTTCCGTTCTGCGCATGCTCGGTATTACGTCGACTGGGTGTCACGAATGAGCCCTGGCCTGCGCACCGATGAGATCGTCGAGACCATGAAGCTGCTCGACACCGACTACGACAACATTCGAAGTGCGCTCGCGACGCTGCTCGAGACCGCGCAGATCGATGGCTATCTCGCCCTCGCATTCGATCTGATGAGCTACTGGATGCACAAAGGCCTGGGCGTCGAGGCGATCGAACTCTCGCTCGAAGGCCTCCGGGCGGCGACCGCCGACACCGACAGGCTCGCAGTCGTGAAAGTGTGGTGGGCTTCGGCCATCCACGCCGCCGAGCTCACCGACCCTGACGGCGTCGACTACGGCCGGGCCGGTTTGGAAGTGGCGCAGGAACTCGGAGATCCCAATGCCATCGGGAGGATGGAGCTCGCCCTCGGAGCGGCCATCCGCCACGCTACAACAGACCCCGAGTATCTCGAGCACCTGGTCGAGGGCCGGAGACTCCTCGAAGAGCACCCCGAGCCCCACTGGTGGCCCGCGACCTGGGACGAAGGCCTCACCCAGTTGCTACTCGCCGCATACCTCCCCATGGAGGACGAGCGCCTCGAGGAGCACGGGAAAGCGGCGCTGTCCGCATTCGAGAGCGCCGGCGATCCGGCCCTCCTGGCCGCAACCCTCAACGACACGGGTGGGACGCTGTACGTGACGGGTGATCGCGAACGAGGGCTCGAATACAACCAGCGTGCATGCGAGATCCTCTCAGGAATGGACTCCCCGAACTGGTACGGGCATGCGCTGATGTTGCGTGGAATGCTGCTCTCGTTCGAGAAGGAGCCGGCTTACGCGAGTAGCCAGTTCGTCGAGTCGGCACGCCTGCTCGACATGGTCGGAGACGTCAACTGCTGGGCGACCTCGACCCGCGGCCTGGCCCGGTGCGAGTCGGCGCTCGGCGACACGAAGTCGGCCGCAGCCCGGCTGGTTGCCATCCTCGATCGGATGCCGACCCTGCCGATGCCGGAGATCACAAAGCCCCGCGTGCTCGACGCCATCGCAGAGACCCTGATCGCTGCCGGGCTCGACCAAGAGGGCGGGCTGCTGCTCGGTGCCGCGATCGCAGCGCCGTTCACTCCGGAGGCCGTCATTCGCCCCAAAGAGCTCGAGGCGATTCGTGTCGACGCGGTCGAGCGACTCGGCGAGTCAGAAACCGAGCGACTTCTCGCGGAGGGCGCCGGCGTGGAACTGGACGAGGCCCTAGACCGGGGCCGGGTCGCCTTGCTCGACCTCACAGCACGCCGAACGACCGACTCGGAGACGATCGAGTCTTCGTGAACGGGAGCGGCCTGTGGTCCCTCACGATCGCAAACGACGAGACCGGTTCTCGGCCGAACCCTGTGGCTCTGTCTGGCTCAACACTGAGCCTGCGCGTCGGCTACTCAGACCGAGAGCGCGTTGGGCCGGTGCTGCGATCCGAAGGCGCGGCCACATGAACATCGCCTTGGCGGCGGGGTTCGCCGGCCGCAGAACGAGCCGGGCCGAGGGAACCGGAGCCGGCGGCGAGCGAGCGTGCCGGAGCGCATGATGTGGTCCGGCGCGAGCACCCGGCCGATGGGGTCGATCACGCTGCCAGCTCGGCGGACGCCGCCGATCGGTATTGTCGGGGAAGAGGAGGTGAGCGTGTGAAGCATCTTCTGATTGCGCATCAGACCGCGGGTTCGGAGGCCCTTCGGCGCCATGTCGTTGCGCTCGCGCGCGAGGACCCTGGTGCAGAGTTCGTTCTCGTCATCCCTGCGACCCCGGTCGATCATCTTCGGACCTGGACCGAGGGAGAAGCGATCAGTGCCGCAACGGTGGCAGGCGAACAAGCCAGGGCGGCGTTCGCTGCAGACGGTGTCGAGCTGGAGGATGTGCGTATCGGCGACGGCAACCCCATCTACGCCATCCAGGACGCCTTCATCGAGGAAGCCTTCGATGACGTGATCATCTCGACCCAGCCCACTGGCATTTCCCGCTGGCTTCGGATGGATCTCGTCGGGAAAGCCACTCGGGCGTTGGATGTTCCCGTCGTGCATGTGGAGAGCGAGACCTGATCTGACATCGGTCGGGAACCTTCCGGGACGGGGGTGACGTCGTAGCGTGGCGAACCAATCGAAAGGCCGATGATGAGACCCCGAACACGACTGATGATCTGCGCAGTGCTGGTGGTGGCCGTGGCCGCATGCGGCGGTGATGCTGCCGAGGACGAACTCCCCATCAACAGCGATACGCCTCCCGCCGCTGCCGGTGCCTGCTTGGTCGACGAGCCCGACTGCAACGACACGGGGGCGCTTCCCGATGACGACAACCCGCTCCCTCCGCCCTCGGACGACGGTGCCACCGTCTCGGGTGGGATGGTGGCCGACGGTGGTCTCTCGGTCTCGGATGCGCTCACCACGGACGCCACCGGGGTGATCGCCGTCCAGGGCTTCTTGTTCGATGACGGCTCCGGACCCGTCCTGTGCGACGCCCTCGCCGAGTCGTTCCCACCTCAGTGCCCGGGAGTGTCCATTCCGGTGTCCGGTCACGAGGAGGTGATCGGCGTGCCGATCATGACCGAGCAGGGGGTCTCCTGGACCGATCAGACCGTCGTGCTGTTCGGCGAGATCGTCGATGGCACGCTGGTGGTCGACCCAACCGTCACCGGCTGAGCCCGACGCTCGCCGAGCTCAACGGGGGCGGCGCTCGCCGCCCCCGTTTGCGCGCATCCCGACGTCGCAAAAGGCGCGGGTGCCCCTGATCGTCGGGACCTGTTCCCCTAGTCGGAGCCGGGACCCGCACCTAGCGTCTTGAGCGTTCCTACCGGCGGTGGGCGCCGCCGTCGACGACGAAAGGACGCTTGTGAACATCTCCGAGGTACTCGCCGAAACGTCTGTATCGAGTCTCGACCTGACCCGCTTCGTATCGGTCACCCCCGATGCGACCGTGGAGACGACGGTCGAGACGATGGCTGCAGTGAAATGGTCGTGCGCCTTCATCATGGAAGGCTC
>CBDTXZ010000161.1:0-6855 GCA_965364515.1 uncultured bacterium
TGATGAGGCCGAGCACGGCGTGCTGGCTCATGCCGTAGACGATGACGTCGTCGAACGTGTCGCGGGAGAGGATCGACCCGACGTTGATGATCTTGTACGGGTAGTCCTTTGGGCCCTGCTGCTTCATCTGCTGGGCGACCTTCTGCATCACGTTGACCTTGCCCCAGGCGTTGACGCCCATGATGAAGTCGTAGTTGTCCTTGGTGATCTCCAGGAACCACTTCGGCTTGTTCACGCCGGCGTTGTTGAGCAGGACGTTGATGTCTCCGAACTCGGCGACCGTGTGCGCAACCGCCGCTTCGGCGTCTTCCTCACTGGTGACGTCGAGCTTGACATGGGTGGCGACGCCGCCGGCGTCGCGGATCTCCTGGGCGACCTGGGCAACGCCGTCGACGTTGATGTCGCCGAGGCACACCTTCGCGCCCTGGGCGGCGTAGTGCTTGCCGACCGCGGCGCCCATCCCCTGGGCCGCTCCGGTGATGAGGACGTGCTTTCCCTCGAGTCGTGTCGTGTCCATTGATACCTTCTTCCTTTCTCGATCGGAACCTGAGGCACCGAGACCCGGGCGGGGCCAGCCCACCCGGGTCTCGTGTATCACTCGTGTGTCAGGACCTTCGGCCTACCACTCAGGAGCGACTGCGGGGTCGTCTGCGTTGTCTGCCGTCACCTTGACGGAGGGCATGAACTTGACGATCCGCTCACTCGGGTTCTCGGTCAGCACCTCGTACGCCGTGGTCACGGCGTTGCCACCGTCCCACGATGAGGACTGGAAGACCGTTCCGTCGAGCTCTCCGGACAACACCAGCGGGTTGCCGAGGAACGTGTTCCCGATCGAGGTGATGATGAGCGACGCAGGATCGATATCCCGTGCCTTGAGCGCATCGATCACACCGGCGACCATCGTGTCGTCAGCTGCGTACACGCCACCGATGTTCTCGGCTCCGACGGCCGTGATCATCTCGGATGCAGCGATCTGGGACTCGTCCTTGTTCCAGTTACCTGGCTGCCGGGCGAGAATCTCCACGTTCGGGCACTGCTCGTTGATCGTGTCTTCGAAGCCGTTCTCTCGGTCGATGGCCGTCGAGTTACCGGTCAGACCGTTGACCATGATGATGCCGACGTCTTCGCCACCTGCGAGGTCACAGAAGATCTCAGCCGACGCAACGCCCTGTCCGTAGGTGTCAGGACCCGAGTAGGCCGCTGTGAGGTCCTTGTCCTCTGGGTTCACATCGGAGTTCGTCACCGTCACCGGGATACCGGCATCGTTGGCAGCCTCCAGGCATGGTCGCACCGTGTCACCAACGGCCGGCCACAGGATGATCAGGTCCGGGTTGGCGGCGACTGCGACCTCACATTCGCTGGCTTGCTTGTCGGCGTCGTACTGCGAGTTGGTGATGGTCAGGTTGATGCCGAGACGATCGGCTTCTTCCTGCATCGGCGGCAGATAGGTGCTGCCGTATGGCTGGTCGTTCCCCTGCGGGAGCAGGGCGAAGACTTCGTAGGTGTCACCGCCACTCTGGCCACCTTCTGCGGCGGTCGTCTCGTCGGTGCCTGCAGCAGCAGTCGTATCGGTCGAGTCGTCATCGCCACCGCATGCAGCGAGGACCAACGCCAGAACTGCGAACAGGCCTACCACCTTCAAGTATCTCGTTCTCATCAAAGTATGTTCCCTTTCCTCCACGGCCCAACGGACTTCGATGGGCCTTCAAACTCAACTCGCTGGTTGAGTTCCCGCGCGGCCCCGGAAGAAAGCTCTCGCGTTCCCGAGGACCGCCCGAAGACTGTTGGGATCGGTGATCACTGCGAGCAGCAGGACCGATCCGATCACGATGTTTTGGACGTCCACCTGCACGCCGGACAGCGTGAGCGCCACCTGCAAGATGCCGAGCGACGCTGCGCCGAGCAGTGTCCCGAAGATCGAGCCGCGGCCACCCGTCAAGAGCACGCCGCCGATGATCGCAGCGGCGAAACTCGCGAGGAGCACGGTCGAACCTGCGGTCGGGTCTGCAGCGGTGCGCTCGAGGGTGTTGATCACCCCGGTGAGAGCGGCGACGAAACCCGAGATCATGAATCCGGTGAAGATCCGGCGTCGAACCGGGATCCCGGCATCGTAGGCTGCCTGGCGGTTTCCCCCCACTGCATAGAACTCGCGCCCCGAGCGCACCCGGGTGACATAGATCTGCAATGCGATGAATGCGACGATGAAAATGATCATTCGCGGTGTGAGAGGACCGATGAAAGGCTTGCCGAACGCGATTCCCGCATCGCGGGAAGCGAGGCGGACCGGCTCCTCGTTGGAGATGACGAACGCAGCACCTCGCAAGAAGAAGAGCATGCCTAGCGTGGCTATGAACGAGTTGATGCCAACCACCACCACGAAGAAGGCATTGACCGCGCCGATCAACAGGCCGACCACCAGGGCGGCAAGAATGCCGAGGGTGAGATTCTCGATGCTCGCCATGACGACGGCGGTGACGGCCAGTGTGCTCGCCACGCTCAGGTCGAGCTCGCCCATGAGGATGACGGCGGTCAGTCCCAGCGCCACCAACCCGATCAGTGCTACCCGGCCGAGCGTCACCGAGTACGAAGTGAAGACGATGGGTTCGGTAAGCCACGTTGCGATTGCAACCAAGACGAGCAAGGCGAGCGCCCGTCCTTCGGTCCGCCTGGCGATTGTGGTCCGGACCCGAGCGACCAGGCCGGACGCCTGTTCGCCACCGAGATGAATGGTCTGTTGCTCCGTCACGATCCAGCCACCTTCCTTGCAAGTGCGTCGATGGAGACAGCTGCGACGATCAGGGCTCCGATCGCCATCTGCTGGACTCCGAAACCGAGGCCCGAAAGCACCATGATGTTCGTGAGCACGCTCACGAACACGACGCCGAGCAGCGTGCGAAGGACGCTGCCTCGCCCACCGAAGACACTGGTACCGCCGACGATGATCGCAGCGAGTGCCCGGAAGTCGAACCCGGTCGACATCGAGGAGACTGCGGTGTTCGAGAACGCCCCGAGAACGAAGCCGCCGATCATTGCGGCGATGGAGGTGATCGTGAACGCCCCGATCACGACCCAGGCGGTGTTGACGCCTGCGAGCCGGGTGGCGGCCCTGTTCGAGCCGTATGACCTGACGAGGAAACCGAAGTTCGTTCTCGTGAGGACGAACGACAGGATCAGCGTCATGACGATGAGCACGATCATCGACAGCGGGAAGGGTCCGATCTTGGCGAGCCCGAACGACCGGATGGCGCCGTCCTGTGGACCGAAATAGATGCTGCCTCCGGAGAACCACCGGAGGATCCCGAGGCCGATGAAGGTCGTAGACAGCGTCACGATCACTGCATTGGCCTGGAAGACGCCGACGGCGACGCCGTTGACCAGGCCGTAAATCAATGAGATCACGAAGGCCAGGGCCATCGCTGTCGGGATGTTCGTTTCGTTACTGACGGCGATGAGCACCACTGCTGCAGTTGCGACCTGCGCCACAACGGACAGATCGAGATAGTTGGCGCTGATCACCACGAATGTCATGCCGACGGCGACGATGCCGATCGGTGCGGCCCGATTGAAGACGTCGGTGATGTTGTTCAACGACGCGAAGCCGTCGATGAAGATCGCTGCGATCACCACGAGGAGCGCCGTGAACACGAAGATGCCTCGGGACGACATCCACACCAGGAGATTGAACGGTTGCTCCTCGACGTTCTCGACCTGGCCGACAACAGACTCGACGGTCATCATCTCGCCCGATTGCTGCTCGCTCATATACGAACTCCCGCTGCTCGTACGGCGTTCTCCACGGCCGCTGGATTCTCCTGCCAGACCTCGACCACCTGATCACCGTCGAATCGATAATCGGTCCTGGTGCTGACGGACACTTCGTGGCCCGTCACCGGATCCTTGCCGATGATGAACAGGACGAACGAGACGGTGTCACCGTCCTCGCGGAATTCGGTCACGGCGGTCGTGCGGTCGTGCCGGGTTCTGCGGATCAGTTCGCACAGAGTCACCAGGCCGTCCCGACCCATCGACTTCTCTCCGGTGAGGTGGAACACCAAGTTCTCGGCGAAGAGCGCGGTGACGTTGTCTTCGGTCGAGCCCTCCTTCGTCTCGTACTGTCGCTCGAAGTAGTCGGCTATGAGATGTTTGCGAGAAGTCATGTCGCCGTCCTCGAGTTGGGTATTGGAGCTGTGACGATATTCATACTCCGATCATCCCCGTTCCGCCTGAAGCCAATGTCATGACCGACTTCTCGTCGGCGACACCCGATGGGAGTGTGCCCACCACTCGTCCGTCGCGCACCACATGGATGATGTCGGCGAGTTCGAGTAGTTCGGGAAGGTCGGAACTGACCACGAGCACGGCGGTTCCATTGTCTGCGAGCTCGTTGATGAGGCGGTGGATCTCGGCCTTTGCGCCTACGTCCACGCCGCGGGTCGGCTCGTCGAGAACGATCACGCTCGGCTCACGCCCAAGCCACTTGGCGAGCACGATCTTCTGCTGGTTGCCCCCGCTGAAGTCACCTGCATCGCGCTGAATCTCGGGCGGCCGCAGGCCGACAGTGTCGGCGAGGCGCTTGGAGAATGTGGCGATCTTGCCGAAGATCAGCACGCCGATCTGCGACAGCACTCTGCGATTCGGAAGTGCAACGTTGTCGGCGACCGTCATCGTGAGGGCGAGGCCATCGGTCCGACGCTCCTCAGGGATGTAGGCGAGGCCGGAAGTCACGGCAGACCGATAACTGCTGATCCGCATGACTCTGCCATCGGAGCGAATGGTGGCGGTGCCACCGGTTCTGATGTCGGCGCCGATGATCGCTCTCACCAGCTCGGTCCTCCCTGCGCCGACGAGACCACCCAGTCCGACGATCTGACCTGCTCGGACGTCGAGGTCGATACCGTTGACGCCCGGTGCCTTGATGCCACGAGCACTCAGCATCACTTCACCGGGCTCCTTGGGCACCCGGGTCTTCTCGAGTTCCTGCTTGAGCTCACGGCCGACCATGAGATCGACGAGTCGGTCGGGTTGGATGTCCGAGATGGAAACAGTGTCGATGTGCTGACCGTCTCGAAGGATCGTTACGCGATCACAGATCGAGAAGATCTCGGGGATCCGATGGGAGATGTAGATGATCGCCAGTCCGGCCTTGGCTAGACGCTGCAACATGTCGAGCAGGTAGTCGGTTTCGGCGGGAGTGAGCGTGGCGGTCGGTTCGTCGAGGATCAACACTCTCGGCTTCCTCGAGACGGCGCGGGCGATCTCGACGAACTGCCGGAGCGCAACCGACAGCCGAACCACCGGCTCGTCGAGATCTACAGAGACGTTCATCTCGCTGAGAGCTTCCGAGGCGATCCGCTTGAGCTCGTTCCTGTCTATGAAACCGGCTGCTCTGGTCGGAGTGGAGCCGAGCAAGATGTTCTCGGCGACGGTCATCTCGGGGATCAGGCTCAATTCCTGGTGGACGAGCGAGATTCCGGCGTCGATCGCGTCGCCGGCACCTCCTTCGAGAAGCTTCCCATCGATGTACACGGTGCCTTCGGTGGGAGTGAGGATGCCGGCGAGCACGCGCATCAGGGTGGACTTCCCGGCCCCATTTTCTCCGACCAGGCCGTGGATCTCACCCGGCGGGACGGCCAAGCTGACGTCGTCGACCGCGGTTGCACCGCCAAAGCGCTTGACGATGTTGCGGGCTTCGATGATGGGAGCCGAACCCGTGTCCGCAGGCTGAGGTTGCGTCATGACAGTGCCTTCCGGTCTGTGCCGACTCGTGTTGTAGGGTCGTCTCGAGTCGGGATGATCTGCGACCTCGCCATGCGCATGCACTCTCCCAGGCGGCTCGCTCACCAGACGGCAAATGGAGCCAAACGATTGCTTTCTTTTGCACATCATTGCGGCCCGAGGCGTTGCGCGCCGGCTATTCCGGGGTTTTTTTTCACGCAAGTCTGTTGCTTCGTTCACATTCCGGTCACACAAACCGGCGTCTGGGCGCGCTCCGGCGACATATGATCCGACCCGCCGCCCACCGCGGCGGAAACGAGAAACCAATGGAGTCCACGGCCAAACCGACCTGCTTTCTGATCGCCGACATCTCCGGGTACACCGCCTATCTGGCCGGAGTCGAACTCGACCACGCCAACGACATTCTCTCGGACCTCCTCGGTGTGATCGTCGACGCGCTCCGCCCTGCCTTCCAGCTGTCGAGGATCGAATGTGACGCAGCTTTCATGTTCGCCACGGTCACCGAAATCGACGGATCGATGCTGCTCGACACGATCGAGAGCTGCTACTTCCGCTTTCGACGAAGGCGACGCGCCTCGGACATCGAGCCGTCCGAACTGGGAATGCTGCCGTACGCCGGAGTCCGACCGGGAGGTCGAAGCGATGAAGGAGATCGGACCGGCCTACGGAGCGGCGTTGCACTCGGCGCTGCCCGACCTGCCCGACCTGCCCGACCTGATCGTCCAAATCGAGGCCGCGTACGCGGATCTTCTGGCCGATCGCGGGCCCGAGCCCGAGGTCGAGACGCCGGGAATCACCGAGCCATGATGGGCTCTCTCGGTCACCAGCGGAAGAGGGCCTTTGCGAGGGTCTTCCAGTAGCGCATGCCCCGCCGGGGCTGCCAGGCACCGAGCAGTCTCGTCGTCGCCCACGGGAGCCGAGCGGTCGTGATGCTCTTCGGGTAGCAGAACGTGGTGCGGATGCCGTCCTCCCCGAAGTTCGAGCCGTAGCCGGAGTCCCCGATCCCGCCGAATGACACCGTCGGGATGATGAAGTTCACAGCGACATCGTTGACCGCCACCGTCCCGGAGTTCATCTGTGAGGCGAATCGAGCCCCTCGAGCTCGATCCTTCGTCCAGA
>CBDTXZ010000162.1:0-6841 GCA_965364515.1 uncultured bacterium
TGCCCCTCAGGCTCCCGCCTTGGCCGAGCCGAACGCTGCCGGCGCTGGAGCGCATCCTCGGCGGGGTCGTCACGACCCCGCCGAGTAGCGAACGAATCAGTCGTGCACGCCGAGGCACAACGAGAAGCCCTGATGGGCGGTTCCCGGAACGTGTACACCGTTCACACTGTTGCCGATCTTGCCCTGCTTCGCCAGGAACGCGATGTGGTGCTGGGCGTAGCCAGAGTTCCCGGGACCGTCTCCCCCGCATGGGCCGGCGTTGTGGGCGGAGGCTCCCAACGTCAACGTCATCGTCGCCAGAATCGTTGCGATCATGACTGCGAATCGCTTCTTCATGTGTCCTCTCCTTTCGGTCCGCACGGTGCGGGCTCTCGTGGAGAGGTACGAGCAGATCGCAGCAACGGTTCAATCGGATGACAAGACCGATCCGGTGCCCGGACTCCCGCAGACGATGACGCATGGCCTGCCGGAAGCCGGCTCCCTGCCCTCGACTCGTCCCAGATCGTCCTCAGGAATCAGGAATGACCCGAGGACCTGGTTCAATGTCCCCCGATGAATCGCTCCACCTTCGAAGCAGTCGTCGACGACGTCATCGAATCGCTCCCCGAGTGGGTGTTCGACGCCATCGACAACCTCATCATCGTCGTCGAACACGAACCGACCCCCGAACAACGCGGTGAGCACGACGACCTGCTCGGCATCTACGAAGGCATCTCGCTCGCCGAACGGGAGGACTACTGGGGCGCGATGCCCGACCAGATCACCGTCTTCTACGGGCCCCACATGCGACTGGGCCTCCCCGACGACGAGCTGAGAGCCGAGATCAGGACCACCGTGTTGCACGAGATCGGCCATCACCTCGGGATCGACGACGAACGGCTCCACGAGCTCGGCTGGGCCTGACCAGAACCGCGGAATTCAACACCGCGACCGCGATCCATACCGGCGATTCCGGCTGCCCCGTCGGCGTCACTAGCGTTCGAACCGTCGACAGCGACCAAGGAGACACCATGGACGAACTCGTTCAACGCATCGCCGAGCGGACCGGTATCCCCGAGGACAAGGCCAAAGAGGCCGCAGAAGCCGCAATCGGATTCATCAAGGAGAAGCTGCCCGACCCCATCGCCGACAAGCTCGACGACTTCATCTCAGGCCAGGCCGACAGCATCGCCGACCTGGCCGGCGGCGCAGCCGACAAGCTCAAGGGCATGTTCGGATCCTGACCCGGGAGCCGAAATCACCTCAGTCGAGGGCGGGGCGAGGCCCCGCCCTCGACGCGTCCGGTACAACCCGCCGACGGCCAAACACAACGAGATCTCAAGAACGCCTCGGTGCCCGACCCTGATCGGCGATCCGAGACGACTCACCAACATCGGCACGTTCCGGCCATAGGTGATCGCGTATCTCAAACGCCATCTCCACCTGGCAACCGACCCCATGACGATGCTGGTTCGACAACTCGAGCCCACACCAGAGAGCCTGCCGCTCCAGATCTACGTGTTCACCTCGACGACGGAATGGTCGGAGTACGAGTCCATCCAGGCAGACATCTTCGATCACCTGCTGGCGATCGTCGAAGAATTCGGCCTCCGCGTTCATCAGATGCGAGCGGCGCCGACATCGCCGCGCTCCGGTCCTCTCCCTGACCTCGACTCTCCCCCGTCGGCACGCTGGCACAATGGAGGGATGACCGCCGGCCACGACTACGACGTCTTGATCATCGGCTCGGGGTTCGGAGGAGCCGTATCGGCGCTGAGACTCACCGAGAAGGGCTACCGGGTCGGTGTCCTCGAGGCCGGACGTCGGTTCGGGCCGGATGACTTCCCAGAGACGAACTGGGACATTCGCCGATTCTTCTGGTTTCCTCGCCTCGGGATGCGAGGCATCCAGCGAATGTCACTCCTCAAAGACGTCCTCGTGTTTTCCGGGTCCGGCGTCGGCGGAGGGTCCCTGGTGTATGCCAACACCCTCTACGAACCTCACGACGCCTTCTACGAGGATCCGCAGTGGAGCGACGTCACCGACTGGAAGACAGAGCTCGCACCCTTCTATCGACTCGCCAAGCGAATGCTGGGAGTCACAGACAATCCAACCCACACGCCGGCAGACGAGGTCGTGCTCCAGATCGCCAAGAAGTGGAACGTCGAAGACACCTTCCGACCGACCCCGGTCGCCGTCTATTTCGGAGAGTCCGGGGTCGAGGCTCCCGATCCCTATTTCGGCGGGAGCGGGCCCTCACGGTCGGGTTGTATCGAATGCGGGGGCTGCATGGTGGGGTGCAGGCACAACGCCAAGAACTCCCTCGACAAGAACTACCTGTATCTCGCCGAACGGGCGGGCGCAGACGTTCATCCCGAGCACGAGGTGGTCGACGTGGATCCGCTCCCCGACGGAGGGTACGCCGTCACCACCCAACGACCCGGCGCTTGGTCGAAGAAGGGGCGGCGTTCCTTCACCGCTGACCACGTGATCTTCTCGGCGGGGGCGCTGGGCACCACGAAGCTGCTGCTGAAGCTCGCCGAGCACGGAAGACTCTCCGGTTTGTCGCCGAAGACGGGCGATGTGGTGCGAACCAACTCCGAAGCCCTCCTCGGTGCGACCGCCAAGTCGACCGATGTCGACTACAGCCAGGGCGTGGCGATCACGTCGTCGTTCCACCCCGAGCCGCGAACCCACATCGAACCGGTGCGCTATTCGAAAGGCAGCAACGTGATGGGCCTCCTCGCCACGCTGCTCACCGACGGGGGCGGGCGAATCCCCCGCCAACTCCGCTTCGTCGGCAACGTGGTGAGACATCCACTCGCCTTCATCCGAAGCCTCTCGGTTCGACGATGGGCCGAACGGTCGGTGATCCTGCTCGTGATGCAGAGCTACGACAACAGTCTGCGGGTCATTCGCAAGAAGGGCTGGTTCGGGACACGACTCACGTCGGTACAGAGCACAGGCGAACCGACTCCGAGCTACATCCCCATCGCCAACGAGGCTGCGCGAGTGGCTGCGGATGTGATGGACGGATTCCCCGGCAGCGCCATCAACGAAGTGCTGCTCGACACCCCGACCACCGCCCACATCCTCGGCGGGGCCTGCATCGGCAGCTCGAGCGACCGAGGCGTCATCGATCCATACCACCGGGTGTGGGGGTACGAGGGTCTGCATGTCGTCGATGGCTCGGCCATCGGGGCAAACCTCGGCGTCAACCCGTCACTCACGATCACCGCCATGGCCGAACGTGCCATGGCAATGTGGCCCAACAAGGGAGAACCCGATACGCGGCCGGCGAGTGACGCGGCGTATCGCAGCGTCCAGCCGATTCGGCCCCACTCGCCGACTGTGCCGGTCGACGTGCTCGGCGTGGACATCTGGCAGGAATCTGCATCAAGACGACCGTGACGCCACCGGGTTTGCGGTGGGCGATCGATGCGGTTGATCCCGGGAGTGATCGACCATCCGGCGGGACGCTGAGCCAGGAGTGAGCGTTGCGTCGCCTGGTGTGACCTCTGCCTCTCCCTCCGGGACCCTGGTCCGAGCGAGATTCGAGATGTGAGCGCTTCACCGCACCGAGACCGGCTCTTGCATCCGCTTCGATTCGGCGCCGAAGGAGCTTGCGAATTCGGCGCCGTTCCATGCCATGGCCTCGGTGCTGATGTCCGGCTCACCGACGGAGCTCACGAGCATCACGGCAGGAACCGGCGATGACCGTTGTCGGCACGAGAACGGATCTGTCGTCCGGGAGACTGGACCACCTGGTCTTCTGGCTGAGTGCGCTTGCAGCCGGCGCAGCTGCAGGAGCCCTGGTGCTGATCGATCCCGACGCCTTCAAGCGATATCTCGGCCCGATCAATCCGATTCTCGTGGTCGCCGTGTCAGCCGCGGTCGGTGGATACTCGCTTCGCGTCCTCGAGAACCGCACGTGGTGGTCCGCCCGTCCACATGCGGAGGTTCGCCGAGGCATCTTGGCGTCGACTGCAGCAGCGCTCGTCTTCGCCGCCATTGCCATCGCTGTCGACGTCGGGTTCGGATTCCCTCGGGATCTCAATACCGCCTGGCCACGCTCTCTCCTGTTCTACCCGGCAATAGCCTTCGTGGCCGAGGTCGGGTTCCACATCCTGCCCCTGGCACTCCTGGCGACCGTGACCGGGTGGCGGTTCACAGGACCAGGGTCCGGTCGAGTTCTGGCGAGCGTGCTCGTGGTCGCATCGCTCGAGGCCGGTTTTCAGATTGCGATCGGCTCAGGCCTCGACGTCTTCGTGGGCCCCCACCTGTTCGCCATCGGCATCTTCGCTCTCTCCGTGTTTCGCAGGTTCGGATATGTCCCGATGATCTGGTTCCGGCTCGCCTACTACCTCGTCTGGCACGTCATCTGGGGATACGCCCGAATCGATCTCTTGTTCTAGCCCGGTAGCCGTGTCGTTTGCGGCGGTCATCCCGCGCCAATCGCCTCGGCGATGCCCGCCCTGGAAGTCATCGAGCTCGAGCACAAGGAGCCAGACCGACGCCGGGTTCGGTGACGCCGTCCAGGACGGCTGGTCAGTCGATCGGCCGTCGAGAAAGTGGGCAGTTCGCTCCGCACACCTTCCACTGCGCCTCCTAATGTCCGCCTCGTCTACATGGGAAACGACTGGGAGGTATCCATGCAAAAGACAACCAGATCGGTTGCGCTCGCCTCGGCGATCGCCATGGTCGTAGCGCTCGTGCCGCTGCTGGCCCTGCCGGCCGCTGCGGTGTCGCAACCAGAACCGGTAGCCACCGGACTCGACGCGCCCTGGAAGCTGGCCGAAGGCCCCGACGGTGCGATCTACGTGGCTGAAGCCGGCAGCGGCGGCGCCACCTGCCAGACAGTCGTAGGTCCCGACGGCGAAGAGGTCGAGGCCTGCGCCGGGACATCTGGAGCCGTCACGGCGATCGACGCCGACGGCCAGAACCGTGTCGCCACCGGGCTGCCGTCCTTGGCGCTCGGAATGGAGATGCTCGGAGCGCAAGGCATCGCCTTCGACTCGCTCGGTCGACTCCACGTCGTGACCGGTCTCGGCGGTGACGCAGCGACCCGCGCCAGCTTCGGGCTCGATTCGCTCGGCAGCCTCATCCGGATCTCGTCGAACGGTGACTCCACGGTCGTCGCCGATCTCGTCGACTTCGAAGAGACCGAAGACCCCGACGCCGGGCTGCCCGGGACGACCGGTCCCGACTCCAACCCGTACGGACTCGCCTTCGACGGAACCGACGCTCTCGTCGTCGACGCCGGCGGCAACTCCATCGTCCGGGTGAAGGCCGACGGGGCGATGAGTCTCGAGGCGCTGTTCCCTCCGACGTTCGTCGACCCACCCCCCTTCATCCCTGCCCCGGGCCAGATCCCGATGCAGGCGGTGCCGACCAGCGTCGAGGTCACCGACGATGCGATCCTCGTGAGCCAGCTGACCGGATTCCCCTTCCCCGTGGCAGGGGCGTCGATCTACGACATCTCGAGCGGTACGCCCGAGGTCGTCCTCAGCGGATTCACGAACGTGATCGACATGTCGATCGCCGACGACGGGACGATCTATGTGCTCGAGTTCGCAGCGACGTCGCTGCTCGACCCCGCCGGCCCCCAGGCCGCGCTGATCCAGGTCAGGACCGACGGGACGCGCAAGGTGCTGCTCTACGGCGCCGAGCTGCCGGTACCGGGCGGCGTGGTGGCCGGCTCCGATGGCATGGTGTACGTCTCGGTCTGCACGCTGTGCGGTCCCGGCCAGGGGATGGTCTGGAAGATCGACCCGTCCGTTGCCTCCGATTCTGCGACTGCCGCTGCCTGTGACCCGGACACCGTGCCAGGAAGCGGATTCGCCGACATTGCATCGAGCACTCATCGTGACGCGATCGCATGCGCTGCTTGGTGGGGCATCGTCAATGGCGTGGCGGCTGATGCCTATGCGCCAGAGACCGCCATCACCCGCGGACAGGTGGCGTCGATGATCGCCCGGACACTCGTGACCGCCGGACTCGATCTGGCTCTCGGTACCGACGCCTTCCCCGACGACGATGGCTCGGTCCACGAGAACGACATCAACGCCCTCGCTGCGATCGGCGTGCTCAACGGTCGCGCAGATGGGACGATCGACGCGGACGCCAACGTGACCAGAGCCGAAGTCGCCTCGCTACTCGCCCGGGCGACCGTTGCAGTGACCGGCGAAGCGCTGGCGGCCGGAACCAATGCGTTCACCGACGATGAAGGCTCGGTCCACGAGGCCGACATCGACGCCGTGGCGAATGCAGGTTGGGTGAACGGGATCGGTGGCGGGTTGTACGACCCGCTTGGTGCGACGACGCGAGCGCAATTCGCGTCGATGATCACCAGGATGCTGTCGACGCTCGTCTCCGACGGGCTCGTTGCGCCACCTGCCTGACTCTTGCCGAGGGGGTGGGCGTCCGAACGTCCACCCCCTCGCTGCAAACCCAGAACGAATACCGGGGCGCCGACCGGCGGTGGCCTCGGTTGTTCATCGGTGCGAACCGTCCTCGATATCGGCGAATTCCATTGTCGGAACGTATCGGGAGGGTGTGACGGGATCGGAAGTGGGTTTCTGAGCTGACAGGGAAACAGGGGCCGAGTCTTCGGCTTGCGGGAGATGAGGACATGACGTCGAGCGCCGGCTGCCATTGAACGATTCCAGTCCGTGTCCGTGTTCGTCGCCGATCCCGCTCTCCCGCCTCGGAGTTTTCGGGACACGACCGTCGGTATGCGCGACTCATCGCAGTGCAGTCGTGTAGAACTGGGAAGCCATGGATGTAGCCACAGTCGTGAACGTCGTCTCGGCAGTCGCCGTTGTCGCTGGCGTCGCGTTCGCAGTGGTGCAGCTCCGTCAGG
>CBDTXZ010000163.1:0-6784 GCA_965364515.1 uncultured bacterium
CACCGTCACGCACGTCGCCGCAGAACAACGGGAGTCGGCCGATCCGAACGGCAAGCTGATCAAGCGGATGGAGCAGTTCGAGAAGCGCGCGAGGAACATGACCAGCGTGATCGAAGACGACGTCCTGACCGACCTCAACTTCTGCAACGACCGACTCTTCAGCGTCAAGACTGCGGAGGAGGGCGAGTTCATCTGACCGGCTGTCGGGTGGTGGATCGTCGATCCGTCGGCCCTCGAACTCACCGCCGGTCCGCCTCCAGCTAGAGGCGGGCTTGGGTGAGGCGGGCGGCCAGGATCTCGTCTGGTTCGAGGATGTAGACGCCGCCGTTGACACGGTCGGTGGCATACACGAGCAGGTCTTCGCCGACCCAGACGTCGTTGATCTGTGCGGTCGGCTGGCCAGGCGGGCACTCGGGGATCCAGTGGGCGATCTCGATCGGGTTGACCGGATCGGCCACGTCGTACACCCTCACACCGCCGTTGAAGTACGTGGCGAAGACCACCTCGGCGCTGCGGTAGGAGTCCGGGCGATTCTCATGGAGGCAGTGCGCTCCGAACCGCAGACCTCGGTCACAGAAGTCGCCTTCCGGGACCGGGCAGATGGACGCCACCTCCGGATTCGACTCATCGGAGATGTCGACCACCCGGACCATGTGCGGGTCCCCTTCGCAGTTGTTCGACAGAGCCTCGTCGGTGACCACGACGACGTCTCGGCCGGGCATCGGGAGCGCGGTGTGGGTGTGCCCGCCGACCTCCCACTGGAGGTGGCTGATCACGCCGATGTCGTCGAGATCGGAGATGTCGAGGATCACCATGCCCGAGTCCCAGAATCCGACGTAGGCCCGGTCGCCGCTCACCATGGCGTGGTGCACCGAGCGGGACTCTCCTTCGGGCCAGGTCTGGCTCTCGGACTCGTGCATGCCCGGCCACCACCAGCGAGCGCGTTCGGTGGGATGTTCGGGATCACTGAGGTCGACGATCACCCAGATTCGCTCGGGGAACCCGTCCGGTCGCGCCGATACGTAGGCGTACGGCCCGCCTTCGTACACGATGCGATGGACGCCCAACCCTGTCGAGTTCCAGAACCCGATCTCGACGGGTTCGAACGGGTCGGTGGTGTCGTAGATCGCCATGCCGACACGCTCTGGCACACCTCCACGAAAGGCCTCGTGATTGGTGACGAGCAACCCGTCGGCGAGCTGGACCTTGTGGGTATGCGAGCCCTCCGGAGCTCTCATCTGATGCGCGAGCCCGGGATCGGCCGGATCCGAGACGTCGAGGATCGACGTGCCCATACCGGACGGACCGAAATGCGCGACGTACAGGGCGTCCCCCGTCCGCATCACCTGCATGCCATCGCCGTAGCCTCCGAGCGTCGACTGGCCGAGTTGGCGAAACCCACTGATGTCGGCCGGATGCATGTTCAGTCGCTCGTCTCGGACGGCCCGGCGACCGAAGATGCAGGCTCTCTGCCGGCGATCGCCTCCTGGAGCTGTCCCTGACTCGACCCCAGTGTCTTGAGCCAGCGTTGGCCACCGAAGGTGAACCCGATCCAGTAGCCGAGCTCGACCAGTTCCTCCTCGGTGAACTCTGCGTGCAGTTCCGCCCACATGTCGTCGTCGGCGTCGTCGGGGTTCCACATGATCGCGTCGGCGTATCGGAATGCCAGGCGCTGGCGCGGCGTGTACGCCTCGGAGCTGTGATGTGCGAGCAGTTCGTCGAGCTTGGCACGATCCTGGCTGAACTCTCTGGCGACACCCTGGTTCGAGCAGTAGGTGCAATCCCCGGAGAGCGCGATGTACGCCCTGACCAGCTCCTTCAACTCGAAATCGAGCACTCCATCGTGATAGATCCATGCTCTGGTCTCGGTGAACGAGCGCATGACGCCGGGCACATGGGACCGGATCGATTGGAACTCGGGCCCGGGTTTCCCGTCCCGCATTGCGACCTCGAGCCATTCCCTGCACTGGGGATCGTCGACGTCGGAGGGCGCCCGGTATGAGATGTGAGCCATGGGATTCGTCCTTCTCTCTCCTGCGATCGGTGCCGAGACCGGCATTCCGAGACCACGATTCGAGACCACCAGTCGGCGCAATCGATTGTATCATTCACCGCCGACGCCGAGAGAGCACGAGCCCATGACTGATCGCATCACGCTGAAAGAGGTGGCCGAGGCTGCCGGAGTTCACATGTCGACGGCATCGCGCGCCCTCAACGAGGAGACGCGGGATGTGGTGAACGCCGAGACCGTGGCCCGGGTGCTCAAGGCAGCGCGCAAACTCGGCTACACGCCGAACCCTCTGGCGCGCGGCCTGCGAACCAACCGAACGATGACCGTGGGCATGATCATCCCCGACATCGAGAACCCGCTGTTCGGGCCGATCATCGCCGGTGCCGAAGCCCGGCTCGGGGCGGACGGCTACTCACTTCTCATCGCGGACGCGGACCTTCGAGAGGCCAGCTCGGCGGCACGGGTCATCGAGGCGCTCATCGAGCGTCGGACCGACGGCTTGATCCTGGCGACCTCTGCCAGGAAGGATCCGAACATCGACGATCTCGCACAACGCGACATCCCTGCGGTGCTCGTCAACCGGACCGCCGACGCCTCTCCGCTGCCGTCGATCGTCGGAGACGATCACGCCGGCATCGGACTCGTGGTCCAACATCTCGTCGAGATGGGTCACACCAAGATCGGCCATGTCTCGGGGCCGCACTCGATGTCGACCGGCCACGGGAGATACCAGGCCTTCCTGTCGTGGACCCAGACGCTCGGCATCGAGGTGGATCCCGACGCCATCGAAGAGGCGGACTGGTATCGGGTCGGGGCCGGACTGGTCGCCACCGAGGCCCTGCTCGATCGGCGCCCCGACATCACCGCCATCGTTGCGGCCAACGACCTCCTTGCGATGGGCGCGTACCGGGCGGTCCGGCAACGCGGCCTGACCGTGGGAAGCGACATCGCCATCACTGGCTACAACGACATCCCCTTGTTGGATCTCCTCGAGCCTCCACTCACCTCCGTGCGAGTGCCGTACCGCCAGATGGGATCGGAGGCAGCCAACCTGCTCATCTCGATGCTTTCAGCGCACAATGGGCATGACGGCCCCATTTCGATGCGCCTGGCACCCTCGCTCACCGTCCGAGGGTCCAGCGGCCCGCCCGCCTGACTCAACCCGATGACCTCGCACCGGCGAGTCACCTCTGCGGTGGCTGCCTCTCTCTTCGCCATCACGATCGCCGCCTTCCTCAGGCCCCCGTTGCTGCCCGACATCGGCCGCGACCTGAACCTCGGTTCGCTCGGCCTCGGGGCGCTCGGATCGGTGTTCGCCCTCGGGCGGCTCGCAGCGGACATCCCGGCCGGACGGCTCTCCGACACTCGGTCGCCGGGCAGGATGATGATCGCATCTGCGGGGATGGTCGCCGTCGGCAGTGTCGCGCTGGCCCTCTCCCCGACATCCACGACCGCATTCGTCGCAGTGTTCGTGTTGGGTGTCGGCTCGACGTGGACTCTCACGACTGCGCAGGCCCACTTCGCAACTGCGCCCCGGGCGAGCCGTGGCGCTGCGATGTCCGTGTTCGCAGGTGCGCTCCTGACCGGCCAGGCGATTGGTCCGGTCATCGGCGGAGCAATCGGATCCGTGGCCGACTGGCGGATGGCGATCGGCGCCGGCGCAGTCATCTCGATGCTCGTGATCGTCCCCTTGATGCAATTGGGGGCCACCGAGCCACCGGGCGAGCGCCTGCGACGAGCCGGAGCCATCGAGGCCGACGGGCGCGACACCCGCCTCGTGCTCACGTTCATCTACCTGCTGCCTGCGGTCCAGTTCGCCATCGGTGCTGCCATGATCCAGACGCTGGTCCCGCTGGTGGCAGACCAGGAGCTCGGGCTCGGAGTGGGGATCGTCGGCACCGTCTTGGGTGTCGGTGGGGTCGCTCGCCTCGTGTCCGCGATCGGAGCAGGCCGAATCATGGACCAGCTGGGACGTCGGGCGGCCCTCATACCCGGGCTCGGACTGCAACTCGCCGGGGTGATCGTGTTCGCGTTGTGGGGATCGACGGCTTCGATGTGGATCTCGGTCGTCCTGGTCAGCCTCGGGTCGGTCTCGGTCAACGTCGGCGCAACTCTGCTCGCCGATCTCAGCGAAGGCGGCCGCCTCGGACCCCGCCTCGGGGCGTTCAGATTCACCGGCGACGCTGCGTTCCTGGTTGCTCCGGTGCTGGCGGGCTGGCTCCTCGGAATCCAGGGTCGAGCCGTTGCGACCTGGCCGCTGGTCGCCCTGACCGGTGTCGTGTTCCTCGGCTGCACACTCTTCATCCCCGAGACGCACCGGGCAGCGACCTGAGTCGGATTCCTGTCCTCCTGCGGGGCGGGGGGACCTTCTACCAGTACTCCTCGAAGTGGATGTTGCCGGGGACCTTGCGACGGTCGGGAGTGAATCCGAGGCCCGCCAGAACGGCCACTGCGCTCTCGGGATCTTCGAAGACCGGCTTCGCCCCTTCCCATTCGGGCGGTCCGATCATCGCCGGGTTCCCACAGAGATAGACGTGGGTCCTCCGCGGATCGAGGCCGGACGGAAGCAACTCGGCGAGCTCGCCCGACGCGATGAAGTCCTGGACATAGCGTTTCGGGACATCGGGCTCGCGGGTCGGCAGGGTCACGTACCGGAAGTTGGGATACCTCGCCTCGAGCTCTCGATGGGTGTCGAGGTACCCGAGATCACGCATGTGACGAACGGACACGACCGACACGATGCCACCGCGATGGCCTTTGCGGAGCAGTTCGTTCAGCATGGCATTGTGTGGCGCCTCCCCTGTCCCCGTCGAGAGGAACACCACGTCGAGGTCCGGGTGGTCGACGGCGTCGAGCGTGTAGCGACCGGCGATCTTCGGCCCGAGATACACCCGGTCGCCGACCCGCTTCGCAGCGAGACGCGGTGTGAGCGAAGGGATGCGATCCTCCGAGGCTCGAACATGGACGATGTAGAACTCCATCCACTCGTGCTCACGAGGATCGAGCAGATATCCGACGTCGTCGACGACGGGGCTGCTGATCGAATAGGAGCGGCGGATGAGCCGTTGACGAGCCTCGTCGGTGAGTTGCTCGTCGGCGTCGTCGACGCGAGGCTCCCAGTAGCCGAGGCCGAGCGTGGTGTACTGCCCGGCCCGATGAGTGACATCTGCTCGATCGGGTTGCACTCTGATGACCCAGAGATCTTCATGGCTGTGGTCGAAGTGCGTGATCGTGGCGTTGTAGTGCTCGAGGCGGAGTTGCTCGATCTCTCTGGTTCTCGGCGGACGGGCGGTGACCGCACGACGGCCCTCGAGCACGCCCTCCATGGCGGTGAGGGTCTCCCAGATCCTCGCCGGACCGAGGGCGTGGCGTTCGTCCGCGAGCGGATCGACGACCACGTGCGGGGGATGCGCCGTCTCTTCGAAATCGTGATCGTGCACGGCCGGGGCGATCGTGACCACGTGGTCGAACTGCAGCGCCGGCGTCATGCGGCCCGACCAGTAGACCATCGGGTATCCGTGGGAGTCCACGACCTCCTCGACCACTCCCTGCCAGAGAACGGTGAGCTCACGACGGTGCTCGAGTGTCGCGATCGTCTCGCGTGCGAGCCTGGAGAGGCTGGTGATCTTCCCCGAGAAGGCGAGGACCACGTTTGCCTGCTCGGCCAGCAACTCGACGACCGCCGATGCTGCGTCGTCTCCTCGTCCGACGACGAGGACATCGGCCCCGGCGAGATCGACCTCGTCGGGAATCCGCCGTACATGGATGCGAGACGCGATCGAGTCCTCGTAGGGAAACTCGGGATCGCGGTATGTCGGTTCAGCGACCTCGACGAGCATCTTCGTGGTGAAGCTCTCTTCGGTGGTCTCCACCAGCACGCGATCGGGAGTCAGTGTGTCGATGTTCACGACCGCGGCCTGGTATCTCACGGACAGGGCGAAACGGCCCACGGCCTCGAACGGGATGGCCCGCTCTGTCGGTTCGAGCACGAGAATCTGCTCGACACCGGCTTGCCGGGCTTCGCTTGCGATCGAGAGCCCGGTGGGCCCGGCTCCGATGACGATGAGATCGTGGATCATGACCCCAACACCTCGATCAGCCTCAGTGGCCGAGTTCGACGGCCGAGACCTGACAGTTGACAGCGAGCGCTCATGCCTCCACACTACAATCGATTGCAGGTCAGCGTACTGCGGGAGAGAGCCGGCGGCCGAGCAGACCGCCGATGAGATCGACAAGGAGCACTCATGTCCACTGACAAGTTTCCCCACAGGGTGGGGTGGATCGGCACCGGCAGGATGGGTTCGGCGATCGCCACCCGCCTGCTCGATGCCGGGGTGGACCTCTGGGTGTGGAACCGGACGCGGTCGAAAGCAGAGGCACTGGAAGAGAAAGGCGCCAAGGTCGTCGACTCCCCCGCCGAGCTGGCCGGTAGAGACATCGTCTTCACGATGGTCGGCGGCCCCAAGGACGTCCTCGAGGTGACGTTCGGTGAGCACGGCGTCATGTCCAACCCGGACACTCGTCCCTCGATCCTCATCGACTCGACCACGATCGATCCTCTGACGTCGCAGGAATTGACCGCAAAAGCTGCGACCCTCGGCAGCTCCGTCCTCGCCTCACCGGTCTCCGGCAATCCCAAGGTGGTGAAGTCTGGACGCCTCACCGTCGTCACGTCGGGGCCTCGCGATGCCTTCGACACCGCGCGCCCCTACCTCGAGCAGTTCGGCCGCAAGGTCACCTACGTCGGCGCCGGCGACGAAGCCCGGCTGGTGA
>CBDTXZ010000164.1:0-6731 GCA_965364515.1 uncultured bacterium
GACCCCCCGTAACCTCCCCCCGATGAGGATCGTGTTGTTCGTCGCGATTGGAGGAGCCATCGGAGCGGTGGGACGCTACCTGCTGTCGACGCCGATCAACGAGCGGGCGGCGCCGTGGGGCACGATCATCGTCAACGTGGTCGGCTCGGTGGTCCTCGGGTTCCTCATCGGCTGGTTTGGAGACCGCTCGGCGGATCCGGCGATCCAGATCGGTCTGTTGACGGGGGTGTTGGGCGGCTTCACGACCTTCTCGACGTTCAGCGCCGAAACCGTCCTGCTTCTGGAGCACGGCCGATGGCAGCTTGCGATGCTGAACGTGGTGGTCTCGATCCTGTTCGGCGTCGGGGCAGCCGCTGCCGGCTACATGCTGGGGCGAGCCTGAGCTCAGGCGACCAGGCGGAGAACAGGCAGGAACAGTGCCGAAGCTAGAACGAGCCCGTCGAGAGAGGCGAGCAAACCGGGGGGACGGTTGACCAACTCGACCCGCCTGGTGCGTAGCAGCGAACCGAGCCCTCGGCCCGAGATCAAAGCCGCCGCGATCACAACGCCCATGATCAGGAAGGTGACGAGGTCGAGATCCCAGATGCTTGCGATCACGAGCGACGTCCCGATCGCTGCCAGGGTCGTTGCGCTGAAGGGATCACCGAACGGAAGGTGAGAGAAACGCTCGATCACCGCACCGATGCCGATCGCTGCGATCGACACGGTGATGAGGACCCCGGTCGCTCGGTTGACCGGAACGAAGGAGTCACGGGCCAGGAGCAGTGACGAGACAGCAGCGGTCGACACCACCGAGACCACCATCGACGGCACGAGCGCCACCAGTGCCCGGGACTCGTCCGAAGCCACCGACCACACCAGCGGAATGATCACCGACACCGCCAATGCGACTCCCAGCCCGCTCGTTCCGAGCAGTCGGGTCGCGACGACGGCTGCAGTGACACCCAGCATGGCGGGGATCAGCGGAAGATCTCGAGCCCGCTGCGCTGCCACCGACGCCACGTCGGCCATCCATGCGACGATGACGCCGACGACGGCTACCGCCCACCACGTGCTCGTGTCGAGCGAGTTGACGAAGATGAGCACGAGCCCGATGCCGATCGCCAGGATGGGCTCCGATCCGGTCGGGAACTCGGTCATCGGGCCCGCGCCGCCTGAGACAGGCGGAATGAGCGCAACCTCATCCGAGGCCTCGACCGGCTGCTCGCCATCTGCCTCGTCACCATTGACCCACACACGCGCCCGTTCCGCTGCCTGCGAGAACGACGGTCCGAATCGGTCGGCGGCGGACTCGAGCACGCGACCCACGGTCGGCTCGTCGATGTCGATCGAGCTGGTCCCTGCGAGGTCCCTGAGACCAGCGAACAGACGGAGTCGTGCCATGAGCGACACACTACCGCCGAGTCGGCCTGCAATCCCTGCGGGGTGCTTCTTCCGGAGCAATCCGACCACCGGTACGCTCTCGTCCCATGTCGGAAGCACCCATCGTCGCGGTGGAGATCCCCCAGGTCGGCGACGAACGGCACAAGAACTGGGCCAAGGTCGTCCACTCGGTCGACCCGACCAAGACGTCCGGCTGGGCGTTCATCGGGGACTTCATCGCCACCGGCGGAATCCAGGATGTCCCTGCGGGCGCCGTGGTTCTCGTGTACGGGGAACGCGGCTCCCGAGCGAACCCGCGTTCCGAGGCCAAGGTCTTCGTGGTGAATCCGGACTCGACGTTGAGCGAGCACGGCCAGGCGAAGGGGCGGGCGTGGGCCCGGACCCTGCGTGACCCGATCGAGGAGTTGCTGATGGACGAGCTTCCGACTCACAAGGAATGGGAGCCGGATCTGCTCAGCTTCTCCGATCACGCACTCGCGGAGGAGCTGATGCGCCGAGGTTGGAACGTCGAGGAGCCGGAGGAATCATGAGCAGTACACCCAATCGTGGGATCTCGATCGGAGCGACCGGCGGGCCCGAGGTCTTGGACTACACCGAGTTGCCCGAGCCCGTGGCGGATTCCGCACACGTCGTCGTGGAGATCGCAGCCGCAGGCGTGAACTTCATCGACACCTACCACCGGATCGGGCTGTATCCGATGGATCTCCCGTTCACTCCAGGACTCGAAGGTGCCGGAACGATCTCGCATGTGGGCGCCGAGGTGGAAGGCTTCGCGGTGGGCGATCGCGTGGCGTGGTCCAGTTCGATCGGGAGCTATGCACGGCGCAAGACAGCTGCGCCGGACAGCCTCGTGCATGTCCCAGACTCCGTGGATCTGGAAACTGCGGCGGCAGTTCTCCTCCAAGGGTTGACGGCCCACTATCTCGCAATCGACACGTTCCCACTCGAGTCCGGTCACCGTGCGCTCATCCATGCCGGGGCGGGCGGAGTGGGGCTTCTCCTCACGCAGATCGCCAAGCTGAAGGGCGCCGAGGTGTTCACCACGGTCGGATCGGAGGAGAAGGCAGAGCTCTCACGTGAAGCCGGCGCCGATCATGTGATCCTCTATCGGGACGAGGATTTCGCAGAGGCGATCATCGAGATCGCAGGCCATCGTCCGATCGATGTCGTGTACGACGGTGTCGGCAAGTCGACGTTCGAGAAGGGCATCTCGCTGTTGCGACCTCGGGGGATGATGGTGACCTTCGGCAACGCATCCGGACCGGTCGAACCCGTCGCTCCTCTCGAGCTCATGAGGAACGGATCGCTCTTCCTGACCAGACCGACTCTGTTCGATTACGTCGCCGGACCGTCGGAGCTGCGCTCGCGTGCCGCCGACGTGTTCGCATGGATCGAGTCCGGCGACCTCGACGTTCGCATCGGGGACGCCTATCCCATGTCCGAGGCTGCCGCCGCCCACACCGCCCTCGAGTCCCGCCAGACGACCGGCAAGGTTCTGCTGATCCCCTGAGAAGGCTCTACCCGGCAGCGCTCGACGTGCTGTCGGCGATCAGCCGTCAGCTGTCCGAGCGCTGAGAGCTGAGAGCTGAGCGCTGACAGCAACGCAACTCGAGCGGCGGTCAGATGTGCGAGCCGTGCAGGAGGGTGTCGAGGGTGGTCATGACGGCGCGGGTGTCGGAGAGCGGGTGGCGGGGGCTCTCGGTGAGGCCGGCGGCGAGGCAGAGCTCGACCTCGGCCACTTCGAAGGTGTAGCCGGAGCCTTCGTATGCCACCTCCCACGACCCGGCCAGCTCGCGCCCCGTCCAGTGCTCGATACGCGGGCTGTGATGGAAGGGAGCAGCCAGACAGAGCCGGCCCAGTTCCCCGGAGACCGTCGCTGTGAGGTCGGTGTCGGAAACGAATGACGACCCGAGCATGGACAGGACGTCGTTCTCGTGGCGCATGGCGATTGCGTATTGGGCATCCACTCCGGTGTCGGTGAGCGTGCGGGTGGAGTGGACCTCCAACGGCGGGCCTGCGAGGAAATGGGCGAACGCCACCGGGTAGATCCCGACATCCAGGAGTGAGCCGCCGGCTTGAGCGGGATCGAACCATCTCCGTTCGGGATCGTCGTTGGCGATGATCCCGAAGTCGGCCTTGATCGTCTTCAGCTCGCCAACCAGCCCCTCGGCGATGAGTCGCCCGAGCAGAATCCAGGCCGGTTGGAAGCGCATCCACATCGCTTCCATGAGAAAGACGCCGCGGGCTCGAGCCTCCTCGATCATCCGATCGGTCGATTCGAGGTCCGGCGTCAATGGCTTCTCACACAGGACCGGTATGCCGGATTCGAGGCACGCGAGTGCGTCATCGAGGTGGTTGTGATGGGACGACCCGACGTAGACCACGTCCGGCCGTGCTGCGACCAGATCTTCGATCGTTCCCGTCGGGCAGTCGAGGCGCTGTTGGAGTGCGAAGTCCCGGGCTCGCTCTGGTGAACGCGAAGCCACTGCGGTCACGGAGGATCCGTGTTCGAGGATCGCACCGGCGAACTTGGCGGCGATGCCGCCTGTTCCGATGATCCCCCAGTCGAGGTGGGCCGGTTGAGTCGGTTGGTCGTTCATCGTGTGCCGACGCTAGCCACACCGCCACTCCACACGATCAACCACCGACCGCGAGCGCCGAGAGCTTCTCGAGGGCTTCGTCGATGATGTGATCGTCCTTGCAGAAAGCGAAACGGACGAGACGGCTGCCTTCCGACGAGTTGGTGTAGAACGCAGAAGGCGGGATGGCCGCGACCCCGACCCGGGTGATCAGGTGTTGCACGAAGGCGACGTCGTCGGCGAAACCGAACGGGCGATGGTCGGCGAGCACGAAGTACGTGCCCTCTGGTTCATACACCTCGAGTCCGATCCGACGTAGCCCGCCGACGAGGCGGTCCCGCTTCGCCCGATACATGTGCGTGAGGTCCGCGTAGTAGTCGTCCCCGATTCGGAGCGCGGCGGCAGACCCGTACTGCATGGCGTTCGGGACGGTGAAGGTGAGGAACTGGTGGGCCGCCCTGATCCCGGCGGTGAGTTCGGGCACGGCGATCGCCCATCCCGTCTTCCACCCGGTGAACGAGAAGGACTTGCCGATCGACGAGATCGTGATCGTGCGCTCGGCCATACCGTCCAGCGTTGCGAGCCGCACGTGGTCGGGGACGTAGACCATCCGTTCGTAGACCTCGTCGGTGATCGCGATCAGATCGTGACGACGGCACAGATCGGCGACGGCTTCGAGCTCGCCTCGATCGAACACCCGGCCGGTCGGATTGTGTGGCGAGTTGATCAGGATCGCCCGGGTCCGCGGCGTGACGACCGCGTCGAGCGCATCCGCGTCGAGTCGGAAGCCCGGGGCGTGCAGTGTGACGAACCTCGGCACGGCACCGGAGAGAGCACAACCAACGGGATAGGCGTCGTAGTAGGGCTCGACGAGGATGACCTCGTCACCCGGGTCGAAGGTGCCGATGAATGTGGCTGCCAGTGCCTCGGTTGCCCCGGAGGTGACCGTCACCTCCCGATCCGGGTCGACGACGAGCCCGGTGTCGGCGTGCCACCGATCGGCGATAGCCGTTCGGAGCTCGTCCATTCCCATCGACGGGGGGTACTGGTTCCAACCGTTGCTCAGGCCATCGATTGCAGCGTCCTTGACCGACTGAGGCCCCTCGAACGTCGGGTAACCCTGTCCGAGGTCGGTGGCGCCGTGCTGGCGCGAAAGCGCCGAGATCTCGGTGAAGATCGTCGATCCGAAGGCTGCGAGGCGCTGACTGACCATGGAGACGGAGGCTACCGGCTTCCGGCTTCCGGCTCAGACGGTCCCGGCGGCGGGCTTGTTGGTCGATGCGAGCCAGACTCCCGCTCCCACCAACGTCACGCCGATGAGAAGCGCAGCTGTGAACGGCTCGCCGAGCACCACGACTCCGAGCAGTGACGCAACGGCCGGCTCGAGCAGAGTGACGACGACCACGACTCCGAGTGTCAGCCGCTTCAGACCCGCCCCCCACAGGACATAGGCGATCGACAGCGTGAAGATTCCGAGGTAGGCGACCGTGAGGATGGACTCGGCAGAGGCGAGAGCTTCAGACCCGGAACCGATGGCGAGAGGAGCGAGCAGAGCGGCTCCCACGCCGAACACGACTCCGATCGCCGCGTCGGGTTCGACCTGACGCATCAGTCGTTGCGCCGCCAGGCCGTAGACGGGGAAGGTGGTTCCGGCGATCAGTGCCAGTCCGACCCCGATCGTCTCTATCTCCGCTGCGTCGAGGGTCAGCAGAGCGACACCGGCGATCGCGAACGCCGCGCCGGTCGCCCAACGTGCCGATGGCGGGCGACGAGTGACCACCAGGTCGATGACCCCCGCAACGATCGGGCCGGTCCCAATCGTCACGAGCGTGCCAACGGCCACTCCCGTCCGAGAGACTGCGTCGAAGAAGGTCAGCTGATAGCCGGCTACCGCGATGCCGCCGAGCAAAGCCCACCGCCAGTCCAGCGACCTGATCGGGATGCGACGACGCCGAACCCACATCCATCCGAGCAGCCCGATCCCGCCGATCAACGCCCGCCATGCACCCGCCGCCTGGGGGCTCAGTGAGTCCGGCCCCAGCTCAGCCGCCGTGCCGGTGGTCGCGAACAACACGGCAGCGAGCGCGACAGCCAAGGTGGCACGGCCCGGGTCGAAGCGATCAGGCGTCATGGTGCGCACGGTATCGATCCCTGGGAACGAGGCAGCGGGCGACCGGCCGGGTCACAGCAGACTCGAGCTGCCGATCTCGATCGGCCCCCTGGCGAGCGTCATGCCGCCAGTGGCGCATACAGAACGAGGAGCTGTAGAACCGGATGTAGTGATGGCAACGGCGGACAGCACCCGTCGCATTGCCGTCCGGGCCTGCATCTGGATGATTGCTCTCGAGTTGGATGAATCTCCGGCCGATTTCCTCGACCGCCCATCCGTCGAGTTCCGGCTCGATCGTGAAGGGGGTTTCGAGCCCGGAATGTCTGTATTGGATGCCGGGCTGGAGACGCGTGAGAGTCGTCACTTCCTCCACCGCTCGAAGCTCCGGGTCGAGACAGTCGGCGGTGGCACCCGCAGAGTCGTGGAGGTCGTGGAGGCCGTGGTGGGGCTGGATGTCGATATCGCTTGGGAGCCGTTTCCGCAGCCTGCGAGCACCACCATCGTCTTCCATTGCTGCATCGGCACCTGGCTTCGACGAATGTCAGCGTACCTGGCGGGTTCCGGACACAGTCATCTCAGGACATCGCCCCGTTCGCCGAAACCGTCAGCCGCCGGAGACGGCGAACTCGGGGACGGGGTGGTTCCAACCGCCCTCGAGG
>CBDTXZ010000165.1:0-6687 GCA_965364515.1 uncultured bacterium
GGTGCTCGCAAACCCTCCGGGCGTCACCTACCCGCGCTGCAGGACCGCCAGCACGAAACGAGGGAGCGTGACCGACCCCTTCGACAGCACGGGCTCCTTGTCCGGGTCCGTGTGCAGCACGAGGGACCATCCGAGCTCACCGATCACGGCCGGTATCGAGAAGGTGATGTCGCTGTCGGATGCGTTCGCCATCAACAGGAAGTCCGAGTCGGAGACGATGTCGCCGTCGTGCACGACTCTGGTTCCATCGAACGAGACGGTGACCGAGCGGGCGTAGTGCTTGCGCCAGTCGTCGATCGACTTCTTCTCGCCGGCGGGTGTGAACCACTCGACCTGTCCGGCTTCCCCGTGCTCGGGGAGCCATTCGGTGCGCCGGAACGTCGGGTGCGCCCGCCGCAGTGCGACCAGTCTCGAGCAGAAGGCCAGCAGGTCGAGGTCTGCGCTCTGCCAGTCGTACCACGACACCTCGTTGTCCTGGTTGTACGCGTTGTTGTTGCCTCCCTGGGAACGGCCGATCTCGTCACCGCCGAGCATCATCGGCACGCCCTGAGCGAGGAGCAGCGTCGCCATCATCGAACGCTGGCGCCTTCTCCGGAGCGTCAGCACATCCGGGTCATCCGTCGGCCCTTCGACGCCCGAGTTCCACGACCGGTTGTCCGAATGTCCGTCACGATTGCGCTCACCGTTGGCTTCGTTGTGTTTCTCGTTGTACGAGACGGTGTCGAGCAGGGTGAACCCGTCGTGAGCGGTGATGAGATTCACCGACGCGGTCTGGTTCCGCCCCGACGGGCCGAAGATGTCCTCGCTGCCCGTCAACCTTCCGGCGAACGAGGGAAGTGCCCCTTTCGTCGAACGCCAGAAGTCACGAGTGACATCCCGGAAGGAATCGTTCCACTCGGACCAACCGTATGGGAACTCCCCGACCCGGTACCCGTGCGGCCCGACGTCCCAGGGCTCTGCGAACATCTTCACACCCGACAGCACCGGGTCCTGGCTCACGGCACCGAAGAAGGCGCCCCATGGGTCGAAATCGGAGTGGGTCCTGCCGAGCACCGTCGCCAGGTCGAAGCGGAAGCCGTCCACCCGCATCTCGGTCACCCAGTAGCGGAGGCTGTCCATGACGATCTGGAGCGACTGCGGGTTGGACATGTCGACCGTGTTCCCGGTCCCGGTCCAGTTCAGGTAGAAGGTGCGATCCGGTGCGAGCCGGTAGTAGGCGTCGTTGTCGATTCCCCGAAACGAGAGCGTCGGGCCGAGGTGGTTGCCTTCCGCCGTGTGGTTGTACACCACGTCGAGGATCACCTCGATCCCCGCCGCGTGCAGGTGCTTGACCATCCCCTTGAACTCGCGAACCGGATCGTCGGTGGCGGCGTACTCGTTGTGAGGGGCGAAGAACCCGATGGTGTTGTAACCCCAGTAGTTCCGCCTCCCGGATTCGATGAGGTGCTGATCCTGGACGAACTGATGCACCGGGAGCAGTTCGACGGCGGTGACGCCGAGCTTCGACAGGTGTTCGATCGTCACCGAGTGGGCGAGCCCGGCGTAGGTCCCGCGCAGCTCGGCCGGGATGTCGGGGTGCGTCTTGGTGAGGCCCTTCACGTGGGTCTCGTAGATCACCGAGTCGGCCACCGAGTGGCGGGGCGGCGTGTCGTCGCCCCAGTCGAACGCCTCGTCGACGACGACCGCCTTCATCACGTGCGGTGCCGAGTCGAGAGACGAGATCCGCTCGGAGTCGAACAGGTCGTGGCCGTAGATCGCCGGATCGCTTCCAACCGAACCGTCGAACACTCGGGCGTAGGGATCGAGCAGCAGCTTCGCAGAGTTGCAGCGCTGGCCGATGGACGGGTTCCACGGGCCGTGCACCCGGAATCCGTACCGGGTCCCCACACCCGCTTCGGGGACGTCTGCCTCGAAGATCCCGTCCCGGCTCCGTTCCATCGGGATGCGGGTCTCGACGTCGCCGTCGAACAGGCACAGCTCGACGGAGTCGGCGATGTCCGAACGCAACCCGAAATGCACCCCGTTCGGGGTCAGGGTCGCTCCCACCGATGATCTGGCATCCATCTGCTTCATGATTGCACGCCGCGAGGGCGGTTCGATATCCGCCGAGCGGGTACGGTCGGTTCATGGCAGCCGTTGTCTTCGAGCACGTCTTCTTGGAGCTCGACGGCCGCGTCGTCCTCGACGACGTGAACCTCGAAGTGCCCGACGGCTCTCTCATTGCAGTCATCGGCCCGAGCGGGTCGGGTAAGACCAGCCTGCTTCGTCTCATCAGCGGTCTGATCGCGCCCACCTCCGGTCGCGTCACGATCGGCGACGCCCCGGTCGACCCGCGTCATCCCTGGGCGAACCGCGTTGCGATGGTCTTCCAGGACGACGCCCTCTACGAGCACATGACGGTCGGATCGAACCTGGAGTTCCCGTGGCGTGTGCAGGGATACGACCGGGAGACCGCAACCGAAGAGGCCACCGACACCGCCTCGAGGGTCGGCGTGAGGAGGCTGTGGAGACGTGTGCCCGGGACACTGTCAGGAGGACAGCGAGGTCAGGTGGCAACGGCGCGGGCGCTCAGTCGTGCGAACCCGTCGGTCGTGTTGCTCGACGAGCCCCTCGCTCAGGCGGACGCAGGGATCCGACGCCGCTTCCGACAGGAGATTCGACGGCTCCACGGCGAACTCGGTCTCACGATGCTGCTGGCGACCAACGATCAGAGCGAGGCGATGTCGGTCGCCACCCACCTCGCCGTGCTGATGGACGGCCGCATTCGCCAGGTCGGCTCGCCTCGCAGGGTGTATTCCTCACCGAACGATGCAGAGGTTGCCGCCTTCGTCGGGAGCCCTCCGATGAATCTGATGCCGGCCCGCGCAATCGCCGGCGAAAGCATGCTCGAGATCGGATCCGATCGGGTGCGCATGGATCCGATCGCTCACCCGATGCCCACCCGGGTGTTGGTTGGAACCTATCCCAGCGAGTTGCGCATCGCCGCACCGGGAACGGCGTTCGATCGCACGATCCACGTGACGGTCGGGCGGGTCGAAGATCTCGGCTCTGCGACGATCGCGTACTTCGGGCTCGGCCGTCACCGCGGCGTCGGATTCTCCATCGCACTCCCGCAGGAAACCCGGGTCGAAGTCGGGGACCGGCTCGAATTGACGTGGGTTGAGGCATCACTCCGGCTCTTCGATACCGCCACAGGCGAAGCCATCCCCATGTGAAGACGCCGGGCGGTCCTCGGAGGGAGCGATGCCTCAACCCACGGTCAACTCTTGAACCGTCTCCAGATGGGCGGCTTGGAGCGCCTTCGCCAGGGTGCGTTGGAACGTGGCGAGTCGACGGGAGGCCCCGTCTCCCGTCTCGGGCTCGGCGCCGTGTCCGGTGGCCTCGCGCTCGAGACGTCTCAGTGTGGCGGCGACCCCTTCCAGCAGTGTGTTCGATGCCGAGGGTCCGATGTGAACGGTCGTCTGGCGCATGCGACTACTCCTGTTCTCGCGTCGGACCCACTCTCAGCGCGAGATGTTTCACGGCGGTTTCCTGCGTGCAACCGTTCGGGCACGCCGTGTGAATGCCGATCATCGGTCAGAGATAGGAGCGGCACACCCATGGGCGCCATGGGTCGTAGCCACGTGATCGGTAGTACTCGGCGAGCCAGGACGCGGCGATGATGTTGGCTTCTCCGTCGAAGACGGACCGATCACCTACACCGGCTTCCACCGACGCAACTGCCCAGGTGCCCGGCATGAACTGGAACAATCCGCTGGCACCGCTGTATGGATTGACGGCGTTGGGGTCACCGTTCGATTCGCACTCGATGATCACCAGCGCATCGAGTACGAGATCGGGTGCGAAATGGACCTCGAGCAGGGGCCGCCAGCTCGCCGTCTTCGGATTGATCGGAATCGGCGGCCAGCTGGGGGTCGTGGTCGTGGTGGTGGGTTGAGATGTGGTGGTCGTCGTCGGCGCAGTGGTGGACGAGGTCGCGGCGACGGTGGTGCTGGTGGAGGCTCCGACGGTCGACGAAGTGGTCGACGGTGCGGCGGTCGTGGGGGGAGAGGTGGTCGGCGGGGGTGCCGTCGTGGTGGCGGTTGCGGCCGCCTCGGCCGCGGAGAGTCGTCGGTTGGCGCGAGTGAGATCGGCCTGGGCGGCGACGGCGGCGCGATAAGCGGTGGCGACTTCGGCGTTCGCAGCTGCGAACAACTGCTCGAGCTCTGCTGCGTCGACGTCGAGGTCCGCCTGCACCGTCTCGGTCTCCTGCGCCTGCTGCAACGTGCGGGCTCGGAGGGAGTCCACCTCGTTTCGAAATGCGAGATACCCGTCGAGGCTCTCGAGCGTGGCCCGGCTGGTGCGGCCCAGCGTCTCCTGGGTCACCATCGCCGTCTCGATCGTCGCCGAGTCGATCACCAGCACTCCCGCCGTGCCGACGGCGTTCATGTACGCCGCCACCGCCTGCGCCTCGAAGGAGTCCCGCGTCGACTCCTGGCGGGCCTCGGCAACCGCAAGCGTGTCGTTGAGTCGCTCGAGGGACGCCGAGAACTCGGCGAGCAGCTGGGCGTTGGCCTGATAGCGATCGAGCGTCGCAAACAACCGATCCTCGATCTCGGCCCGCTCTGAGACTGCCGCGTCGACGATCTCGTAGGCCGTGTCGGCGGCGTCGGCGGCCCGCTCTGACTCCTGGCGGGCGTCGTCGACCTCGGTCTGGGCGCGAACGGGCGTCACCACGGCTATGACCGACAGGGTGAGGAGGGTGAACACGGACACGGCCAGCGCGGCCCGTCTACGTGACATCTCAGACACCCTACCGTTGGTCCGGGGGCACCGAAAGCTCGTAGAGTGTCCGTCGATCACGCGAAGGGGCGACGTTGGTCAGGTACAAGAAGCCGACCCAGCAGACATCGCGGATCGAGGACCGGAGGGGCCGTCCGGGCGTGCGTCGCGGTGGAGTCGCCGTCGGTGGCGGTGGCGGGCTTGCGCTCGTGCTCATCCTCGTCCTGGCGTTCTGCGGTGGCGAGGGCGGTCTCGAGTCGCTCGGGCCCGTCCTGGAGCAGCTCCAACCGCCCCCGGCACAAGGAGGCGGGGCGCCGGCGCCACTCGATCCCGCCAACGACCCCGACGCCGAGCTCGCCGAGTATCTGGGAGCGGTGTTCACCGATGCGGAACTGGTGTGGCGCGACATCTTCGCCTCGGCCGGACTCCAGTACCGCGACTCCACCTTCGTGCTCTTCGAAACGGCCACCGATTCGGCATGCGGAGCCGCGCTCGAGCAGATCGGGCCCCACTACTGCCCGCTCGACGAGAACGTCTACGTCGATCTGGACTTCTTCGACCAGCTCGCCACACGGTTCGGGGCTCGTGGCGATTTCGCTCCCGCCTACGTGGTTGCGCACGAGGTTGCCCATCACGTGCAGAACGTGCTCGGGATCAGCGATCAAGTAAGAACACTGCAACAGCAGGAGCCGTCGCGGGCGAACGACTACTCGATCCGCCTCGAGTTGCAGGCCGACTGCTTTGCGGGAGTGTGGGCCTCGACGCTCTATGTGGACCCGACCGGGAGCTCCGATGTGGGTGGCGACGGGCTCATCGAACTCGACCCCGGCGAGGTGTCGGAAGCGCTCGAAGCGGCAGCAGCGGTCGGGGACGACCGCATCCAGGAGGCGACGACCGGCCGGATCGATCCCGAGAAATTCAATCACGGGACCTCTGCCCAGCGCCAAGAGTGGTTCAACCGCGGCTACTCGACAGGCGACCCCAACCAGTGCGACACGTTTGGGGCCGACCTGTGAGACGGGTTCGCCATGCACTGCGGCGAGGTGCTGTCGGCTATCCGCTTTCAGCTATCCGTCCCGAATCGAACTGATGGCTGATCGCTGACGGCTGACGGCACCTCGATGTGGGTCACGGGAAGACCGTCTCGACCCGGGCTACGCGTAGCTGACTTGGCAATAGCCGTGGTTGCAGTAGCCCATCGGGTTCTTGTGGAGATAGCCCTGGTGGTAGTCCTCGGCGTAGTAGAACGGCCCGGCTTCGGCTGCGTCGGTGATCTCGGTCGTGATCGCTCCATAGCCCTGCTCGGTGAGCTTCTCCTGATACCTCCGCAATGACTCCTCGGCGATCGCCCGCTGTTCCGGGGTGGTCGGGTAGATGGCCGACCGGTACTGCGTGCCCACGTCGTTGCCCTGGCGATTGAGCGTGGTGGGGTCGTGTTGCTCCCAGAACTCCTTGAGGATCGTCTCGAGCTCGACCTCGGCGGGGTCGTAGACGACCAGCGCCACCTCGGCATGCCCGGTCTGACCGGTGCACACCTCGCGGTAGTTCGGATTCGGGGTGTAGCCGCCCTGGTAGCCGACGGCCGTCGTGTAGACGCCGGGGAGCTTCCAGAAGATCCGCTCGGCCCCCCAGAAGCAGCCCATTCCGAACGAGATCACCTCGTGACCCTCGGGCCAGGGGCCGACGATCGGCGTCCCGAGGACGACGTGGTCGGCTTCCACCTCGATCGGTTCGTCCCGGCCCGGTAGCGCGGCGTCGGGTTCCATCTGCGTGGCTGGTTTGCTGTTGAACATCTGTCGAATCCTCCTGAGCATGACTGATTCAACACCTCACTGGGTCAACGTATTCACGAGTGCGACGATTTCCTCGGTGTCGAGGTCGAGCGGGACCTCTGCGTCGATGTCGGGGCTGATGCCGTCTTGGCCG
>CBDTXZ010000166.1:0-6647 GCA_965364515.1 uncultured bacterium
CGCGACTCAAGGCTCGACGGCGCCAGGCCGATAGATGACGACCATGACGATGGTCCGCTGCCCGACGTGCAACAAGAAGATCGACAACAGCTTCTACGGCGCCTGCCTGGATTGCGGGACCATGCTCCCGATCGAGGGCGCAACGCCTGCGTCGTTTGTCATCCCGCCGACCGCACCCGAGCCGGTCCCGGCCACCGAGAGCCCGATCGGCGATTCTGCCGCTCGAACGAGCCAGGACGTCGAGGACGCCAAACCCGGTCTGCTGGCCAACATCGGGGGCGGGCTCGTGATCCGCATCATCCTCGTTGGCGTCTTCGTGGGTGGCGGCGCCATCTGGGGAATGCTCACCAACGCCGACAGGAGCGACGACGGCCAGATCGTCGAGGCGGGCTCCCTCAGAGCCGACGAGCTCCAGGTCGGGGACTGCCTCGACTGGCCGGGCTCCGGAGACGACGGAGTGGAGATCTTCGAGTCGGTGAGAGCTCGACCGTGCAGTGAGCCTCACGACATGGAGGTCTACGCCGTGCTCGAGTATCCGTCGGTGTCCGGAACCGCCTATCCGGGCGACCAACTCCTCACCGACTGGGGCTTCGACAAGTGTTTCGGGGGTTTCCAGCAGTACATCGGGGCGAGCTACCAGTCGGTCCCCGACATCGACATCACGATCTTCTGGCCCAGCGAGGAGTCATGGGATCAGGACGATCGCACCGTCCACTGCCTCATGGTGCCCTATGAGAACGGCGTGAAGCTGACCGGCAGCCTTCTCGGCAGGGACGCCTGAGCCAGCGCCTACCGTGGTCGGAGTGACCGACCTCCTCAGACTCGACATAGACGCCATGGCCAACGGCGGCGACGGCATCGGCCGCCGCGACGGAAAGGCGGTGTTCGTCCCTGGAGCGATCCCGGGAGACACCGTCGACGTCGAGATCGTCGAGACCAAGAAACGCTTCGAACGGGCGACGCTCGTCTCCATCGCCACCGCTTCGCCCGACCGGATCGAAGCCCCGTGCGAATACTTCGGCACCTGCGGAGGCTGCACCTGGCAGCACGCCGACTATCCCGCCCAGCTCGCATGGAAGACTGCGACCGTCACAGGTCAGCTCCGTCATCTCGGCGGGATCGATGACGTCGACGTCAGGCCGATCATCGCCCCCGGTGAGCCCTATCACTATCGGAATCGCCTCGACCTCCAGGTCCATCGCGGTCGCCCTGCGCTCGTCAAGCGCGCCTCGAACGAGCTCGTCCCCATCGACGTGTGCCTGCTCGCAGATCAGGAACTGGTGGAGTTGTTCGGTCGCCTCGGCGACCTCCATGGCGTCGACCGCCTCACACTGCGCACCGGTGTGAACACCGGCGAGACGGTGGTCGTCCTCGACGGTGAGCTGCCGATCTCCACCGACGACTGGGGGGTGCCGTTCGGAGGTGACGACATCGTCCTTCACGAAGTCGTCGACGGACACGCCTTCCAGATCACCGGTACCGCCTTTTTCCAGAACAACACCGAAGGCGCAGAAGCGCTGGTCCGGATCGTTCGCGAAGCGGCGACCGTGGAGCCGGGCGATCGCGTCCTCGACGCCTACGCGGGTGGAGGGCTCTTCACGGCAACGGTTGCCGGGGTCGGCGACGAGGTGGTTGCGATCGAGTCCGATCCGCTGGCCCTCGAAGATCTGCTCGAGAACACCGATGTGGAGGTGATCGAGGCAGACGTCGCCGATGGTCTCGCCGAACTGCCGGCGGACTGGGATGTCGTCATGGTCGATCCACCTCGTGTCGGGCTCGGGTCCGAGGTCACCGGACTCCTCACCGATCTCCGACCCACCGTGATCGCGTCTGTGTCCTGTGACATTGCGAGCTTCGCCCGAGATGCAGCAGCGCTGATCGAAGGCGGATACCGGCTCGAGTGGGTCCAGCCCGTAGACATGTTCCCCCAGACCCCTCACATCGAAACCGTGGCGAGGTTCAGCCTCGGACGCTGACTTTTCGCCGCCGGTGGCGTCGGATTCCGAATCGGGCGAAACGGCCGAACAACGGCCAGTAGATCTCCATCAGCCGGGTCCAGACCGTGGTCGCCCATGATCGGACGTGGGCATCGACTTCGAGTGCCAGATGGGTGCCGGCGGGGTGATCCTCCAGCCAGAACCGAAGCCGGGTCGGCCGGAACAGCTTGAAGCTGAGCGCATACGATCCGTAGAAGTACCAGAGGTCTCGATACCGGCCCTCTTCGATCTCGCCGAGGATCCCGGCGAAGCTCATGAACGGTCCGGTGTGGGCGTTGTAGACGCCCGGCCGGAAGTCGCCTGGTCCGTTCTCGTCCGGGAGGAACTCGACCTCCCATGGCCACACCTGCCCGTCGACGAACGTGTCGGGGTCGCACAGCCACGACCACACGTCGGGGCGTTGAGCATCGAGCACCCATTCGTGACGGTACGAAGTGGGCACGAACCCCGGGGCCGGGCGCTCTGGCGACGGTCTGACGTCCATGCCGGGACCATATCGCTGTCCCGTCGGTACCGGGACCGAGTCCGGGCCGCTGCCGTTCCGGGGAACCTCACGGAGCGTGGCAGCCGTCACAGGTGTGACCGAAGGAGGTCACCGATGGAACGCAACCGACTGAAACTGATCATCCTCACCCTGCTGGTGGCCCTCGTCGCCACCGCCTGCAGCCAGGCGGACGACTCCGGGCAGGCCATGGACAGCCCCGACATGGTGGAAGCAGACGACGGTGTTCCGGCGTTCGGAGACGACGCAGAACGTCAGGCCGAGACGTCCGACGCCCAGGAATCTGCCGACCAGACGCCCGGCGAAGGGAGCCAATTCGGCTCCGGCGCCATCACGGCCCAGGCCGAACCGATCGATCTCGGTCGAGACATCGTGTACACGGCCGTCATCGGCGTCGAGGTGAACGACGTCGCCGACGCGACCCGCGAGGCGAGTCGCATCATCCAGAGGTTCGGAGGCCTTCTGTTCGGGCAACAGACCACTGGAGGAACGGAGCCGAGGACGACACTGGTGTTTCGGGTCTTGCCGGAGGACTTCTCCGAGGCACTCGATGCCCTCGGTTCGATCGGGACCATTCGAGATCAACGGGTGTCGGCCGACGACGTGACGGAACGGGTTGTCGACCTCGAGAGCAGGATCAACACCGCCGAAGCCAGCGTGGAACGACTTCGTGGCCTGCTCGAGAATGCCACGAACATCGGTGACATCGCCGACCTCGAGAACCAACTGCTCCAGCGCGAGACGAACCTCGAGACCCTGCGGGGTCAACTCCGCACGGTCCAGGACCAGGTCGATCTCGCCACGATCACGCTCAACATCACCCAGGCGATCGTCCGTCCGGCGATCTCCCTCTCCGTCACCGCCTACCCCGGAACCGACGATCAGGGATTGTCCTGCCCTGGCTCGGCGAACCTCGTCGTTGACGAAGGAACTCCAACGACCGTGTGCTTCGAGATCCGCAACGTCGGAGACCGGCCTCTCACCGACATCCAACTGAGCGATCCGGTGCTCGACGTGGTTCTCGACGACCTCACCCCTGTGTTCGCCCAGCCCGAGACGACGCTCGAGCCCGGCCAATCGTCGATCTACTACCTCGAGATGACCGCAGACCAGACCATGCGGCTGCAGACGCGTGTCTCGGCTGTCGCCCTCGACGAGAGCGGTGATCCACTTCCCGGACGCGGTGTCGCCAGCACGGCGACTGCGACCTTGCAGGCGGTCGATCCGGGAGGGATCCCGACATTCCGCGATGGGATCGAGACCTCGTGGGAAGCACTGGTCACACTCGGTGAGCTCCTGATGCTCGCGATCGGGACGATCCTGCCGTTCATCTGGGTCGTACCTCTGGTGTGGTTGATACTTCGCCGCCGCGACACCAAGCCCGAGGTCGCCGTCGAAGGGGAGCCCGAGCCGGAACAGGAACTCGTCGACGCCTGATCTCGAACGCTGCCGATCACAGGCGGACCGGGTGTGCGGTCACGTGCCCCGGACCGCCTGTGACGGCGGGATGGAAGCAGCCCGTGCAGCCGGGTAGATGCCCGCCACCGTGCCGATGAGAAGGGCCACCCCGACTGCTCCGAACAGGGCCTCGACGGGCACCGTGACCGGGAGGCCGCGGGCGGCTGCGAACCCCCATGTCACGATGGCCCCGAGACCGACTCCCACCACGCCACCGATGGCGGCCAGCAGGATGGCCTCGGTGAGGAACTGACGCCGGATGTGGCCACGGGTCGCACCGAGCGACCTGCGAACCCCGATCTCCATCTTTCGCTCCAGAACCGACATCACCATGATGTTGGCGATCGCCACACCCCCCACCAGCAGGGCGACGGACCCGAGGCCGATCAGCAGCTGAGTGAGGGCCGCGTCCGCCGCCTCCCTGGCCGCAAGTGCGTCGGACGGGCGCGTGATCTCCACACGATCGGGGTTCTCTGGATTGACAGTCGTGGGAATGACCTCGACGACGTCATCGACCCGCGTCGGATCGATGCGCACGTACACCGTCGAGAGCGGGACATCGCCGATCTCGGAAAGCGCAACCTCGAACCCGACCATTGCGGAGCGTTCGAGATCCGGATGGAGCTGCAACTCGTCGGCTATCCCGACGACTGCGAACTCCTCGCCGCCGATCGTCACCAACTGCTGGAAATCGAGGTTCGAGACTCCCAGACGCTCGGCCGCCACCGATCCCAGGACCGTGGCTGGCAGCCGCGCAGAGCCGGGATCGAGGAAGGACCCGGCGGCCATTCCTCCGCCGAGCACATCGAACAGGTCCGGTTCGACCGCGACGACGGACAGGCCACCGGTTTCGATCTCGGGGATGAGATCGGTTCTTCGGACGGTGGCGTCGAGCCTTGCCACCGCAGTCACTGCGTCCACCGGGCCGATCCGGGCCGTCATCGCAGGCGCATCGTCGGGGAGCTCGGCCGGCCCGCCGAGAATCCCCTGCCCTGCCGAGACTCTCAGCAGATTCGTCCCGAGCCGATCCAGCGTCGCAAGGAGATCCGCCCGACCCGACGCGGAGATACCGATCACAGCAACCACTGCGGCGATCCCGATGGCGATCCCCATCGACGTCAATGCCGTCCGGCCTGCCCTGGCTCGGAGACCGAGCCAGGCGAGCCCGATGGTGTCCGAGAGCCTCAGGCGCGATCTCACGACGATTCCAGGCGCCCGTCGCGCAGGCGGGCCTGCCGAGGAAACCGGTCGGCCAGCTCCCGGTCATGGGTGATCACCACGATCGTCGACCCTTCGGCGTTGAGCGCCAGGAACAACTCGACGATCTCCCGGGAGGTGACCGAGTCGAGGTTTCCGGTCGGTTCGTCTGCGAAGACCACTGCCGGATCTCCCACGAGTGCGCGGGCGATGGCCACACGCTGACGTTCTCCGCCCGACAGCTGGCTCGGAAGATGATCGAGGCGCTTGCCCAGCCCGACGCGGCCCAGGGTCTCGCTGGCGCGTTCCACCCGTTCGGCGCTCGGTATCCCCCGATACAGCAGACCTTGTGCCACGTTCTCGGTGGCAGACACGCCGTCGATGAGGAAGAACTCTTGAAAGACGAAGCCGAGCGAGTGGGCACGGAGTGCCGAAAGACCCCGGTCCGACATCGACGCGACCGCCCGGCCATCGATCACGACCTCCCCGGACGTCGGCAGGTCGAGGGCCCCCATGAGATGAAGGAGCGTCGTCTTGCCAGAGCCGCTGGGGCCGACCACTGCCACCAGCTCTCCGGTCTCGACCTCCAGGCTGATGCCGTCGACGGCTCGAACCGGGGGCGGCCCGGGATATTCCTTCACCACATCGGTGAGCGACAGGACTGCCGTCATCTCAACCCACCGGGACGACCACTTGGTCACCCTCGGAGAGCTCCCCCTCGACTTCGACGAGACCGCCGGCGAAGTCGCCGATCGAGACCCCGACGAGTCGGGAGGACTCGCCCTGCCGAACCTCGACGGCATACCCGCCATCGGACAGCGAGACGAGTGCCCGGACGGGGACCGCCAGCACTCCCGAAGCCCGATCGCTCTCGACCTCGACTTCGACCGGCGCCCGTTCGAGGTCGAACGACGTGGCGTCGATCGACACGATCACGTCGAGAACCTCGGGTCCATCGGGATCGGGGCCGATCCGACGAACCACCGTTCCGATTTCGAAGATCTCTCCCTCCACCTCTGTCCCGTCCGGCAGCACGACCGTGACAGGCGCGCCCTGGGAAACCAGGTCGAGGTCGTCGGGGTCGAGTTCGATCACGACTTCCTGTCCGAGCCCGGTGGTCTCATAGAGAATGGCACCCGGTGTGATCCGCATGCCTTCGAGAACGGCGAGTGCCCCCACCCGGAACGGGGAGGACACGAACGAGATCCACCCGAGCGGGATCTGGCCGGTGACTTCGAGTCCGCGATCCTCCTGCCACGCCTCGATCGCTGCGACGGTGTCATCGTCGAACACCTCGTCGGGTTCGGGCACTTCGTACCCCATCCGCTCGAGGTTCCGCTCGAGCTGTTCGACGTCCGCGCCGTCGGACATTCCGTCGTCGAACGATCGCCATGCCGGTCGGTCACCCTCGAAGATCTCGACCGGAACCCCGTCGACCTCGAACGCCACGTCTCCGACCTCGAGTCGCGCGCCTTCCTCGGGTAGGGCGGTGA
>CBDTXZ010000167.1:0-6604 GCA_965364515.1 uncultured bacterium
GTCGAAGTCGCGAATCCCGGACCCCGGCGCGATCACCCGGCCAGCAGGTAGCGGTTCCAGACCGGATCGAGCCGATAGCCGGCCGACGCGTAGATCCAGCCGTACCGCTGCGGGGGCTCGGGGCGCTTCAACAGCGTCAGATTGGCCTCCGACGGGAGCCGGCTGCCTTTCCTGACGTTGCATCGCCGGCAGGCGGCGACGACGTTGTCCCAGGTGTTCTGACCACCTCGTGACTTCGGAATGACGTGATCGATGCTCTCGGCAGGACCCCGGCAGTACTGGCACATGTGGCCGTCGCGACCGAACACCGCACGCCTCGTCACCGGGACGGTTCGCTGGTAGGGCACCTTCACGAACTGCGTCAGCTTGACGACGGAGGGAACCGGGAAGGTGCTGGATTCCGATGCCCACTCTTCGGCTTGACGCTCCAGCACGACGGCCTTGCCGCGGATCACGAGCACGACCGCGCGGCGACTACTGACGACGGACAGTGGTTCGTATGTCGCGTTCAGGATCAGCGCGCCTGGCACCTTGGCCTCCTGCGGTGGCAGGATACCGGCGCTCTCGGGCTTGGAACGGCGTTTTCACGCCTCGCCGCGAGCTCGGTCAGAGGCGATCGAACTGGTCGACGATATGGCTGCACGCGTCTCGAAGTGCGATGGCGAGGCTGCCACGAATCACACTCGCGCCGACCGCCGCGACCGAGTTCCGGCGGGCCACGACGATGACCAGATCGGTGCCGTCCACGTCGAAGCGATCGATCGCGATCCTCGACGGGAAGGGAGCGCCCCTCCATTCGCACAATGCCCGGATCATGGCGTCGGCGGCTCCGAGCGGTGTGGCGTCGGCGACGGCCTCCACGACCCTTGACCCGTCGCTCAACCGGACGGTCATTTGGTCGCCTGTAGGGATGATCGCCGGGGAGGGAAGCCCGACCACCGGCGAGACGGCCTCGTGCGCGTGCGGCTCCGGCGGGACCGGGGCCCGCTCCTCGACCACGCCGTTGCCGCGCTCGACTCCGTCATCCTCGAGCTCGAGCTCGGGAATCGCTCCGGGAGTGCCTGCCTTCTTCCGCGTCGATCCCTTCAAACCGTACGCCACGAGGATCCGTCGGATCTCCTCGAGAACCTCGGACTCGTCGGTGCCCTCGTTCATCCTCACCCGGATGCCCTCGAGCCCGTCGTCACTCAGCTCGATCACGATGTCGGACACCCCTGCGACATCTCGCAGTCTCTGCTCCAACCCTGTCATCTCGTTCCCATCATCCCCGTGCCCTTCGCTGCCGCCGTCGCCATTCGATGAAATCCACGACATCTTCCCTCGCGGCCGACGCCGACGGATCTCCGTACGCCGTCTCCAGCCGCCATGCGAGATGGGGCTTCGAGGGTCCTGGCAAACGGTTTCCCGTGCGCCACCAGGAACGACGAGTGTGGGAAACGGCGACGCGAACTGCCTCCACAGCGATTCCCAACCATCTCCCAAACATCCACACCCCGCTCATCCATTGTCGAGCAGGCCGCCGCACCGATCGGAGATCGCTGCGAAGCCCGGGTCGACGCCTCCGACATACAGGCTACCCGGGGGACATCATTTGACCAGGGGTACAATTTCGAGCGCAACCAAGGGAGCCCACAGCGTGAAGACCGTTTCCACCGATCAGATCGACAAGTTCGCCGGGCGTTTCGATGCAGTGGCATCGAACGTCGAGCGGGTCATCCAGGGGAAACGCGAGGCCGTCGAACTCGTCCTGCTGTGTCTCTTCGCAGAGGGTCACGTTCTCATCGAGGATGTGCCGGGGGTCGGCAAGACCCTCTTGGCCAAGTCGATGGCTCGGTCGATCGACTGCACCTTCACACGAATCCAATTCACGCCGGACCTGCTGCCGTCGGACGTGACCGGGGTCTCGATCTGGGATCGACAGGCATCGGAGTTCGTCTTCAAAGAAGGCGCGATCTTCGCCAACGTGGTCGTCGGCGACGAGATCAACCGGGCGAGCCCGAAGACCCAGGCCGCATTGCTGGAGGCGATGGAGGAGCGCCAGGTGACGAGCGACGGCATCACGAGAGCGTTGGCACCTCCCTTCATCGTCGTGGCGACACAGAACCCACTCGAGCACGAGGGCACCTACCCGCTTCCCGAGGCGCAGCTCGACCGTTTCATGATGCGCGTCAAGATCGGCTACCCGTCCAGGGCCAAAGGCCTCGAGATCCTCGACACCCACGGAGTGCGCTCGACGTTCCTCGATCTCGAACCCGTCATCGCGGCCGCCGAGGTCGTCGACATGATCGAGATCGCCCGGACGGTCCACGTCTCCGATCCGGTGAAGGGATACATCATCGACCTCGTCGAGGCGACGCGGTCGAACGATGAGATCCTGCTCGGCGCCTCGCCTCGCTCGGCATTGTTCCTGCAACGCGTCGCCCGAGCGCGAGCGGCCGCCGATGGTCGCGAATACGTCACACCCGACGACGTCAAGGCGCTCGCGCTGCCCGTGCTCGAACACCGAATGGCACTCCGCCCCGAGGCGCAGATGCGGGGAACCGCAATCGACCGAACGATCGACTCCGTTCTGTCGTCACTCAAGGTGCCGTCTGCGACCCGGATCGCAAATTGACGCTGACCGAACGAGGTTGGGCGTTCTCCGGTATCGCCGTTGCGCTCGTCTTCCTGTGGGTCGTCCTCGGCGAAATCGAGTTCCTCGCCGGAGGCGCACTCGTGACGGCAGGGCTGGTGTTCTCGGTCCTCGTGACTCGTTTCGGCCACCCGGAGGTCGCCGTGACCCGCCACCTCTCGCCCACTCTCGTCCACGAAGGCGACGAGGCCGCCGTCGACAGCAAGGTCGCAAACCGGGGCAGGTACGCGTTGTTGAACGCCGAGTTCACCGACGACGTGGGCCAGCTCGGATCCGCCGTCTTCCAGATCGGACGCCTCGCTTCCAAGGCGACCGCAGATGCCGCATACCGGATCGTCTGCCGACCCCGAGGCGTGTATCAAGTCGGACCTGCGACGATCCGGGTGACGGACCCGCTTGGTTTCGCTTTCACTGAGCAGGTGCTCGATTCGACAGACCGCCTGATCGTCTACCCGGCCGTGGAAGAGCTCAACGGTTTCCCGATCACTCGCGGAAGAGATCCAGCCATGCAGGCCTCACGCCCCGAGTTCTCCCAGAACGGTGGCGAGGACTTCTTCACCCTGCGCGAATACGAGCGGGGCGACGACCTCCGCTTCGTCCATTGGCCCTCATCGGCCCGTACCGACACGCTGATGATCAAACAGCTCGAGACGCCGTGGCAATCTCGGGCGTTGGTGCTCTTCGATCTCCGCAAGCACGCCTACGAGTCGAGTGAGCACTTCGAGAAGGCGGTACGCGGCGCCGCCTCGGTGGTGAGGCATCTCGCTCGATCCGGATTCGACGCCGACCTGTGGGCAGGAGGAGCCCAGACGCTTGGAGTCGACCACTACACGACGGTCATGGAGCGGCTCGCAATGGTCGATGTGGAGCCGGAACTCGATCTCCGCGCCGTCGCTTCACGGATGCGCCAGACCGGGCGCGGAGGAGCACTGGTGCTGGTGACCGGGATCGCCGACCACGAGCTGCTCGAGGTGCACCGTCTGCTCTCCCGCGACTATCGGAGCACGATCGTCATGGCGGCGACCGACACATCACCGACGGCACTCCACTCGCTCCAACGGGCCGGCGCCCTCACCATGACGGTGTCACCCGAAGAGTCGTGGGCGCAGGCATGGGCGACGATCACGAGTAGGCAATGGCTCGGCACTTCCGCTGGCTGACCGGGGCACTCGCCCTCGCTCTCGTCACCGCCAGGCTGACGCGTCTGCTCCAGCCCACGACGTCGGGGCCGTCATGGGTCGTGGTCGTCCTGTCGATGGCCGTCATGGGCGGGGTGATCACATGGGTGGCCACGAGCTACCGCATCTCGTGGGTCTCGATCGCTTCGATCAACGCCGTGGGCATCATCATCGCCGGGTTGCGCGTCATGGCCCCCGGCACAATGGCGTGGGGGCTGATCCCCACGAGTGAGACGTTAGGAGCCCTGGGCAGCGAGATCGGGTTCGCCGCAGAGGTCTTCAGGTTCGGAGCGGCACCGGTGCTTCCGATCCCCGGCCTCGTGGCCGCGATCGGATCACTGTTCTGGGTCTTCGGAGCTCTGCTCGCCGTGGCGGCCATCACCGAACGCTCGTGGATCGGGTCAGCGCCCGCATTGGTGTTCTACTTGCAGCTCGCCACCCTCGATCGTCGAAACTCGACGCTCACCTGGATCGCCGCCTTCGCGATCGTCGCGACCCTCGCGGTCCTCGCTGCCGGCCCGCGAGCCGATCGAAGGACCGGGCGGCTCCGCGATCCCGGCGGGATGATGATCACGAGACGCTCCGGAGCGACTCCGACGGTGCTCGCCGGGATCATGGTCGTCTCGGCCGTCGTCGCGACGTCCGCACTCGCCGAGACCGTGCCGGAGGCCGGATCGATCGATTGGCGAACGAACAGCGGGATCGGGACCGGCTTGTATGGACAGGGGACGTCGCTGAACCTGTTCGTCGGACTCCAACAGAACGTCTTGTCGTTGAGCGATGATCCGGTGTTCGTCGCCAGGGTCAGCGACTCGGCACCGGCGAACGACGAGCTCTTCTGGCGCCTCCTCACCCTCGACGTCTTCGACGGCACCAATTGGATCCCAGGAGCCCAGACGTTCTCTCAGCAGGGCGAGACTCGCTACGAGCGGGAGGAATGGCAGTTCCAGGGACCAACCATCGAGATGAGCGCCCGCGTCCGCATCGCAGGCCTGACCCAGCAACTCCTGCCGGTCCTCTACTCCACGACGTACCTCGAGAGCCCCAACGCCCTGATCGCCGACAGCTTCCGGGTTCGAGAGGACGGTTCGATCGGGATCGACGTACGGACCCGCGACGGGTGGGAGTACGAGATCCGCGCCGACGTCCCCGACCCCGACATCGCCCAGTTGGCCTCGATCGGCGGAGAGCTGAGCCCCATCTTCGACGAGGCCGTGGCCCAGGGCGCCATCAATCTGTCACCGAGGGACACCACCTTCGTCCCACGCCCCGAGGAGGTCGACACCTATCTCGAGCTCCCCGACGATCTCTCACTGGCGATCAGGAACGCTGCGAGCGAGATCACCGAACCCGGATTCACGAGGTTCGAGAAAGCTCTCATCCTCGAGGCGTTCTTCCGAGACGACGACAAGTTCATCTACTCGACCGACGTCAGCACCGGCCACAGCTCGCTCGATCTCGAGGACTGGCTACTCGACCCCGAGAGCCCGAACTTCCGCACCGGCTACTGCGAGCAGTTCGCGACTGCGATGGCAGTGATGGCGAGATCGATCGGGCTGCCGAGCCGAGTCGTGCTCGGATTCACTCCCGGAGAGGTGGTGAATCGTGACGATGGGTCCGAATTGATCGTCGTGCGAGAGCGCAACGCCCACGCATGGGTCGAGATCTGGATGGATGGCCAGGGATGGATTCGTTTCGATCCGACACCCCGCTCGGACGGCGTCAACAACTCGCTCGCCCAGCAGGAGATCGGTTTCGACGCCCGAGCCTTCGTGCCCGCTCCGGAGGATCCCACCGCGACCGGGATCGGTGATCGACTTCCCGGCGAGCGCGATCCCGCGCTCCCCGACTTCGACGAGTTCCTCGGCGACTCGACCCCGGACCTGCGAGCCGACACGGGACTCCAGGTCCCCGCCTGGACGGTGTGGACGCTCGTCGTTCTGGCGGCGGGTGCGACCTTGCCGATCTACAAGATGGTTCGCCGCCGCAGGCGACTTGCGGCCGTGGCCACAGGCAACATCGAAGTGGCGTGGATCGAGATCACGGACCGACTCCGCGACCTCGGGTCCGAGGTCAGCACCGACCTCACTCCGATCGAGATCGCGGAGTCGCGCCACGACGACCTGGTTCCCCTTGCGCGCATCTACAGCGCGGTTGCGTACGGAGGCTCACCGACGGGTGATGCGAGACGGGCATTCCACCTGGCGGACCGCCGTCTGAGCAGCGATCAGGGTGCGACGGACCGGATCAGGGAGCGGGTGTCGATGGGGTCGATCCGACGCCGTTGAGTCTCAGCCGTGGGCCGAACGGTTCTGTTCCTCGCGGACATCGTCCTCGACGCGGTGCAGCATCTGGAGGAACGTCGCACGGTCGAGCTCGAATCGGGTCACATCGTCTTCGACCGACCTGGTGATCTCGTCGATCGCGACGAAGAACGCCAACTGCCCCTCGCGGAGCGCGTCGAGCACCTCGTCGTCCTCTTTGGCGATCTTGAAGATGCTGCGGCCGTCGGTCACGAGTTTGACCTCTGCGAGATGACTGTCCATGTCGGCGTTCCGACGCAGGTAGTCCCAGGCGCGCCGGACGCGTTGCAGCGACATCCCATTGTCGAGAAGGCTCTTGACCACCCGAAGGGCGATCAGATCGCGAAACGAGTACAGACGTCGAACTCCCGGGCGCCCATTGGTGCTCTGCACCGAAGGCTTGACGAGATCGACACGATCCCAATATCGAAGTTGATGGTGCGTGGCAGACGTCAACTTCGAGGCCTGTTGGGCCGTGAATCCCTCTCTCA
>CBDTXZ010000168.1:0-6570 GCA_965364515.1 uncultured bacterium
TCGTGTCGATCTCGATCGCCCCGAAGTCCTCGTGTGCCGGGTTCGTGCCGTGCGACAGGCGTTTCACGTCTCCGTCGACGTCGGTCCGACAGGCGGCGACGGACCGGGACACAGGGATCGTCACGGGGCTGATGATCCACCGGGCGGGTGTCAGCCAGCCCGCACCGACGGCGATCTCCGGGCAGACGAGGCTCGTGATGCTCGCACGGCCGACGAGGCGGTCCGTGTCCGACACACCCGCCCACACCTGGGCATCGGGCCCGAGCTTCATCTGATCGGCTCGCTCGAACCGGGTTCCGGGGCTCCCGAGCACGACGAGGTCCGACACGCCGAGGGATTCGGCCGCAGCTTCTCCTGCAAGGACCGTGCCGTAGGAGTGGGCGACGACGGTCACGTGTGCATCGGCGGGGAGACGGTCGATGAACGACCGCAGTGCAGGCTCGTACTGCTGGGCACGTGACTTCGAGGTGGCGTTGAACAGCTCCGGAGCGTCGTAATCGAGCCATGCGACCACCGCGGTGTTGATGTCGATCTCCGAGCTTGCCTTCCAGAGGTCCTTCGAGCGCTGGCCGTGGAAGCGGTCGAAGTTCCGGATCGTGTTCATGATGCCGGGCACGACCACTGCGATGTGTCGTGCCGTTGCGAGTTCGCCGAATACCTCCACGATCCGACCGTCTCCATCCGGATCCCATTCGAGAATCTGCCGGCCCGGCTCCAGAAACCGACGGTGCAGGGCGACCTGCTTGCGCAGGTGGGTCAGGTTCGTCGTCTCGGATGGAGCGTGGAGTCGCTCCGGTCTGGATTCGACATCGGCGATGGCGACCGCCAGGGACGCAACATGTCGTTCGATGTGCTGACGAGTCGTTGCGACGGCGTCCGTCAGCCGCTGGCGTTGGGTCGATGGCGTCGAGCGGTTCCCGTGCGACGGTGGCGTTTGAAATCGTTCCGCGGTCACCCGGTCGATCCATCGAGCGGTACGGAGGTCGAGCAAGCGGAGCTCATCGTGGATCCCCTCCATTCGGGTTTCGATCCACCTCTGCAGATCATCTGCGAGTCCGTCGTTTGTCGGGGATGCCTGTACCGAAGCCTCGAGGATCTGCGCGAGCCGAGTGAGCTCGTCTTCCGCGTTTGAGATGGCTCGACCGAGCGTCGTGACGTGATCGGCGATCTGAGCGATGTCGCCAGCCATGCCCGGCCCCGGCATCTTCAGTGCGACCATCGACCGATGGTGTGAGGAGGAGGCGCTGCCCATCCAGCTCTCCACTGACGGACTCCAGCCATCGACCTCGTGCTCCAGATGGCGGCCGAACGCCCGAAGGCGCGCGGCCTGGGCGATCACCGCCTCCGAACCGACTCTGGGCAGCCTTTGACGCGGCGAGTGCATGGGAGAGACCATGCGGTATCGGACGTTCCGCAACAAGAGGGTCGATCGAGCGCGGATCGTTCGAGCTGGAGAACCCACTCCATACTGCTGAGGGAGCCGAGCGCCTGGCGCGCCGTCAGGTTCCACTTCAGGACGGTCGATTCCCCGGTCTCAGCGCTTCCACGGCGGGACGATCGATGTCTCGACTGACCGGTAGTCGTCTGCGGCACGCCGGGTCAATCTCGAGAGCGATCCGGCCGCTTCCGAGAGCATGCTGAGGTCGACCCGGAGTCTGTCGACGAATCGCTGGAGCGCTGCTGCCGTCGCAGTCGGCTGGTCAATGGTGATCAGGCCGGGTGCGGCATCGGCGAGTGGACCGAACGGCTCACTCGCACCGAGCCGGGTGGCGTGTTGTTCCAACTGGCCGAGATCGACGCCGAACGATCGCATCACACGACCATGCACGACTCCAGAGGAGCGTGCAACCCCTGCTTCTGTGGAGTCGGCTAACGCTTCTCTGTGTCGCGGGTGAAGTAGCCGGTGAGGGCGATGACCACACCGAGTCCGAGCAGTCCGTAGTTGTCGTTGATCAGGCCGACGACAGCGAAGATCAACCCCATCGCAAGTCCGATCTGGAGGGCCGAGCCCCGAATGCGCTCCATCCGCTCACACTAAGCCTGTGCTGAACCACGGACAGGAGCCGTTGGTCCCTTGGGCCATCTGGTGCCGGATTGGTTCGATCCGTCCTCCATCCGTCAGGCCGAGTCCGCCATGCAAAGGTCGGACCCCCCTCCGGGGAGGGGGGTCCGACGAGCGCGAGTCCGTCTGTAAGCCGGATTCTGTCCAGAGGCCACAGGCCTCTTGGGCGATCATCCATCTGGGGCGGCCATTGCTGACCGCCTCGGTGCGACCTACCCGGGACTCGATCGACTGGTCGCCGGCGTCCCTGTCTGGTCTTGCTTCCTGTGGGGTTTACCGAGCCGCCCCCGTCACCGGGAACGCTGGTGAGCTCTTACCTCACCGTTTCACCCTTGCCTGTGCAGCCACCTGGGTGGCGCCATCGGCGGTCTGCTCTCTGTTGCACTTTCCGTCGGATCACTCCGCCTGGCCGTTAGCCAGCACAGCACCATGTGAAGTCCGGACTTTCCTCGGATCGTGTGACCCGCGATCGCCCGACGAACTCGCACTGATCAGTGTATGACGGGAAACGCAGCTCAGGCAGCGGCTATTTCCTTCGCCCGGCGTACTCGGCGTGCCGTTTGGAGAGCTCATCGAGCATCTCCTGGGCGGCCCGGAGGTGTCCTTGCGAAGAGAACCCCTGGGCGAGGCCGGCGTCCAGATCGCCAGAGAGCATCCGGTCGGCGGCAGTGCGAGCATGTGCCGCCGCTCGCTCGCAGTGGTCGGCGAGTTCCTGGAGTTGCTTCGCGAGTGGTGCGAGCCGAGGCACAGAGATCTCCTCGGGCTCAGGTGCTGCTTTGCTGACCACGGTCGGTCCGCGGGCGATCAGCTTCTTGGCGTCCGCCACCGAGAATCGCCCGGCGGTGACCTCCCGTCCCACGATCACGCCGGCGAGTCGTCGCTCCGGCGTTCCGAGATTGAGGAGCGCCTCCAGGTGTTCGAGGTTGCTCACTCCGCCCGAGGCGATGATCGGCTCGTCGACCGACTCCATGGCAGAGCGGAGGATCCCCAGGTCGGGGGCCGACGTGAGCACGTCTCGTCCCGTCTCGGCGACGAGGAACGCCGTGACGCCTGCCGATGACATCTCGATGAGCACCTCCTCGAGATACCGACCGGAGTTCTGCGTCCAGCCCCGGGTGGCGATCTCCTCGTCGGGGCGCACGTCCAGGGACACCACGATCTTGTCCTGATGCTCCCGGCACAGATCCCAGACCATGTTCTGGTCTTCGATGGCAGCGGTCCCCATGACGATCCGCCAGGCGCCGGCATCGATCAGACGTTTCGCCTCGACGTGGGAGCGGATGCCTCCGGCGACCTGGACGTCGATCTCGGTCTCGGCCAGGAGCTCGTCGATGAGGGGGCGGTTGCGCATGTCGCCATACGCGGCAGCGTCCAGATCGACCACGTGGATGCGATCTGCGCCCTGCTCGGCCCAACTCTGAGCGCGAGCGACCGGGTCGGCATCGAGGGGAATCGCATCAGCCACGTTGCCGCGGGGGAGTCGAACGGCGCGGCCATCGAGGATGTTGATACGTGCGTACAGGTCCATGGGGCCTCCGGGCGCTGGGGTAGGTCAGACACTATCTGCCCGCGATCAGCCGCGTCGGCCTCCTGCGATCCCGGCAGCACCGCCGACCACGATCCCGAATGCGAACAGCAACAGCACCTGGGGCAGAGGAGCCGGGCTCCCGCCCAGCCTGGCGATGATGAGAACGAGGCCCGACAGCCCGAGGCCGGCGACCGAACCGTGGAAACGATGGGTGTGGGGTGCGAGTCTGCCGGCCGAGTAGCCGGCGGCACCGAAACCCACGAGAACAGCTGCCGCCAGACCGGCGAGAGGTGCGTTTTCGAAGCCGACCAGAGCGAGCAGCGCCCAGAACACGAGGGCCAGCAGCGTTGCAGTGAGGCTGCCGATGCCGACGCCGAGCGCCACGGCGAGAAGTCGGAGCGATGCGATCACGCTTCCAGTCTGGCTCGGGATCGCGTCGACGCCGAACGCAGCCCGGCTTCGAACCGGATGGCTGCTCGTAGACTGGTCGATCATGAAGTGGCCGAACATCCTCGGAACCCTCGCCGACGGGAGAGACCTCACCCGTCAACAAGCTCGGGAGGCGATGGACGAGATCATGGCGGGGAACGCCACCCACGCCCAGATCGCTGCGCTGATCGTCGCCCTACGGATCAAAGGTGAGACCACCGAGGAGATGACCGGCCTCGTTGAGGCGATGAAGGCAGCTGCGGTCACCGTCGATGTCGGCGTACCCGTCATCGACATCGTCGGCACCGGGGGAGATCGATCCGGGACCTTCAACATCTCGACGACGGCTGCGCTGATCGCCGCCGGCGCCGGCGCCCATGTGGCGAAGCACGGCAACCGCAGCGCATCGTCGAAATGTGGCTCTGCGGACGTCCTCGAGGGGCTGGGCGTCAACATCGAGCTCCATCCCGAGCAGACCGCAACGCTCGTTCGGGAGGAGCGCTTCGGGTTCTTCTTCGCTCCACTCTTCCATCCTTCGATGCGGCACGTCGGACCGGTCCGGAGAGAGATGGGGATTCCGACCGTCTTCAACTTCCTCGGACCGCTCGCAAACCCTGCCAACGCCACCCGCCAGGCGGTCGGGGTCTCGGATCGCAAGATGGCCGATCGTATGATCGGCGTGCTCGAGCGACTCGGATCCGAGTACGCGTTCGTCTACCACGGATCCGACGGGCTCGATGAGATAACGACGACCGGACCCACCTACATCGACCGGCTCAAGGACGGGGAAACCACGACCGCCGAGTTCACCCCCGAGGACTTCGGGGTGCCTCGCGCCACACCCGAGGATCTGCTCGGCGGCGATGTCGGAGTGAATGTCGAGATCGTGCGGTCGATCCTCAGCGGAGAGAAAGGCCCGAAGCGTGACGCTGCGATCGTCAATGCCTCGCCGGGGCTCGTCGTTGCCGGCCTGGCCCCGGGTTTCGTCGAAGGCACGCGGGTCGCGGCCGATGCGATCGACTCGGGCGCAGCGGCAGACCTGCTGGCGAGAGTCGTGGAACGCAGCAACGAGTTGGCCGGCTGAGCTGGTGGCGTCTGTCGACGATCGTCACCTCATCGACGCATTGCGAGCGGAAGGGCTCCGAATCACCCGGCCGCGGAAGGCGATCTGCGAGGCGCTTGCGGCTGGCCACGACAGCCACCTCACGGCGTCGGCACTCCACGAGAAGGCACAGAAGCAACTCGGGTCGGAGATGGACATCTCGACGGTGTACCGCACGATCGACGCGTTGGAGCAGGCCGGGCTGGTTCACCACGTCCATCTCGGGCACGGGCCCGCAGTGCTGCATCTCTCCGACCACGTCGAGCACCATCACCTCACGTGTGAGGTCTGCGGCCGGACCGTCGACCTCGGCCTCGAAGAGCTCGCCGACTTGACCGACGCGGTCGCCCGGAGACATGGATTCACCATCGATTCAGCTCATTTCGCGTTGATCGGGCGCTGTGATCGGCACGAGCGTCCCGTTCTGAACAAATCGTGAACTCCACCGGCCTCCTGCCTGATTACTCCGGCGATCGCCTAGCTTGATGGTCATGCGAACTCGCAGATATGGATCAGCTGTCGTTGTCGTGGCGATGCTGCTGGCAGCATGCGGCGGAGGGACGGACCCCGCCGCATCCCCCAATGCCGCGTCGCCGGGCACCGACACCACTGTGCTGCAGGGCGAACCGGCCGTCCAGACCACAGCGCCTGCCTCCGACCGGACGGAAGAATCGGTGGCGCAGGCAGATCGACCGGATCCGGATCCCAGCCGTGAGCTTGCCCCGGATTTCACCCTGGCGTTGGCCGACGGGTCCACGTTCGTGCTCTCCGAGGAAGCCAGACCCGTCTTCATGGTGTTCTGGGCCGAGTGGTGAGGCACCTGTCGACGGGAGTTGCCCGTCGTCGATGATCTTGCAATGGAGTACTCCGATCGGGTTGCGTTCATCGCTCCGGCATGGAAGGCCTCGTTCGAAGCGACCGCACAGCAGGCCGCCCAGCTCCTTCCCTCGGGCGAGGTTCGCTGGGGGCTCGACGAGACGATCTTCGAACGGTACGGAGTGCCGTATCAGCCGGCCACCGTGTTGATCGGGGCCGATGGCACCGTCGTCGAGTCATGGCTCGGCGCGCGCGGCGAGGCGGCGATGCGAGACTCGATCGAAGCCCTCATCGACAGCTGACGCTCACCGACTTCAGCCTCTGGCGGGTGTGTGCCGGTTTCGATTCGATGGGGACATCGAGCTTGGAGCTGTCGTGACGCAGACCCGCATCCCAGAAGAACTGGCCACGGCTGGACGGAGGTTCGGCTATTCCGTGGCGATCGCGATCAATCTCTTGTTGGTGTGGATCGTCGGCAACCTGTTGGACTGGGAGCTCGTGGCATTCCTCCAGCCGGAGTTCGCCGATCTGGTGCCCATCATCCAACTCGGCCTGTGGGTCACCGTCGCAGCCAACGCCGTCTACATCATCGACGACCGTTCGGTTGCCACCCGCTCGGCGCGCCTCGTCGTC
>CBDTXZ010000169.1:0-6498 GCA_965364515.1 uncultured bacterium
CCCTGGGCACGACGGTTTCCTGGACCATCATCGGCGACCTTCCGCACACGGTCACGGCCGACGGCTTCGACTCAGGGATCATGAGTCCGGGCGATGTGTTCGAATGGACGTTCGAAGAGGCCGGCACCTTCGACTATGTGTGCGCACTGCACCCGGGAATGGAAGGCAGGGTGATCGTCGAGGCCGCCGCCGGCACGGAGGACGAGTCCACGGCGCTGGGATCACCGGGATCGGGCTCATCGTCGGCTGGCAACTCCATTGCCTTCGGAGTGTTCATGGCTGCCGGGCTCGCAGTGGCCGGAGTGGGGATGGCTGTCGGGGTCGGTCGTTTCACCAAGGCGATCGACAACGGAACCATCGGATGATCGAAACTCAGTCGATCAGCCTGTGACGCAGAGCCAGCGCCACCGCGTGAGCGCGGTGGCTCGCTCCGAGTTTCTCGAAGAGCGAGGCGATGTGCGTCTTGACGGTTGTCTCGGATATCCCGAGTTCGACGGCGATCTGCTTGTTCGCAAGCCCGTTGGCGATGTGCTGGAGGACCTCGGTCTCACGAGGCGACAGCGCCACATCCGAGTCCATCGCGTGCGCACGGGTGAAGCGGCTCAGGACCGGCCTGGTGATCTCCGCCTGGAGGTAGCCCTGACCCGCTCCGGCAGCTCGCACCGCCCTGATCAACTCGTCTCTGGTGACCGTCTTGATCAGATAGCCGGACGCGCCGGATGCAATCGCTTCCTCGACGTAGGCGGGGTCGTCGTACATCGACAGGATCAGCACCGGCAGGGTCGCATCACGATCCCTCATCTCGCGCAAGGTTGCGAGCCCGTCCTGGTTGGGCATCCGGACGTCCATGAGCACGACGTCGGGATGGACGGACTCCAGCATCTCGATCGCCTCGACGCCGTCGGTTGCTTCTCCGGCGACCCGAATGTCTCCAGAGGACTCGAGCATCGCCCGGAGGCCATCCCTAAGAACGGCATGATCGTCGACGATCAGAATCCGGATGCTCAACTGGCGCCTCCCATGGGGATGGAACCTCTCACGATAAGCCCGTCACCGGCATCGAATCCGATATGACCCCCGAGCCGCTCCACACGGTCCCGCATGAGCCAGATGCCCATTCCCGCACGCCAGCCGATCGGCGGGCCTGCGCCGTGGTCGCTGATCGTGAACTCGACCTGATCACCTGCCGCCCAGACGGCGAGCGTGGCACGGTCGCTGCCGCTGTGTCGCGCGGCGTTCACGAGCGCCTCCTGCGCGACTCGATATACGGCGAGTTTGACATCTCGCGAAGGCTCCGGACACCGATCGATGTCGAGATCCACAGCGAGGTCGTAGCTCTCGGCGACCCGCTCTGCGAGGCTGGCGAGCGACGCAGCGAGCCCGACGTCCTCCGCCACCGTCGGGTACAGATCGCGCAGAAGGTTTCGAAGCGACCCGCTGGCCTCCAGGATCGCCGCCTCGAGCTCTGCCAACGCCGGCTGTGCCGAGGCCGGAGCGTCGGCGGCAAGTGTGCGCACCCCGTAGAGGATTCGATAGAGGTCTCGCGCGACGCTGTCGTGAACATCGCCGGCGAGTCTCCGCCGCTCGGAGTCCTCGGCATCGACGAGCTGCTCCATGACACGCTCGAGCTGCCGGCGGTAGTCGTCCAGCCCCTCGGCGAGGAGCGCCTTCTGCAGACCGACGAGAACTTCCTCCGCAAGGGCGTCGATGGTCGGATCAGTCGCGCTGCCGACAGTCGGCTCGATGTGCACCGTGAGCAGGCCGGCCGACGACTCTTCTTGGGCGCGTGGCTCCCCGAGATCACGAGCCGGGCTGCCGACCTCCAGCAGCCGTCTGGGCTCGGGATCGTCGGACTGGAGCACTGCGATGGCCCACTCGACTTGCGGAGCGGACTTGAGAATCGATCTCAACCGAGCTGCGAGGCCTTCCGGACTGTCCGCTTGCGTGGTGGTTCGTGCGACCTCGAGCAGGGTGACCAGATCATCGGCGCGAGACTCGGCCGACCGTCGCTGCTCGTCGGCGACTCGGACCAGCGATCCCAGCGTCGAAACGAGGAACAATCCGAGCAGACCGAGACCCGAGCCAAAGGTGATCCAGACGAGCCTTTGTGTCTGGTCGACCGAGGCGTCGTAGGCGTCGAGCGTCCGATAGATCTCCCAGACCGCCAGCACGCGTTCGCCATCGAGAACGGGGACGTATGTCTCCAGCAGCGCTCCGAATTGCCCGGCCTCGAGGTAGTTCTCCTCTTCGGAGAGGTCGGAGACCTCGGAGATGGGAGTGGTGAGCGACGCGAAGTCCTCGTCCGGCGCGAACCGTTGCCCGATGAGTTCGCGTGCGTCGGAATACAGGACGGTCCCGTCCAACGACCAGAGCTTGGCACGAACGAAATCGCCCCGAAGGATCGACTGTCGAACGAACCGGTCGAGATCGTCGACGTTCATGTCGGAACCGGTCGAGACGACGTCGCTCGAGACGAGGAAGTCGAGAGCGGCCTGGTCTGCCACGGCCTGGGACGCGAGGAAGTCGTCCGCCACCCGCCTGGGGATGTACCAGCCGACCAATCCGGCAAACAGTGCCGAGAGGGCGAGTCCGACGAGCGAAACCAGTGCCGTTCGATTCAGCCACCATGGGCGCCTGGATGTGTCCGACTCGCCGGTCATGCGACAACCTCCGGACGGTCAAGTGTACGAACACACAAGTCACGGGCCATGCAAGCATGGCCCGTGACCGCAACTGGAAGGGAACCAGCTCGATGAACCTCTCTGTTCGAACTCCGCGTTCGATGCTCTTGCTCGTTGCGATCGCCGCATCTGTGGCGTCGGCGTGTGGTACGGAAGCCGGACCCTTCCCCGATGGCAGCTTCGCAATCGTGGCCAACGCCGACATCGGGGTCGGCGAGTCGCGCATCCAGGTCGGCGTCGTCGGCCCGGACGGCGACAGGTTGGGTGGCCCCGATGTGCCCGTATCGCTTGCCGTCGCGCCCGATGGCGGAGGCCGTCGAGTACGACGCCGAATGGATCTGGCTCATCGAGGACATCGTCGGCCTCTACAAGGCCGAGGCAGTCTTCGACGCGCCGGGCGTCTGGACCGTGAACGTCGCCGGAGAGACCGGCGCGCCACTGCCGGCGACCGGCTTCCAGGTGCTGGACCCGACCTTCGCGCCGAACGTCGGCGACCCCGCTCCGGTCGCGCCCATCGACACGCTCGCCACCAAACCACTGGACGAACTCACGACAGACCCGAATCCCGACGAGGACTTCTATCAACTCACACTCGAGGAGGCATTCGGCTCAGGACGGAGCACCGTGGTCGTGTTCTCGACACCCGCCTTCTGCCGGACGGCCACCTGCGGTCCGGCACTCGACCGAGTCAAGGAAGTCAAACCGGAGTATCCCGACGTCAACTTCGTCCACGTCGAGGTCTACACCGACCTACAGAGTCCCGACTTCCAGCCGACGCCCGAGTTCCTGGCGCCCGCGCTCGGTGCCGAATTCTGGAATCTCCCGACCGAACCGTGGGTGTTCGTAGTCGACTCCAACGGGGTCGTCACGGCCCGGTTCGAAGGCACGGCGACAGTCGAAGATCTCCGCACCAGTCTCGGTTGATTCGCCCGATGCAAACGCCTACACGCGGCTTTCGCACCAGGCGTCGACGACTGCCCTGAGATCGTCGGCAGCCGCTGTCACCTCGGCGAGATCGGCGAACGTCATGTAGCGCACGGTCTCTCCTCCACCGGTGAGCCGGGGGTGGTCTCCCGGGATCGACGCACCGGTGTGGAACATCAGGCTGGCGTGCTTCTTCGACCGAGGGTTGAAGCTCGCCATGTTGCCCTCGTACATGAACGTCGGTGACTTCCACTTGATCGTCTCGGTGATCCGCTCGTCGCCCAGAATGATCTCCCGAACCGCCAGGAGGACATCCTTCATCGGGTTGTCGTATTCCTCGAACCAGGCGTCGACCTCGTCACTTCGTCCCATGACAGCACCGTACCCCTGATTGGCGCCGAACGACGGGGGTCGACCGCACACCTATTCTCGAGTGGATGAACCCACATCCTGCGCTCGATCGGCTCACCTTCCTCGTCGGCACCTGGACCGGGCGAGGGCACGGCGACTATCCAACGATCGACGGCTTCGACTACGACGAGGAGATCACGATCGTCCCGCTCGGAGCCAAGCCGATCCTCCGTTATGCACAGCTCACGTGGGCGGCGAACACCAAGGAACCCATGCACACCGAGATCGGGTTCATCCGCCCGGCGGGAGCCGACGCCGCAGAGTTCGTGATCGCTCAGCCGACCGGGATCACCGAGATCCACACCGGTGCGATCGACGGTCAGCGGATCGTGTTCCGTTCGGTGTCCGTAGAGCGGGCCCCCACGGCGAAGGAGGTGCTGACCGTCGAGCGGCGGATCGAAGCGGGCGAGGACGCCCTCACGTACGAGCTGTTGATGGGCGCCGTCGGCCAGCCGCACCAGCTCCACCTCGAAGCCACACTGAGCCGCTCGTCCTGACCTGGGTCAGCTCGGATCGACGAGCTGCCCCAGGAACAGCAGCTCCCCGGTCGACGTGTGTTCGATCCAGAACAGGAACGGCCGGTCGGCAGTGAAGGTCGCCGGCTGGGGGGCGGATTCGAGGCCGACGATGATCGCCGTCGCTGCAGCGGCTTCGGTGCCCTCCTCGTCCAGGGCGATGAACGTCTTGTGGAACGCGTCGCTCACGAACAACTCCCGAATCTCGGTGATTCCGGTGAAGTCGGCCCCTTCACCAGTCGGCGATTCGAACGCCGCGCGCATGCCCAGATCCTGCAGCGCCGACTTCAGCGATACCTCGGCGTCGAATTCGAACGACGGCAGTGTCAGGTCGACCATGCGCTCCTGCCAGGTGATGTCGAGATCGCCCGGTTCCAGCACAGCCGCCAGCTCGGTGGGCGTTCCTTCCTTCGGCAGGAGGACGACCATCGCTGCGTCACCGGCGTACGGCAGCCGGACCGCCTCGAACAGATCGGTGTCTGCGTATCCCGTCCGGAGATCGGCGTGCATGAGCGGGGTCTCGATCTCGCTGCCGTCGAACAGCGTGAAAGCTCCAGGTTCGGTCCGATCGGGATCGAACGGCTCGAACCAGTTCGCCTTGAACCAGATTGCGTTGACCAACGAAAGGCGGGTGTCGACCGTGATCGCTCCTTCGGGGATCAGATCCTGGATTCGGTCTTCGGTGGCGTCCTCGACCCAGTCGTTGATGATCTGGCGGGAACCTTCGGGATCGCCCACGTAGTCGACGACTCGCAGGCCGGCGCCGTAGTACTCCGCCAGAACCCCGAGATACTCGTCGAGGAACGGGTAGCCCCCCTGACCCCAGGCGGAGTTGGCGGGCCGGACGGTGAATGGCTGCCTCGTGTCGTCGTCGCCCATCGGCGGCGTCGTCCCGGCGAGCAGGGCCTCGATCCGGTTTCGGGCCTCGTGGAGGGTCGTATCGTCGACATCGAGATGCAGCACGTCTGCGATCTCCACTGCAGTGACGCCCCGAGCACCCGGGTAGAGCATCGACAGCGCTGTCGCAATCGAATACGGCGAGATCATCGTGTTCCGGTCGAGCTCAGCAACGACCGAGAAGAGCTCCAACCCGAATGCCGTGTCGGATGCCACGACCGCAGCAACTGCCTCCGAGCCGGGATCCGCAACCACCTGGGCGATCTCCAGGCTCATGACGTCGCCGGGAGTGAAGACCTCGCCTCCCGGCCCGGTGGTTGAACTGCCCGAGACCCCGTCGCCGTCACCGCAGGCAGCCACCAGGAGGCCGAGGGCGATGATCATCGCGAGAACCTGTCTGTTTCCCATGTTCACAGTCCCTTCCTCCCGATTGGACGGAGTCCGCGATCGGCGGGTTCCCGGCCATTCGACAGCTTCTGAATAGCTCGAGTCGCTCCTCGACCCGAGAACCGAACGCAAGCGGTCGGGGCTGCACGTTCGGCGCGACGCAGGACAGATCTTCAACGAAGCGAGATTGTGTCGTCAGGCCCAACCACCGCCGGAGTGGGCTCGGTAGGTTGGCTCCACGCGGAAGGGAGCGGCATGAAGGACCAATACCGGGCAGTGGTTATCGGCGGTGGGGTCGTAGGAGCCAGCGTTCTCTACCACTTGGCGAAACTGGGTTGGACCGACGTCGCCATTCTCGAACGCAGCGTGCTCACCGCCGGGTCGAGCTGGCATGCCGCAGGCGGCGTGCACGCCCTCAATGCCGACCCGAACATCGCCGCACTCCAGACCTACACGATCGACCTCCTGTCTGAGATCGAGGCCGAGTCGGGCCAAGACATCAGCCTGCACATGACCGGAGGGATCTCGGTTGCCTCTGCACCCGAGCGCTGGGAGTGGCTCCAGGCGACCTATCGGGTCTATCAGACCATGGGCATCGAAGACTGCCACCTGATGACCCCCGAGGAGATCGCCGACCAATGCCCGATCGTCGACATCGACGGTGTGCTGGGAGGGCTGTGGGC
>CBDTXZ010000170.1:0-6467 GCA_965364515.1 uncultured bacterium
GAACGGAACACACGGCCCGAGCGCAGCGAGCCTCAGATGACCAGCACCGACCCGACGATGATGGCGAGGAGGAGGGCGACGTGGATGCGCTCGCTCCCCTTGCCGCGGACGTTGATGAAGACCCACCCGAATGCCAGGCCCGCCAGGAATCCGCCGAGGTGGGCCTCCCACGAGACCTGGGGGACGAACAGTGGGATCGCAGCGTTGATCGCGAGGTTGAACAGGATGGCATTGAACTGCGCCCGTCCCCGCTGGGTGTTCCGCTGCAGGAATGCGCTCACCGCCCAGACCCCGAACAGCCCGAACACACCACCGGAAGCTCCGACGCCGACGTCGCCTGGAGACCCGAGAAGGATGGCGAAGGCGCTCCCCGCGCCGGCGGCGGCGAAGAAGAGCAGCCCGTAGCGGACCGTCCCCACCCGCATCTCGATGCCGGGTCCGAGGAGGTACAGCGCATACATGTTGAAGAGGATGTGGGTGAGTGAGGCGTGAAGCAGAGTCACCGTGAACATCCGGTACCACTCGCCCTGGAGCGCGAGGATGTTGAACAGGGCGAGACGATCGGCGATGTCCGCCCAGATGGACGGCGCAAACAGCGACAGGACGTGGATGGCGACCGCAACGCCGATGAACCCGAACGTGAGCGGCGCGGTCTGCGAACTCGGACGGCCCACCGATCGGGCAGTGATCGTCTTCTGTCTGCCGACCCGTGCGACGCACTGGGGGCAACGCTGCCCGACTGCGGCCGGAATGGAGCATTCGACGCAGATCGGGCGTTCGCACTCGGTGCACGCAAGACCGGTCACTCGGTCGGGATGGCGGTAGCAGGTCGGCGCAGAGGCTGGGTTCATCGAACCAGCACGCTAACTGCCCGTCCCCGGTACCTCGTCGTCCAACCGCGCGACGACGTCGGCGAGATCGTCGGGCAGGTCGGATGTGAAGGTCATCGATTCGCCCGTCACCGGATGTTCCAGCTCGAGCCGGGCGGCGTGGAGCCCGAGGCGGGGAACCTGGAGTGGCTCGGCCCTGCCGGGGATCTCGATGGCCGATCGACCGCCGTACACCCGGTCGGCGACGACCGGATGTCCGATCCCGGCGAGGTGGACTCGGATCTGGTGGGTTCGCCCCGTCTCGAGTGTGACGTCGAGCATCGAGACGTCGGCGTCCGGCCAGGCGGACTTCAGGCGGTAGTGCGTGACCGCGTGCTTGCCGTATGGCGACAGCGCTCGTTTCGTCGGACGGTTCGGATCCGGGCCGATGGGGGCGTCGACGGTGCCCCGGGGAATCGACAGGACGCCGGCGACGATCGCCGCATAGCTCCTGGCGACCTGGCGGGCCCGCATCATCGTCGACAGCGCCTCATACGCCTCGGTGGTGAGCGCGACGACCAGGAGACCCGAGGTGGCCCTGTCCAGTCGATGGACGATCCCCCACCGGCCGGATTGGCCGACACCCTCGATGGAAGGGTGATCGAACAGGAGACCGGCAGCGAGTGTGTCGACGTCGGCACCCGCTCCGGGATGCACCGTGAGGCCCGACGGCTTGTCGACGACGAGCAGGTGATCGTCGACGTACACGGTTCCGTAGTCCACGGGGTGCGGCTCGAGCACGTCGTCGGTCTCGGGCACCTCGAATTCGAGGACGTCTCCGGCAGACACCCGCGACTTCGCTCCCCCGGCCGGGCTACCACCGAGACGCACGTCTCCGGCATCGACGATGGACCTTGCCAGCGAACGGCTGATCCCGGCCAGCACCGCCACGGCGCGATCGAGGCGTTCGCCGTCGAGCTCTGTCGGGACCGTGTGGATCACGCTGCTGCGGCCTTGGCGGCGCGCTCGGCCCGCCATGCCGTCCAGAGCAGCACGGCGACCCCGACCGTGATCGACGAGTCGGCGATGTTGAAGACCGGAAAGTTGGGGAGCCGAATCCAATCGATCACACCGCCGTCGAACAGGCCCTCGCCGCGGGCCAATCGGTCGATCAGGTTTCCCACCGCGCCGCCACCGATGAGACCGAAGGCGACGACTTCGACCAGAGGGCGATCGTGACGGAGGGCGTTGACGACGATCCCGGCGGCGACGATCGCAGCCAGCGAGAGAAACCAGCCGAGATCCTGAAAAAGCGAGAACGACGCGCCGAAGTTCTCCGTGTACACGAAGTCGAGCACGCCCGGTATCACTTCGACGGGGTCGGTCTTGAACGTCGTTGCGGCATACCGCTTCGTGATGAGATCGACCACGACGACGGCTGTGCTGAGCCCGAGCCCGATCACCAGTTGACGCCGGTTCACGCCTTCCGGGCGCAGTTCACGCACGTCGTGGCGTAGGGGAGAACCTCGAGCCGGGCGACGGGAATCGCCTCTCCGCACGACTCGCAGGTTCCGTAGGTCCCGGCAGCCACCCGCTGGAGGGCGTGGTCCACCTTGCGGAGCAGATCGATGCTGTTGCGCTCCAGGGACATCTCCTTCATGTACTCGAACTTCATGGAGGCGGCGTCGGCGCTGTCCGGGTCCGGATTGCGCTCCGATGCGGTCTCGGTGGCCTTGGCCTCTTCGAGCTCGCGTTCGCGCTCTTCGATGAGCGCCTCGAGACGCTCCCGCTCCTCTTCGAGTTGGTTCTGGAACTTCTTCAGTGTCGACTTCGCAAGTGACCGGGCCATCAGACCTCCCCTTTGTCGAGCGGCACACTAGCCCATTACCCAGCTCACGCTGAGTGCGGAAAGTCACACTCTCGGCAGGAAATGTGCTGTCGGCTCTCCGCCGTCGGCCTCTCCGACACGCCGATCGCCGACAGCCGACGGCAGAAAGCACTCGGCTGCGCGGTGGCAGCAACCCGTCCGAGGCTGCTCGGTGAGCCGTTTACCATTGCCGTTCCGATCCAGGAGCTTCACCGATGAGCGACAAGACCACCGACTTCCCCAGAGCCGACGCCGGGGTCGACATTCCTGCGCTCGAAGCCGACATCCTGGAGCTGTGGGACCGGACCGATGCCTTCGAGCGCCAGGTCGATCTGCGGCCAGCGGACAACGAGTACATCTTCTACGACGGCCCTCCGTTCCCGACCGGGAGCCCGCACTACGGCAACCTGCTGGCCGGGGTGATCAAGGACGTCGTGCCCCGGTACTGGGCGATGCGCGGATACCGCGTCGAGCGGCGCTTCGGCTGGGACACCCACGGGCTTCCGGTCGAGATGGAGGTCGAGAAGCGGTTGGGTATCTCCGGTCCCCGTCAGATCAACGAATACGGCATCGATCGATTCAACGAGGAGTGTCGAGCCGAGGTCCAGGCCAACACCGAGAACTGGCGGCGTATCACACGACGGCTGGGTCGATGGGTCGACTTCGACAACGACTACAAGACGATGGACACCGACTTCATGGAGTCGGTGTGGTGGGTGTTCAAACAGCTGTGGGACAAGGGCCTCGTCTACCAGGACTTCAAGGTCTTGCCCTACTCGTGGGGAGCCACGACGCCGCTGTCCAACTTCGAGGCGAACCTCGACTACCGAGACACCGACGACCCGTCCATCACCGTCGCACTCGAGGTCCTCTCCGACCACGGCCCCGTGACGGCCGGCGATCGGCTGCTCATCTGGACGACGACACCCTGGACGCTGCCGGGGAACCTGGCCATCGCCGTCGGCTCGGACATCGAGTACTCACGGATCGATCTCGACGGGACCCCGGTCTGGATCGCCACCGAGCGGATCGCCGCCTACGTCCCAGAGGCCGCCAACGCATCCCGCACGGCCACCGGATCGGATCTGGTCGGGGCCGAATACGCCCCGCCCTTCGACCACTTCGGCGAAGAGCGCGACCGGGGCGCCTTTCGGGTCATCGATTCGTCGGACGTGACGACCGCCGAAGGCACGGGCCTCGTGCACATGGCCCCGGCGTATGGCGAGGCCGACTTCTTCGCCCTCCAGTCGGCGGGGCTCGATGTGCTCGTGGACCCGGTCGATCTGGAGGGGAGGTTCACGGACGCCGTGCCGGAAGTGGCCGGCATGAACATCAAGGAGGCCGACAGCGTCCTCATGGACCTGTTGCGGGATGCGGGGCTGCTCGTGCGGCGCGACCAGATCCGCCACTCGTATCCCTTCTGCTACCGGACCGGCACCCCTTTGATCTACAAGGCCATTCCGACCTGGTTCGTCGCCGTGGAGCAGTTCAAGGATCGTCTCGTCGACCTCAACGACACCATCCACTGGGTGCCGGACTACGTCGGGAGTCGACGATTCGGCAACTGGCTCGAGGGGGCCAGGGACTGGGCGATCTCTCGCAACCGCTACTGGGGCTCGTGTATCCCGGTGTGGGTGTGCGATCGAGGCGACCACACCGCTTGTATCGGTTCGATCACCGAGCTCGAAGAGCGCTCCGGCGTTCGACTCGACGACCTGCACAAGCACATCGTCGATCCTGTCACCTTCGACTGCGACCAGTGCGAGGGCACGATGGTGCGAACTCCGGAAGTACTCGACTGCTGGTTCGAATCGGGCTCGATGCCGTACGGCCAGCTCCACTATCCGTTCGAGAACACCGAACGGTTCGACTCGGCCTTCCCGGCGAGATTCATCGCCGAGGGTCTCGACCAGACCCGCGGCTGGTTCTACACGCTCCATGTCCTCGCAGGCGCCCTCTTCGACGAGCCGGCATTCCAGAACTGCGTCGTCAACGGGATGATCCTCGCCGAAGACGGCAGAAAGATGTCCAAGAGCCTCAAGAACTATCCCGATCCGTTCGAGATCTTCGACGAGTTCGGTGCGGACGCGGCTCGGGCGTTCATGATCAATTCGCCGGTTCTCCGGGCGGAGCCGCTGCGCTTCTCAGAGGAGGGTGTGCGCGAGGTCGTGCGCACGGTGCTGCTCCCGCTCTGGAACACCTTCTCGTTCTTCACCACCTACGCCGAGGCGGACGGGGTGACTGCGGCCGACCTCGCCGCCGCTCCTCCGATCTCGGAACGATCGGAGCTCGATCGCTGGATCGTGTCGGTGCTCCAGAGCCTGATCGAGTCGGTGAACGAGAACATGGAGGGCTACTACCTCTACGACGTCGTTCCTCCGACCCTGGCGTTCATCGGCGATCTCACGAACTGGTACGTGCGGCGGTCCCGGCGCCGCTTCTGGGCGGCGCGCACCGGCGACGCCGTCGGTGATGCCGACAAGCTGGCCGCGTTCGCGACGCTGTACGAGGTGTTGACGACGTTCTCCAAGACGCTGGCGCCCGTCCTCCCGTTCCTCACCGAACGGCTCTACCAGGAACTCGTGGTCGCCGTCGATCCGGACGCACCGGCGAGCGTGCATCACTGTGATTTCCCCCAGGCGGTGCCAGAGCTGATCGATCGCGAGCTCGAGGATCACATCCGCATCGTGCGCGAGGTCGTCACGCTGGGGCGTTCGATCCGAACCAGCGAGAAGTTGAAGACCCGCCAGCCGCTCGCCGAGGCGACCGTGCTCACCCACGACCCGAGAGTCGTGAAGGCGGTTGCCGAGCACGCAGATCTCATCGCCGAAGAGCTCAACGTCAAGGCCGTCCGTTCCAGCCGGGACGAGTCCGAACTGGTCGAGCTCAACGCCAAAGCGGACTTCTCGAAGCTGGGGCCCCGGTTCGGACCGCGGGTCAAGGAGATCGCTGCCGCGGTGGCGGCGCTCGACCCCGGTCAGCTCGAGCCGCTCCTCGACGGAGGCTCGGTGGAGGTGTTGGGCGAGACGCTGACACTCGCCGACGTCGTGGTCTCACGAACGGCATTGCCCGGAGTCGTCGTCCAGACCGAAGGATCACTCGCCGTGGCGCTCGACACGACCCTCACCGACGACCTGCGGTCGGAAGGCATGGCTCGGGAGATCGTGAGCCGGATCCAGCAGCTTCGCCGCGACGCCGGCTTCGAGGTGACCGACCGCATCATGATCCGTTGGGGGTCCGAGGACTCGCTGGTCGGCGAGGCATTCGCCAAGCACGGCGAGACGATCTCGAGCGAGGTGCTCGCAACCGATGTCACACGCGGGACCGATGTGGCCCCGATGACGCTGGACGGGCACGAGATCGCAATCGAGATCACACGGGCGTGAACCCGATCAGCGATCAGGGCGCTTCGACGGGCGTGTATTGCCGGCAGTCGGGAGTCTGCCGTCTCGACTGAGGTCGCCAGTGCGATCGGTCTCTGAGTCAGCGGCGCTCGACGCCTGTCTGCGATCCGGGCCGGGCGCTCAGTCGTCTTCCCAGGGTCGGTGAGATCCCTCGCCGATCTCGTCCGCCTCGGCGACGAGCTCGTCGAAAGTGCTGTCGATGCGCTCGGTGAGCTCCTCGATCGAGGGGAGCTCTCGGGATCCGGCGACCTCTTCGGTGACGTCGGCGTAGCTGAACTCCTCGTCCCCGGTCTCGAATCCCTCGTCGGAGTCGGTCTCATCCGAAGGGGCGACATGCTGACCGTGAGACTCTTCGGAATCCGCCGAGAGGTCGATCTCTTCGATCTC
>CBDTXZ010000171.1:0-6461 GCA_965364515.1 uncultured bacterium
CGTTCGGGGGTCCACGTCCTCTGCGAGAAGCCACTCACGCTCGATCCCGAGCGGGACGGCGAACTCGCCGCACTCGCCCAGACCACGGGCCGAATCCTCCAGGTCGGCTTCTGGCGCCGGTTCTCACCGCCGTGGACCTCGGCGAAGCGGCTGATCATGGCCGGAGCGATCGGTCGGCCGATCTACCTCCGGCTCGCCCAGTGGGACGCCGACCCTCCCCCTCCCGAGTTCTGCAACCCCGAGGTCAGCGGTGGCCTGGCCATCGACTGTGGCGTCCACGAGTTCGATCTCGCCGAGTGGCTCACCGGTACGGAGATCCTGTCGGTGCAGGGTCACGATCTTCCCATCGTCGATGCCGCGGTGGGCGAGGCCGGGGATGTGGACAACCTCATTGCGCTCCTCCACCTCTCGGGTGGGGCCACCGCCTCGGTCGACCTCAGCAGGAACGGTCGCTACGGCGACGACGTGAGGACGGAGATCCTCGGCGAGGACGGGGCGATCTTCGTCGAGATACTCCCCCGGGCTCGCGCCCGACTGGCTGGTCGCTCCGGCATCGAGACCGTTGCGGGATCCGAGGCGGACGACGCGATGCTCGCCGGATTGAACGCCCAGGCGCTCGCGTTCCACCGTCTCATCGGTGGAGAGGACCTCGATCATCCCGGAGCAGAGGCCAGCCGACGAGCGGTCGTGGTCGGCCGGGCCGTCCAACGGTCTGCCGCGTCGGGCCGACCGGTGGCCCTCTCGTGATGTCGGCCGGTCTGGCACACTGAGACGCATGGAACAGCCAGACTTTCGTCTCGATGGGCAGGTGGCACTGGTTACGGGTGCCAGCAGGGGAATCGGGAGGGACCTCGCCTTCGGGTTGGCCCGGGCCGGAGCGTCGGTTGCGGCCGCAGCCCGTGATCTGGAGTCGATCGAAGAGCTCTGTGGCGAAATCGAATCAGAAGGTTTCGCGGCGATGCCGGTACAGCTCGACGTCACCGATCTCGCCCAGATCCAGCAGGCCTTCGCAGCCGTCCATGATCGATTCGGGCGACTCGACATCCTCGTCAACAACGCCGGGCTCGGGTTCAACCAGGCCGCCGTCGACGTCAGCGAGGCCGACTGGGACGACATGATGTCGGTCAACCTCAAGGGACTGTTCTTCTGCTGTCAGGCCGCCGGCCGCATCATGCTCGGGCAGGGCTCTGGACGGATCATCAACATGAGCTCCCAGGCGGGCGTAGTCGCCATCGAGAACCACGCCGTCTACTCCGCATCCAAGGGCGGCGTGAACCTGCTCACCAAGGTCTTGGCGCTGGAATGGTCCGGAAGTGGCGTGACGGTCAACGCCGTCGCCCCGACCTTCGTCCACACCCCCGGCACGGCAGAGCGGCTCGCTCAACCGGAGTTCCTCGCCGACGTGTTGAGTCGCATCCCGGCGGGCCGGGTCGGCACGACCACCGATGTCGCGGGCGCGGTCATCTATCTGGCATCACCGGCGGCCGGGATGGTGACCGGCCACGTACTCGTCGTGGACGGAGGCTGGACGGCCCGATGACCTCCGGCTCGACCCGGGCGGGCGTCAGTTTCCGCCGGTCGGGAAGCCCAGGTCGACTCCGCGATGGATCGGATCCGGCCAGCGGGTGATGACCACCTTCTGACGGGTGTAGAAATGCACACCGTCCGGCCCGTAGATCGCATGTGAGCCGAAGATCGAGCTCTTCCACCCACCGAAGCTGTAGAACGACAGCGGAACCGGGATCGGGAGGTTGATGCCCACCATGCCCACCTGGATCTCGTTCTGGAACTTCCGTGCAGCTCCACCATCGTTGGTGAACACGGCCGTCCCGTTGCCGTAGGGGTTCCGGTTGATGAGGTCGATCGCCTCCTGATAGTGCTCGAGGCGGACCACCGAGAGGACGGGGCCGAAGATCTCGTCGGTGTAGATCTCCATGTCGGGCGTGACCTTGTCGAACAGGGTCGGGCCGACGAAGAAGCCGCCGTCGTGACCTTCGATCCGAAGCCCTCGGCCATCGGCCACCAGGTCGGCGCCGGCCTGCTCGCCCTTGTCGATGTAGCCGACCACCCGATCGCGATGTTCGGCCGTGACCAGCGGTCCCATCTCCACTCCCGGCTCGGTTCCGGGTCCCACCTGGAGCTTCTCGAGTCGGCTGCGAACGGCGGGGATGAGCCGATCGGCCGCGTCGCCGACGGTCACGACCACCGAGATCGCCATGCACCGCTCTCCCGCCGACCCGTAGCCGGCCGACACGGCGGCGTCGGCGGCGAGGTCCATGTCGGCGTCGGGAAGGACGATCATGTGGTTCTTGGCGCCACCGAGAGCCTGGACGCGCTTGCCGTTCTTCGTTCCGGTCTCGTACACGTACTGGGCGATCGGCGTCGAGCCGACGAAGGAGATCGCGGCAATGTCGGGGTGTTCGAGGATGCCATCGACGGCTTCCTTGTCTCCATGGACCACGTTGAGGACGCCGTCGGGGAGACCGGCTTCGGAGAACAGCTCGGCGAGGAACATCGATGGAGACGGGTCCTTCTCGGACGGCTTGAGGATGAAGGTGTTCCCGGTGGCGATCGCCATGGGGAACATCCACATGGGCACCATGGCCGGGAAGTTGAACGGGGTGATGCCGGCCACCACACCGAGCGGCTGCCGGATGCTCATCGTGTCGACACCGGTGGAGACCTGCTCGGAGAATTCACCCTTCATGAGATGAGGGATCGCACAGGCGAACTCCACGACCTCGAGTCCGCGCTGGACCTCCCCGGCGGCATCGTCGACGGTCTTGCCGTGCTCGCTCGTGATGAGCTTGGCGATGTCGTTCCGATGGTTCACGAGCAGCTCGCGATAGGCGAACATGATCGACTGCCTGCGAGTGACGGGAGTGGTGCTCCAGGTCTCGAACGCCGACTTGGCAGAGGCGACGGCACGGTCGAGCGTTGCACGCGACGCCAGCTCCACCTGCGAACTGACGGTTCCGGTCGCCGGATCGAACACGTTGCCGACCCGCTCCGACTCGGGCTCGGTTCGGCCGCCATCGATCCAGTGTGTGATCTGTTGTGTCATGAGTGTTCCTTCCTCGGAGCTCCGGTCGTGCCCCGAACCATGAGTGTGGGCTCGACGGTGACCCGGCGCCTTCGTGTTCTCGTGCCTTGCAGACGTTCGAGCAGCAGCTCGACGGCCATCGTGCCGATGGCCCGGCGAGGTTGGTCGACGGTCGTGAGGTCGATGTGATTGAGGGACGTGAATCCGACGTTGTCGTACCCGACGAGCGACATGTCGCGCGGCACCTCCATGCCCGCGCCCTCCAACGTCTGGAGTGCGCCCATCGCGGCGACGTCGTTGGCGGCGAATACCGCGGTCGGGAGCGGGTCGAGTTGCAGGACGTGCTGGGCGGCCTTTGCCCCGTCGATCTCGGTGAATCCCCCTTCAACCAACGTCGGCTCGAGGGACCGCCGCTCCATCGCAGTCACGAAACCCTCGCTGCGGGCCGCGGCGCCCGCACCAGAGCCACCGTGGATGTGGACGATGTGGCGGTGCCCCAGTTCGGTGAGGTGCTCGACGACGAGCTCGGAGCCGTGCCGATCGTCGTCCATCACGACGTCGATCCCGGTCGCCGACGTGTCCCTTCCGACCATCACGACCGGGACCGAGCGGGGGATCTTCTTCAGTTCGGAGTCGTCGAACCTCGGCGAGGCAAGAATCAGACCGTCGGTTCTCAGCTGCAGCAAGGCGTCGAGTGCGATCAGCTCCCTGCTCGGGATCCGGCTCCCGGTGTTGAAGAGCGCCCGGTACTCGGCCAGGAGTGCAGCCTCCTCGACGCCTTCGAGGAGATCGGAGAAGAACGGATTGCCGAAGTCGCTCACGAGCACACCGATGAGATAGCTCCGTTGTCGAACGAGGCTGCGAGCGGCCGCGTTGGGTCGATAGCCGAGTTCGTCGGCGGCCTCGAGCACCGACTGGCGTTTGTCGTCCGAGACGTTCGGAGCGCCCCGCATCACCAGGGAGACGAGCGACTTGGAGACCCCGGCGAGCTCGGCGACGTCCAGGATGGTCGGGGCTGATCGTTGTGCCACGATCTGAGCATACCGAGCGGGTTGGAACGTTCCAAGGCCTGCGGCGAGCGGCTTTCAGGTATCGGCCGATCCGGAGATCAGGCCAGCGGCGGGACCTTCGCCGCAGCCTGGCCCAACGCCTCGGGGCCGAGTGCGGTGTATCCACCGTCGACCACCAGGTCCGCTCCGGTCATGAACGCCGCGTCCTCTGACGCGACGAACATCACGGCGGCTGCGATCTCGTCTGGATCGGCCATGCGACCGAGCGGTTGGAACTCGGCGGCGAACTCGTCTGCCCGCTCACGGCTCCCGTAGCGACGCTCGATGTTCCTGCTCCACGTCCAGCCGGGTGACACCGAGTTGACCCGAATTCCCCGAGGGGCGAGCGCCTGAGCCCCCGTCCGGGCCAGCATCAACAGCCCCGCCTTGGAGACGTTGTAGACCATCCGGCCGGGCTGTGAGGATCGACCGCTCACCGAGGCGATGTAGGTCACCGACGATCCGGCTGCGAGGTGGGGGAGGGCGACGTCGGTGAGGCGGGCTGCCGACACCAGGTTGATGTCGAGCGCCCTGTGCCACCGCTCCCGCGAGGTGGCGTATCCGTCGTCGTCGAAGACCGCCGGACCACTGACGACTGCGTCGATTCCCCCGAACACATCGACGGCCGTGGTGATCAACTCGGAGAGATGGGCGTCGTCGGTGACGTCACCCACGAGAAACCTGCCGGCGTCGCCGATGGCTTCTCGCACCTCGGCACTCACGTCGTCGTTCCGATCCGCCAGGACGATCCGGCCACCGGAAGCAACCCAACGCTCCGCGAACGCAACCCCGATGAGCGACGCACCCCCGGTCAAGACGGCCACCCGGGGGCTCACGTCGACCTCACCTGGTTCAGATACCCCGACATTCCCGCTTTGAGGAGGCTCTCGGTGGTGGTCGCGAAGTAGCGGGCGCCCTTGTCTCGCCATTCGACGACCCGCTCAGGGGTGCCGGCGAACACCCCCAGCACCTTGCCCGACCCGACCACCGCGGAGCGGACCCGCTCCATGGCCGAGACGACGTCTGGATGATCGATGTCGCCCGGATGACCGAGCGAGTGCGACAGGTCCGTCGGACCGATGAACAGCACGTCGATCCCGTCGATGGCGACGTAATCGGCGATCGCGTCGACTGCGTCGATGGTCTCGATGTGGATCACCACCATCGTCTCGCGGTTCGCCCGTTCGGTGTATGCGCCGATCGGCTCGGTGACCCCCCACCGCGAGGCACGACTCCCGGCCAGGCCCCGATTTCCCTCCGGCCAGTATTTCACCGACGCCACCGCAGCGGCTGCGTCCTCAGCGGTGTTGACCCAGGGGATGTGGACCCCGGCGATTCCGGTGTCCAGGAACCTCAGGATGTCGTGGGGTTGGTTGACCGGAACCCTGGCGAAGGGGATGCTGCCGCCGACCTCGACCCCGCGACACAATCCCTCGACGTCCCTGGGCTCGAGGGTGCCGTGCTCGCCGTCGAAGATGACGAAGTCCCATCCGAGCAGCGCGATGAACTCGGCCAACGAAGGCTCCGCCTGACGAAGGAAACACCCGTACACCGACTCTCCCGCCTCGAGCTTCCGCCGGATGGTGTTCTCGATCATCTCTCCTCCTCGGTCGAGTTCAGGGTGGTCATTGGCCTACCGGCCACACCGACGGGTCGACCAGGTGAGGCGGGCGTCTTCCCTCCAACACATCCATCACCTGATCGAAGGCCATCTGGAGCATCCGGTGCTTCGTCGCTTTGGTGGCCGAGGCGACGTGTGGCGTGACGATCACATCGTCGCGCTCCAACAGCGGGTGTCCCGGCGGCAGGGGTTCGGGGTCGCTGACGTCCAGGCCGGCACCGAGCAGATGGCCCGACTCGAGCGCCCCGAGAAGGGCGTCGTGGTCCACCAACCCGCCCCGGGCAGTGTTCACGAACACCGATCCCGGCTTCATCTGCCCGAAGCGGTGCGCGTCGAAGAACCCGGCGTTGTCGGAGGTCAACGGAACATGGAGCGACACCGCGTCTGCGTTCGCCAGGAGGTCATCGATGGTCTCTGTGAGCGTCACCGACTCGGGCGATTCGTCGAGGTACGGGTCGAAGACCATCACTCGCATCCCGAGACCGACCGCGGCTCGGGCAACCCGCCGACCGATCCGACCGTATCCGATCAGCCCCAACACCGATCCGTCGAGTTCCAGGCCCTGATGGCGGATATACAGATCGTGCTCGCCCGCCCGGAGCCTCGAGTGGGCCTGCAGAACACGCTTCGAGGCGGCGAGGAGCAACGTGATGGCGTGCTCGGCGGTCGAGATCGTCGGGCCATCGGGTGTGTTGCACACTGCGATGCCCCGGCCGGTGGCGGCGGCGATGTCGACGCTGTCGACGCC
>CBDTXZ010000172.1:0-6435 GCA_965364515.1 uncultured bacterium
GTCGAGGTCGAGCGGGACCTCTGCGTCGATGTCGGGGCTGATGCCGTCTTGGCCGAAGTCGACGCCACCGGGCGTGACCCAGCGTGCGATGGTCACCTTGATCGCGCCACCGTTGGGCAGCGGAAAGCGCTGTTGGACGGTGTTCTTGCCGAACGTGTTCTCGCCGATGAGCACGGCCCGCCCGGCCTCCTTGAGCGCACCCGAAACCACCTCGGACGCCGAGGCACTGCCGCGATTGACGAGAATCGTGACCGGGAACGACGGATCCGTGAGAACGCCGCCGGGTCGCACGTCGTACGGGATGACGGTGCCGGGTGCCTCCGTACGGAGGACGAGGCCGTCGGCGAGGAACTCGCTGGCGATCTCGACGGAGGAGTCGAGCGAGCCTCCCGGGTTGTTCCGGAGGTCGAAGATGAGCGATGTCGCGCCTTCCCCCACGAGTTCCCGGAGCGCGTCGTGGACCACCTCGTCCGAGTTGTTCGTGAAGAGGTTCAGCTGCAGGTAGCCGATGCCGTCGATGACCTCCCACTCGGCGATCGGGATCTCGATCGCGGCCCGGGTGATAGTCACGGTGAACCGTTCGTCTCCCCGCAGGAAGGCGAGCTCCACCGGGCTCCCGGATGGCCCTCGAACCAGATTGGTGACCTCATCCAAGGTCTTGCCGAGAATGGACTCGCCATCCACGCTCTCGAGTTCGTCACCTGGTTCGAGCCCCGCCCGGGCGGCCGGGCTGTCCTCGAAGGTGGAGATGATGACCATGCGGCAGGTGTCGCTGATGATGAGACAGGGGTTGGCCGACGGGACCTCGGTCGTCCGATCCTCGGTGTTGACGAGCGCGCCGATGCCTTCGACGGACCCCGTCTGATCCTCCTGGGCGAGCGCAAGCGCAGCGGGGTCGAGATAGGCGCTGTTCGGGTCGAGAGCGAAAGCCACCATCCCGTTGATTGCTGCCTCCACCGCGTCGAGCGGGGTGGCGTCCGCCTCGTCCATCGCTTCGCAGACGGGTGTGAATGAGACATCGGGCAGGGCGCACTCCAAACGGTCAGTGGTCTGATCGACGGCGGCAAATGACTCGACGCCCTCGATCGCCGCCTCGGCGAGCACCTCGATCGGAACCTCGTCGACGTAGTTCTCCTGGATGGTCGCAACCACTTCGCACAACACGACGAAGTCCTCGTCCGCCGACTCACAACCGACCGTCTCGAGGGTGTCGGTCTCCACGGTGGCTTCGGGTGGGATGGTGGTCGTGGTGGTGGATGTCGTCGTCACGACCGGTGGCGTGGGGTCGGAAACGTCGGTCGTCACCGTCGGCGAGGAGATGAGCGAGCACGCCGAGAGGACGACCACGAAGGGCACGAGTCGGATTCGGTGCATGGTGTCATTCAACCCGCGGGCGCGGGCTACCTATGGCGAACGTCACTTGGACGACATGGAATTCTGTCGAGTGCCGAGCGCCACCGCTCCGAGGAACACCAGGCTGAGTGCGATGCTGAGCGGGATGGCGGCGGCGTAGTTGCTGGTCGATTCCGGGAGGACCGTCGCCAACTCCTCGCCGGGTGGAATGAACGGGTCGAGACCGAGCTCATCTGCGGCCGCGAGCAACTGGGCGGGATCCATCACCGTGCACACCTCGGGAAGGATCTCTCCGGAGACCTGTGTGGCAGTGATGGCGATCTGGTCGGTTGTGGCCAGGCCGATGCCACACTCGCTGTCCGACGCGGCTGACACGATGATCGAGGCACCCACGTCGCCTTTGACGACGTTGTCGACTGCGATCAGGCTCTCGGTGGCGGTGCCGGCGAAGTCGGGCTGCTGGTCGACCAGGGTGCCGATGAAGGCCAGATCGCTGGATTCGAGCAGCTCGATCGGTGCCCCGGGGGCACACGAACACGCGGCTGCAGGCTGCGGGTTGGTGAAGAGAACGGCCACTGCAACGAGGGCTGCAAGCGTGAACGCGGAGGTGACTCTGCTGTCCATGGAGACATGACGCTATCAGACTTTGAAAGGTTCCTTGCAAGTAGCGTCGGGTTTCATGCGCTATCTGATCACGGACCTCGGCGGCCATGCGGTCGACCTCGGCGTGGAGCACGGTCTCTGGGGCACTCCGGGAGATGGGCCGACCTTCGACCTCACCGATCTGGTCGCGGCGCCCGGCCTTGCCGATGCCCACATCCATCTCAGCTCGGATCAGCCCGACTTCGTCCCGAGTGACCCCGATCGGATCCGGGCCCGCATGGTGGCCGAGCTGGAGGGCGGGATCTTTCTCTGTCTGGACAAGGGTTGGTCCGATGATGGCGTGCTCGCCATCCTCGATGATCCTCTGGACGCCCGACCCGGGCTCCGAGCTGCCGGGCCGATCGTTGCCGGGATCGACGGCTACTACCCGGGTGCGGTCGAAGAGGTGGCTCCAGAGGACCTCGTCGAGAGAGTGGCTCGGCACCCCACCGCCGGAGGATGGTTCAAGCTGATCGGGGACTGGCCGAAGCGTGGCCAGGGGGCGCCGCCGGCGTTCGGGGTCGAGACACTCGCCCCGGCCGTTGCTGCCGCGCACCGGCGCGGGTTGCGGGTGGCGATCCACGCGATGGCGCCGGACACCCCTTCGATCGCCGTACAGGCAGGGGTCGACTCCATCGAGCACGGCCTGTACCTGACCGATGACGACATCCGGGAGCTCGGAGCTCGAGGTGGAGCATGGGTGCCGACCGTGCGCCAGGTGGAGCGCGTGATCCGGCAGGTGGGACCGGAGAGAACGGGCGGCAAGGTGCTCTCCGCCGGGCTCGACCGGGTGAGCAGTCTGGCCGGGCGGGCGGCCGAAGCCGGTGTCACCGTGTTGGCCGGAAGCGACTTCGGAACCGTTCAGGGCACCATCGGTCAGGAGGCGGTCGGGTTGACCGAGTACGGGTTCAGCGTCGCAGAGGCGGTCCGGGCGGTCACCTCAGCCGCCTACGAATACGTCGGCGAGCCCTACGGCTTCACGGAGGGAATGCCGGCGGACGTGGTCGCCTTCGCCGACGACCCGTTCCGGAGGATCGAGACGCTGCTGGAGCCGGTGTTCGTGATGCGTCGGGGCCGCGTGCTCGTCGATCGGAGGACTTCGTGAATCCGTCCCGCCGATCCGGAATCAGCCCGTTCTATGTGATGGAGGTGATGAAGGCTGCGGCGAGGCGTGACGAAGTCGTGGGCGATGTGCTGCATCTCGAGGTCGGCCAGCCAAGCACGTCCGCTCCAGGGCCGGCGTTGAAGGCCGCTGTTTCGGCCATCGCGGCCGATCGGCTCGGGTACACGCAGGCGACCGGGCTCCCATCGTTGCGACGAAGGATCGCCCAGTTGTATGTCGACCGATATGGCGTCGACATCGATCCTGATCGGGTGATCGTCACCGTCGGGGCGTCGGGGGGATTCACGCTGGCGATGCTGGCCTGTTTCGATCCGGGTGACCGGGTCGGCATGACCGAGCCCGGCTACGCCGCCTATCGGAACATCATGGATGCGCTCGGCGTGACGGTCGTGCCACTTCAGGTCACCGAAGACACCGGCTTCAACCCCACCGTCGAGCTCATCGATTCGGCATCCCCGCTCGACGGTCTGGTCATCGCCTCGCCATCGAACCCCACTGGCACGGTGATCACCGCCGACGAGATGAGAGAGATCTCGGAGTTCACGCGCTCGGCCGGCATCCGATTGGTGTCCGACGAGATCTATCACGGGATCGCCTTCGAACGCAACGAGGTGACGGCCCTCGAACACGATCGCGACGCCGTGGTGATCCAGTCGTTCTCGAAGTACCAGTCGATGGCCGGGTGGCGGGTGGGCTGGATGGTCGTCCCCGACGCTCTCGTTGCACCGGCCGAGCGTCTCGCGCAGAATCTGTTCATCTCGGCACCGGCGGTCTCTCAACACGCTGCGCTCGGCTCGTTCGAGGCGTTTGCCGAGTTGGATGGCCACGTCGAGCGCTACCGGGTCAATCGCGATCTGCTGGTGAAGGGGTTGCGATCCATGGGCATCGAGCGACTGGCTCCCGCAGACGGCGCCTTCTATGTCTGGGCCGATGTCGGCCACCTGGGGCTCGACAGCCAGGAACTGTGTCGGCGGTGGCTCGATGATGTCGGGGTCGCGGTCACGCCGGGGATCGACTTCGATCCGGGCGCCGGACACCGGTTCGTCCGGTTCTCCTACTCAGAGGGCACCGACGACATCGTTGCGGCGGTCGCCCGGCTCGACGGTTGGATGGCAACCGACCGTTGACAGGCCAGAGCGGGTGTCTAGCCCGTTCGCGCGTCTTGTTTCTGTGCCTCCAGAAATCCTGCCCGGTCGCCGATCACGTCTGAGAGTGGCGAACCACCCCGCCACGCCGCCGGCAGTGAGAGGTAGCGAGATGCGCAAGAGAGTCCAGGCGAGGGGCCTCAGCTGGGACCACAAGACCGGGTCCGGTGGGAGTGTCAACGAGTGATCTCCCTCGCCCTCGACGGAGCGCCGCCGGTCGGTGGCGACGGGATGGGTGAGCCGCGATCGGAAACATCCCGGACCGCTTTGGGCTGGTCGAGTCTGTCATGAGCGATGCCCGGACCAGGCTCTTCGGCCACTTGCACCGATACAGCTGGCTGCGCGGTCCGTACGCCAAGATCTGGCTCCTGAACGTCGCAGTCGTCGCCGCAGCCGTCGGGTTGATGCCACTCGTCGAGCTCTTCGATGGCCCCGAGGCCGCGATCACGATCCCGGCATGGCTGATGGTCGCACTCGTGGTGGCGGCCGAGAGCTCCGTCGTCCATTTCCGCTTCCGCCGAGACTCGTTCACGTTCTCGCTCAGCGAGATTCCTCTCGTCCTCGGGCTCTACTTCATGGAGCCGATGACCTTCATCGCGGCGCACGCCGTCGGCAACATCATCGCGTTCGGAGTCCTGAGGCGGAACACGCCGATCAAGCTCGTCTTCAACGTCGCCCAGTTCGCGCTTCAGGCGGTCGCATCCGTAGCCGTGTTCAGGGCGGCGATCCAGCTCGGCGACCCGCTCGGCGTCTACGGCTGGATCGGTGTGCTCATGGCTGCGGGCCTGTCGCTCCTGATCGCCGATGGTCTGATCACGATCGCAGTCCGTCTGAGCGGAACCAAGCCCACGCGCGCCGAATCGAACGATGTGCTCCGATTCAGCGCGATCGCCGCAGCCATGAATGTGGCCCTCGGTCTCGTCGCGGTCACCATCGTCCACTCCAGAGCCGGGGCGGCCTGGCTGGCGTTCATCCCGATCGCGGTCCTCTTCGTGGCGTATCGCGCCTACACGTCGCAGATGGACGAGCGGCTCCGCACGGCTGCGATGTACGAGATCTCCCGTGACCTGCATCGCAGTCCGGTCATCGACAGCTCGCTCGAGGTCGTCGCAAAGGGCACCGCCAAGATGTTCGATGCCCGCTACGCCTCGATCCTGATCTTCCCGGAGTGGGGCGGAAAGCTCGTCTATCAGACCAGCGTCGAGAGTGGCGAGATCGTTGCGCGTATGCAGCCGGCGGTGTTCGATTATCTCGCCGACCCCTGGAACGGCATGGTTCGTTCGACCGACGGGGTGGTTGTCCGGCGCCCCGATGGAGAGCCGCTCGGATTCCCTGGGGTCGGCCCCGTACGCGATGCGATGGTCACCCCGATCCAGACCGAGTCGAGGATCGTCGGCATCATGCTGGTGGGCGGTCCGATGTCGGAGATGTCAGCCTTCGACGACACCGATCTCAGGTCCTTTGCAACCATCGCCAGACAGCTGGCCGTTTCGCTCGAGCGCGGGAGACTCGAGGACACCTTGAACGAGGTCACCGAGTTGAAAGAGCAACTCGAGGAGTCGATCCGCTCGAAGGACCAGTTCATCGCCTCGGTCAGTCACGAACTCCGCACCCCGCTGACCGGTATCGTCGGTCTCGCCGAGGCGCTCAGGAACGACTGGGCTCAGTTCTCGGAGGCCGAACTCGGCGAGTTCATGACACTCATCACCGAGCAGGGTGCCGAACTCGGCAACATCATCGAGGACCTCCTCGTGGCCGCGCGGGCCGACATCGGGACGTTGAGCGTCAAACCGGTCGTGCGTGACATCGCCGAGGAGCTCCAGTCGGTTCTCTCGCTCCACGCCCCGAAGGCGGGGGGGCGACTCTTCGTCCCGGTCCGCGGAGACCGGGCCGAGGTGATACTCGACCCACTTCGATTCAGACAGGTTCTTCGCAACCTGATCACCAATGCGCTGCGATATGGGGGAGACCACATCTGGGCGGAGGTCGAGGTGCGAGGACAGCGGGTGGTCGCATCCATCGTCGACGACGGATCCGGCGTGCCGGTCGGGTCCGAGCACGCCATCTTCGAGGCGTATGGCCGGGGCTCGAACAGCGTCGCGACTCCGTCGTCGGTCGGGCTCGGATTGGCCGTGTCGCGTCAACTCGCAGAGTTGATGCAGGGCGATCTCC
>CBDTXZ010000173.1:0-6390 GCA_965364515.1 uncultured bacterium
GCTCGCCGTCCTGGCGTTCGTTCTCGAGGTGGTCGGAGCGGTCATCCGGCTGGCCAACGAGTCGAGTGGGTTCTCCTTCTCGATGCTCGGAGATGTGGCTCCTGGCATCTACCTGCTGCTCGGTGCCAGCAGCCTCGCTCTGCTGTGGAGGAGGAGCCACCCGCTCGCCGTTCTCGTGACGACACTGACCGCTGCCCTCATATGGGACCTGATGAGCCTGGATGGCGGCCCGTCGCTTGCGATCTTCGTCTCCCTGTACGGGGTCGGCCGCTACATCACCGACAACCGCACCAGCCTGATGGCCGTTGTCGCAGCCATGATCCTCGCCGTCGCCGACGATCTGATCGAAGGCGAGCCGATCTCGGTCTACGGCTTTTCGCTGTCTGTGGTGGTGCTGGGCTGGTACGTGGGAAGGCGTGTACGCCGCCGAGGGGAGTACCTGCGGCTCCTCGAGGAGCGCGCCGCCTATCTGGAACGGGAACGTCATGCGACAGCTCAACTGGCCGCCGACGAGGAGCGATCACGGATCGCCCGTGAGCTGCACGATGTCGTCGCTCATCGTGTCAGCATGATCACGGTGCAAGCCGGGGCTGCTCAGACCGTGGCGACCAGCGACCCCGAGCGTGCGATGCGCGCAATGAAAGACGTGGAGGAGGCCGGACGAGAGGCCCTCGGAGAGCTCCGTCAGGTGCTCGGCGTGCTCCGCTCCGACGAGCCGCGCGAGAACCTGGTTCCGGTTCACGGTCTGGCGGAGATCCCCGGCCTCGTCGCCGAGATGAGGAGCGCCGGGCTGGACGTCTCCCTTGCCAGCATCGGAGTCCCCGACTCTCTCCCTGCGAAGGTGGATCTCGCGGCGTACCGAATCGTTCAAGAGGCGCTCACCAACGTGCTCAAACATGCCGGACCGACCCCCGAGGCCGAGGTTCGGCTGTCCACTCGCGACCGCATGCTCACCATCGAGGTGACCGACCGGGGCTCAGGCGGTTCGACCTTGCCCGGGTCAGGGCAGGGGCTGGTGGGCATGCGAGAGCGGGCGGCGTTGCTCGGCGGTACGTTCGAAGCAGGCCCTCGTCTCGGGGGCGGGTTCCGCATCTTGGCTCGCCTCCCCATGGAGCAGGGGCAGGAATGACGATTCGAGTCGTGGTGGTCGACGACCAGGAGCTGGTACGCGAGGGGTTTGCGATGGTGCTCGACCACGAAGAGGACATCGAAGTGGTCGGAGAGGCCGGTACCGGCGTTGTGGCAGTCGAGATGGCGCACACCCAACGGCCCGACGTCATCCTCATGGACATCCGCATGCCCGAGATGGACGGGCTGGAGGCCACCCGCCGGATCCTGGGCGATGCAGACTGGCCCGTAAAGGTGATCATCCTGACCACCTTCGACCCCGACGAGTACGTGTACGGAGCGCTACAGGCCGGTGCGAGCGCCTTCGTCCTCAAGGACATCCCCCGCGCAGAGCTGGTCGGCGCGGTACGCACGGTGGCCGACGGAGGGGCGCTGATCGCTCCATCGATCACCAAACGCCTGATCGGACGTTTCGCCCAGCGCCTCGCCGAAGACACCGCGGCTGCTGCGCGACTGGAGCGACTCACCGATCGCGAACGCGAAGTGCTGACGGCGATCGGCCGGGGTCTCAACAACACCGAGATCTCCGAACAGCTGTTCATCGGGGCTGCGACGGTGAAGACGCACATCAACAGCGTGTTCACCAAGCTCGGTTTGCGGGACCGAGCGCAAGCCGTCGTGTTCGCCTACGAGAGCGGGCTCGTCGAACCGGGCGAGCAGGACGTCGGATTCTGACGGCCGTGCCCGTCGGGCCCGACGAGGGGCGAGGAACACGGTTCGTGGCCGAAGTTCGGCGGTTGAGACTTCATCCAACCGCGCTCAGCCGGACTCGGTGTCGGCGTGTGATGGAGCTGGACCGGTGCTCCGCTCCGCCGTCCGGAGTCTCCGCTCGAGCCCTTCGGTGATGAGCCATCCCAAGAGCAGGAACGGGATGAGGGGGAGATTCGTCGCTCCCGTCAAGGCGACGAAGACGTTCGAGAAGATCATCCCGACGGGCCCCGGGGCCACAGCCAACCAGGGAGCGGCTCCCCTGATCAGCCAGTGAGCCGCCAGGGCAGCGGCGATCACGAGATCGAGCGTGCCGATGGTCGATGACCTCCCTCCGAGCTCGATGGAGAAGTTGGCGACATCCTTCACCCATCCCTCCGCTGCGCCGCCCCCGCCCGATGCGATCCAGGCGAGATCGACGGCCGCCAACACGATCAGAACGAAGAGCATGGGCCGGCTTCGAGGTGGAAGGCGCCGACCGAGGAGCGACCCCACGGTCACAGAGACGCCGAACAGGCCGGCAGCAGCCAAGCCACTGAGATCGAACGCCCCAGCGAGCCAGACCACTGTGGCTCCGACGAGGGATCCGATGACGAGACCCCTTGGTGGGGTGCGGCGACCCGACCAGGCGCCCAAACCGGCCAGCAGCGTCGACAGGAACGAGAAACCGGGCATAGTCGCATTCAAGTCAGTGACTGAGTTGTCTGCGATCGATCCCGCTTCGAAGAGCGTCGACGGTCGCCAAATCAACCCTGGGTTGGAGGCGAGGATCGAACCACGGTCCGAAGACCCGATCACGCGCTTGCCATAGCTTCGTTTGTACCCGACCAGAGCGAAACGATGACCACGAGCAAGTCTCACATCACCGAATCCCGCTCGATGCGACACTTCCGGGTCCTCTGGGCCGGCGCGCTGATCAATGCGCTCGGGAGCGGCATGACGGCATTCGGGGTGGCGGCCTACGTGTTCCGGTCGTCCGAGAGCGCCACCGCCGTTTCCGCCGTCCTGGCCTGCGCGCTGGTGCCGCCCATGGTCCTGGGCCCGCTCACCGGAGTGGCAGCCGATCGGCACGACCGTCGCGTGCTCATGGCGCTTGGTGACGGCGGCGGAATCTCCGGGATCGCGGTCGTCTGGTGGGCCCTGTCGAACCCCCAACCTTCGATTCCTCTCGTGTGTGTCGGCATGCTGCTGACCGGCGCATTCGCTGCGATCTCCGAGCCGGCGTTCAAAGCTTCGATCACCGATCTGGTCGATCCCGACGACTACGCACGAAGCTCGGCGCTCATGCAGCTGATCGGTGCCGGCCGACTGCTGGCGGCACCCTTCATGGCCGGACTCGTCCTCGGGCTCGCCTCGATCAACGCTGTCTTGCTGATCGACGCAGCGACGGTCGTGGTGACGGTCGCCTGCACGCTCGTCGTTCGCCGCTCGATCGCCGCCCCCACCATGCCCAAGGGCTCCACGGGAGTTCTCTCGGAGCTGCGGGAGGGAGCCAGGGTGCTCTCGAGCGTCCGAGGTGTGGTCGTGTTGATCACGGTGTTCGTGCTGGCCACCTTTGCCGCCGGGCTCGCCCAGGTACTGATCAAGCCGTTGATGCTGCCACGCATCACGGTGACCGAACAGGGGATCCTCGAGTCGGTGGCAGCGTCAGGCCTGATCGCAGGCAGCGTCGCCGTCGCCGCGATCGTCGCTCGTCGCGGCAGTTACGGAACCCTGGTCGTCGGCATGTTCGCAGCCGGCGGATTCCTGACGGTGTTCCCCTACGGCCCGGTGTGGTCGGTCGGCCTGATGGGCTTCCTGTTCTTCGCCTCTCTCACGTTCGTCAACACAGGCGCTGACGTTCTCGTCCGCTCCTCGCTGCCGAACGAGGCGCAGGGCAGAGCATGGGGCCTGATCGGACTGGTCTCCCAGCTCGGTTTCCCCGTGGCCTACGTCGTCGCCGGGCCGCTGGCAGACCTGGTGTTCGAGCCGTTGATGGCCCCTGACGGGCTCTTCCGCGCAAGCCTCGGGAAGGTCATCGGTGTCGGACCCGGACGAGGCACCGCCCTGATCTTCAGCATCGCCGGCGCTCTGATGCTGCTCTCTGCCGTGACCATCAGCCGTTCCACGTCGGTTGCGGCTCTCGAACCCGATCTCGATTCACACCTCGAACTGGAGGCGATCCCATGTTGACCCGAATGCTTCGCGCCGACCTCCGGCGAACCCGCACGACGACCATCGTCCTCGCCGGGCTGATCTCCCTCGCGGCCCTGCTGGCGGCCACTGGCGGCAGCGTCCTCGCCCAGCTGACCGGAGCCATCGGTGAGCTGTTCGCAACCGCCCGCACCCCCGACGTCATGCAGATGCACGCCGGCGATGTAGACATCGAAACCGTCGAAGCCTGGGCAGCGGACCGCCCCGAGCTCGCCGATTGGCAGGTCAGTGAGACGTTGCCCATCCCAACCGACCAGCTCTTCTTGGGAGAAGAACCGCAATCGGGCAGCGTGTTGCAACCGGCGCTGGTCACCCAGAACGCCAGCTTCGACCTGTTGCTCGGCCTCGACAGCGAAGTGCTCGATGTCGGGCCCGGCGAGATCGCGATGCCGTTGTACTACCGGCAGACGCAGGGTGTCGAGGTCGGCGACACGGTCTCCGTCCGACTCTCGAGTGCACGATTCGACTTCACGGTCACCGACTTCGTGAGGGATTCGATGATGAACCCCACGTTCGCCACGTCGAAGCGCCTGCTGATCTCTGAAGTGGACCATCGAGCCATCGCCGGCCACATCGACGAACCCGAGTACCTGATCGAGTTCCTGATGGCAGACCGAGCCGACACGAAAGCGGTCTCCGACGCCTACACCGAGACCGGGCCCGCCACCAACGGTCCACTGCTGGACCGAGGCACCTTCTTCCTCCTGAATGCCGTTTCACACGGCATCGGCATCGCCGTCCTCAGCCTGCTCGCTGTCCTCATGCTCGCCGTGGCCGCCATTGCGTTGCGGTTCTCGTTCCTGACCGCCATCGAGCGCGACACCCACGAGATCGGAGTGATGAAGGCGATCGGCATCCCCAAGAAGGGGATCCGTCGGCTCTATCTCAGCAAGTACGTGGCACTGGCGGTGATCGGCGGCCTCGTGGGCTCGCTGCTGAGCATTCCCGCTGCCCGGGCGGTCACCTCGTCACTGCGCCTGCAACTGGGAGAGCCCGACGGATCCTGGTGGCTGACTGCGGCTCCGATTCTGGGGGCCGGACTGATCGTCCTCGCAATCGTTGCGTGGTGTGCGCTGATGCTGCGTCGCCTGGGCCGGATCTCGACGATGGACGCCCTCCGAGCCACCGCTGCCCCGCGGCGCCGGCGAGCGTGGTGGCCGACCCGAGCGTCGAAGTCACGATTGACTACGAGCCGGCTCCGCCCGGAGTTGTGGATGGGACTCAACGACATCCGCCGCAGCTTCCGGACCCACCGGATGCTGCTGGCCGTGCTCACCTTGTGCACCTTCCTGTTCCTCGTGCCCCTCAATCTCTGGACCACGGTGACCTCACCGACGTTCATCACCTACCTGGGCACCGGCGTCGCCGACCTCCGGCTCGAGCTGCGAACGCCCGAAGCCGTAGAGGGCGCACCCGAGTTGCTGTCGGCCCTCGAGCAGGATGCGGACGTCGCCCGAGTGGCGGGCTTCGTCACTGCCCGGTTCGAGGCGCTCAACACAGACGGAGAATGGGAGCAGATGCCGGTGGAGACCGGCGACCACCAAATCTTCCCCCTCTCGTATGTCAGGGGCTCGCAACCCGACGCTTCCGATGAGGTGTCGCTGTCGTCGCTCGCTGCTGACTCACTGGGAGCGGATGTCGGCGACACGATCGCCCTGCGAGGCGCCACCGGAGCGAACGACGTGACCGTGGTCGGGATCTATCAGGACATGACCAACGGCGGCCGCACCGCCAAGGGCCTGGTTCCGGTCGATGGCGAGCAGATCGTGTGGCGCACGGTCCTGCTCGACGCCGTCGACGGTGTTGCCCCGGCCGAGCTGGCGGAGCGGCTTTCGACCACCTTCCCGGCGGTTCAGACGATCGAGATGTCCGAGTTCGCCGACCAGACCCTGGGCGACCTGATCAGGCAGACCGGCACGGTCGCGACCGTCGCAGCACTGACGGCTCTCGTCCTCGCAGCGCTCATCGCCGCCATGTTCGCACAGATGATCATCGCCCGTGACCGGTCCCAGATAGCCATCCAGCGTGGACTCGGCGTCTCGGATCGAGCGCTCCGCTTCCAGTACCTGACCAGGTTCGTGGTGGTGCTGGTCGCCGGCATCGGGCTCGGAACCGTGCTCGTGGCCACGATCGGTCGATCGATGGTGGCCTCGGTCATCGGCCAGCTGGGCGCCCCGGCGCTCCGATTCGACGTCGAGCCTCTCCTGGCGTATGTCGCAGTGCCGCTGTCGCTGACCGCGACGGTCGCAATCGTGGCTCTGATCGCCACCGGATCCTTTGACAATCTCGGCATAGACCAACTCAACGAGGAGTGAGATCATGACTGCCGTACACCTGTCCGCACACGACATCCACAAGTCC
>CBDTXZ010000174.1:0-6350 GCA_965364515.1 uncultured bacterium
CATCGCTGCGGCTGACACCGCGCAACCGACAATGCACCATGCTGCGGAGGAACGAGGCGGCTAATTCGCCCCGTGGCAGCGCTTGTACTTCTTACCCGAACCGCAGGGGCACGGCTCGTTCCGGCCGATCTTGTCGCCGGTCACGACCGGCTTGGGAGCCGATGTGGGGCCCGACGTCGAAACCTGTTTGGGCTGGGCTGCGGGCTGCTGGGTGACCTGCACGTGGTACAGATACCGGACCGCGTCCCGCTTCACGAGCTCGACGAGGTCGGCGAACATGTCGAATGCCTCGCGCTGGTATTCGGTCAGTGGGTCGCGCTGTCCCATCGCTCGGAGCCCGATCCCCGCCCTGAGGTAGTCCATGTCGGCGAGATGCTCGCGCCACTTGGTGTCGATCACCTGGAGCATGACCTGTCGCTCGATCTGGCGGAGCATGTCCTCGCCGAGCTCCTTCTCGCGCTCTGCGTAGCGGTCACGGGCTTCGGCGAGGGCCGCATCCACGACCTTGTCGACCGAGATCCGTCCCTCGATGGCGTCGGGGCCGTCGATCTCGGATTGGTAGAAGACGTTCAGCTCGGTGTGCAGTGACTCCCAGTCCCACTGAGCGGGTGGAAGCTCGTCTGTGATGTTGGAACGGACCGTGTCCTCGACCACCTTGTCGATCCACTCGTCGATGAGCTCGGTCGTCGAGTCGCCGTGCAGGATCCCGGCGCGCCAGGAGTAGATGACCTCGCGCTGACGATTCATCACCTCGTCGTACTTCAGGACGTTCTTGCGAATCTCGAAGTTCTGCGATTCGACCTGGCTCTGGGCCCTCTCGACTGCGCGGTTGATCATCTTGTGCTCGATGGGCACGTCGTCGGGGATCTTGAGGGTCTGCATCACGCCGGCGACCCGGTCTCCGGAGAACCTGCGCATGAGGTCGTCTTCGAGCGAGAGGTAGAAACGCGATTCCCCGGGATCGCCCTGGCGCCCCGAGCGGCCTCGGAGCTGGTTGTCGATTCGCCTCGAATCGTGGCGTTCGGTGCCGATGACGTAGAGCCCGCCGGCGCGCTTGACCTCCTCCTGGCGATCGGCGAGCTCGGCCTGGTACTTCTCGGTGAGCTCGGCGAGGAGATCGGGGTACTGGTCCGACTCGGGATCCTCGCCGCGCCGTTTGAGTTCGAGCTTGGCGAGTGCCTCGGGGTTGCCTCCCAGCTGGATGTCGACACCGCGACCAGCCATGTTGGTGGCGACGGTCACCGCACCGGGTCGACCGGCCTGAGCGACGATGTCCGCCTCTCGGGCGTGCGCCTTGGCGTTCAGGATCTCGTGATCGATCCCGCGCTTCTTCAGGAGGCCCGAGACGATCTCGGACTGCTCGATCGAGATGGTGCCCAACAGCACGGGCTGCCCCCGCTCGTAGCGTGTCGCCACGTCGTCGGCGACTGCGTTGTACTTGGCCATCGAGGTCTTGAAGACCAGGTCGGGCTCGTCGAGCCGAGCGATCGGACGGTTGGTGGGGATGACCACCACGTCGAGACCGTAGATCTGGGCCAGCTCCGATGCCTCGGTGGCAGCGGTGCCGGTCATGCCGGCGAGCTTGCCGTAGAGCCGGAAGTAGTTCTGGAGCGTGATCGTCGCCAGCGTCTGGTTCTCCTGTTTGATGGCGACGTTCTCTTTCGCCTCGATCGCCTGATGGAGGCCTTCGGAGTAGCGGCGGCCCTCGAGGACGCGTCCGGTGAACTCGTCGACGATCTTGATCTCACCGTGGTCGATGAGGTATTCGACGTCGTGGTGATAGAGCTCCTTCGCCTTGAGGGAGACCTCCATGTGATGGACGAGGTCGACGGCGGCGTGGTCGTAGAGGTTTTCGACCCCGAGGATCTCTTCGACCCGGGCGACGCCCTCTTCGTTGACGAGCACCTGGCGCTTCTTCTCGTCGACCTCGTAATGGACGTCGGGCAGGAGTCGCTGTGAGATGGCTGCGAAGTTGCGATACCACTTGGCGTTGTCGCCGACGGTGCCGGAGATGATCAGCGGCGTTCTCGCCTCGTCGATGAGGATCGAGTCGACCTCGTCGACGATGGCGTAGTGGTGGCCGCGTTGGACCATGTTTTCGGCCTTCATCGCCATGTTGTCGCGCAGGTAATCGAACCCGAATTCGTTGTTCGTACCGTGGGTGATGTCGGCGCCGTACGCCACTTTCCGTTCGGCAGGCGTCATGCCGTTCTGGATGAGACCGACCTCGAGGCCGAGGAAACGGTGGATGCTCCCCATCCACTCGGCGTCACGTGAGGCGAGATAGTCGTTCACAGTGACGACGTGGACGCCCTTGCCCAGGAGAGCATTGAGATAGACCGGGAGCGTCGAGACCAGGGTCTTGCCCTCTCCGGTCTTCATCTCTGCGACCTTGCCCTGGTGCAGCGCCATGCCGCCCATCATCTGGACGTCGTAGTGGCGCTGGCCCAGCATGCGCTTGGCGGTCTCCCGGACCGTCGCGAAGGCTTCCAGCGCGAGGTCGTCCAGAGGCTCGCCGTTGGCCAGGCGTTGCTTGAACTCGGGAGTCTTGGCCTGGAGCTCTCCATCGGGGAGAGCCTCGTACTCGGCTTCGAGGGCGTTGACCTCGGCGGCGAACTGCTCGAGGTCTCTGAGGTTCTTTCCTTCGCCGACGCGAAGGAACTTGTCGAGGAGGGACATAGGGCTACATGCTACCGATCGAGTGCCGGTAGTCGATCAGTCCAGGCTGATCAGGCCTTCCCGAACGGCGAACATCACCGCTTCGTTTCGCGACCCGAGGCCCAGCTTGTCGAGGATGTTCCGAACATGGTTCTTGACCGTGTTCTCGGAGATGAACAGCTTCTCTCCGACCTCGCGAGATGTCGCCCCGGCGGCGATGGATTCGAGAACCTCGATCTCTCGACCCGTGAGCGCCGGCTTCCTGCTCGAGGACAGATCTCGATGCCGAAGCAGGTGCGCGACGGTGTCGAACAGCAGTCCCCCCATGTACGGGGAGACGACTGCGCCACCTTCGAGCACGTCGTTGAGCTTGCGGACCAACTCGGGCATCGGGGTGTCCTTGATGATGTAGCCCCGAGCTCCGGCCTTGATCGCCTTCAGCAGGTCTTCCTCCGACTCCGACGACGTGAGAAGCACGACCTTGGTCTTGGGCGACACCTCGATGATGGTGTCGACCACGTCGAGCCCGGAGATTCCGGGCATGAGCACGTCGAGGAGCATGAGGTCGGCCTCCAACTCCTTGGCCATGTCGACGGCATCGAGTGCGGTTGCCGCCTGGCCGACGACATCGAATCCTTCGCTCTTGAGCGCAGCCGACAAGCCCGCCTGGATGAGCGGGGCGTCGTCGACGATGATGATGTTCCTGGTGGCGGTCATTGCCGATTGACTCCGTGACCTCGGTGACTGGCGTAACGCTGTGGTCATCGTCGCGTTCCCCCGCTGACTTGAAGAAAAAGGGCTACTTCTTTCTGACTAGTCACCCTAGTCATCTTTCCCACTCAGGGTGACACGAAATCGACCGAAAGTCAGGCGCTCTCTCGGGCTCACACACTGACCGTGGCCGTGACTCCGGCGATCACCCCGGAACCGAGCGTTGCCGCTGCCGACTCCATGGTCCCACCGGTGGTCAGGACGTCGTCGACGAGCACGCCGTCTCTGATCACCGCCGCCGCACGCTCGAAGACCGGGGCGGTGCGGCCGGCCGCGTCCCTTCCGGCGTGTCTCCCGCCGAACCACGCCGGTGTGAGTGCTGCGACGACGGGTACGCCGGTCAGCGTTGCAAGCCATTCCGCCAACGCCGCCGCCGGATCGATTCCATACCGCATCGTCCGCCATCGGATCCGAGGGATCGGCACGAGGGCGCGCGCATCGGGCGGCACCAGATGCGCCATCCCGTCGTGCGCCAGAAACCGCCCGGCCGCTTCGATGCCGTCGTATTTGAGCCGATGGACGATGGCGCGAGCAGGGCCGTCGTGGACGAATCCGCTCCGGACGATCCCGAAGGAGAGCAACCGCTCCGGCCCGACCGCCAGCCGGATGCGACAGCGCTCGCACACCGTGCGCTGGCTCAGGCTGCGACATGCCAGACAGACCATGCCCCACATCGTGCCCTGCCGGTATGACAGGAACCCGCCGATCTACCGGCTTCGCCGTCGGCAGACGAGGGGGTGGACCTCCGCTCGCCGCGCCGACGCGCTCCACCGGGGCCGATAGCTGACAGCTGACAGCTGTGAGGCCGCCAGGCCGAACTAATTCGTTCCTTCTTGCCAACCGGAGAGGTAGGCGCGCTGGTCGTCGGTGAGTTGCTCGAGCCCGAATCCGAGCGCCTCGAGCTTGATCCTCGCAACCTCGGCGTCGAGCTCGGCCGGGAGGGTGTAGATCTTGGGTTCGAGCTGCTCGTGATTCACCACGAGCCACTCGGCGGCGAGGGCCTGGTTGGCGAACGACATGTCCATGACATCGGCCGGATGCCCCTCGGCAGCACCGAGATTGACCAGCCGACCTTCGGCTGCAATCAGAATGCGGCGACCGTCGGGCATCAGATACTCGTCGAGATTGGCGCGGATCGGCTTGGACGCTCCCGCCATGTCTTCCAGGGCCGTCAGCTCCAGCTCGATGTCGAAGTGCCCGGCGTTGGCGAGGATCGCCCCATCCCGCATACGCTCGAAATGGCGGCGACGCAGCACGTGCTTGTTGCCGGTGACGGTGATGAAGATGTGGCCGATCTCGGCGGCATCGTCCGCGGTCAGCACGCGGTGGCCGTCCATGGCAGCCGAAATCGCCCGGATCGGATCGACCTCGACCACGATGACGTGTGCGCCGAGTCCCCGCGCCCGATCTGCGACTCCCTGACCGCAATCGCCGTACCCGACGACCACGACGTTGAGCCCGGCGATGAGGACGTTCGTGGCTCGGATGATCCCGTCCATCGCCGATTGGCCGGTGCCGTACCGGTTGTCGAACAGGTGCTTGGTCTGGCTGTCGTTGACGGCGACGACGGGTACGCGCAGCGTCCCATCCTGTGCCATGGCACGCAGCCTGATCACACCGGTCGTGGTCTCCTCGGTCGAACCGATCGGGTTCAGCTCGGTTCGGGTCGTGTGCAGGATGGTTGCGAGGTCGGCACCGTCGTCCATCGTGATGTCCGGCTCGAGGTCCAGAACCGAGTGGATGTGGCTGTAATAGGTGTCCGAGTCCTCTCCCCGGATCGCGTAGACCGGAATGCCTTCGGCGACCAGCGCGGCTGCGATGTCGTCCTGCGTGGAGAGCGGATTGGATGCACACAGCGCCGGCCGGGCACCGGCATCCCTGAGCGCGAGCATGAGGTTTGCGGTTTCGGCGGTCACGTGGAGGCAGGCGGCGACCGTCCGGCCTTCGAGCGGCTTCTCCTGGCGGAATCGCTCTCGGAGCGACGCCAGCACCGGCATCCTGCGACCGGCCCACTCCAATCGGCGGGCCCCTTCTTCGGAGAGGGTCGGAGTGGCGATGTCGAACTGCATGGTGTGTTCCTTCTGAATGCTCGTCGGAGAAACGCCCATTCGGGCGAGCGATGCAGCCTACCGAGTGTGCTCGACAGCCCGGATCGGGTCAGTCGGGGGGAAGCATGTTCGGGATGCCGTCGGAGACCGGATATCGATGACCGTTCGAGCATTCGAGCACGGAGTCACCTTCGTTCTCGGCGAGCGGTTCCTTGCACACCGTGCACCGAAGGATCTCGAGCAATTCGGCCGATATCAGACTCACAGACCCTCCACGATCGCGGAGACGGACCGTACCAGATCGTCCACCGCTCCCCGGTCCGAGGCTTCGACGTTGAGGCGGAGAAACGGCTCGGTGTTCGACGGGCGAAGGTTCAACCGGCGGTCATCCCATTCGAGCGTCAGCCCGTCGAGCCGATCGGCGCTGACGTCGGGGTTGGCCGCTTCGACCGCAGCCATCGCCGCGGTGGCATCCTGGACCTCGAGGTTGATCTCGCCAGAAGCCTCGTATCGCTCGACCGATCGCCTCAGTTCCGAGAGGGGCACGCCGGACTCCGAGAGGACCTGCAGCAGCACCAGCATCGCCAGCATCCCCGAGTCGGCGCGGTAGTTGTCGGCGAAGTAGTAGTGCCCGGAATGCTCCCCACCGAACACGGCGCCTGTCTCCGCCATGACCGCCTTGATGAACGAGTGCCCGACCCTGGTCCTGATGGGCACTCCACCCTGCTCAATGATGATCTCCGGAACGGATTTCGACGTGATCAGATTGTGAACGATCGACGCACCCGGAACCCGACCGAGAAACCATGTGGCAATCAACGCGGTGGTCGTCGATCCGGAGAGCACCGCACCGGTGTCGTCGATGAAGAAGGC
>CBDTXZ010000175.1:0-6346 GCA_965364515.1 uncultured bacterium
CGAGCCGTTCGGCCTCCTCATCATCGGTCATCCCAGCTCGAGGACAACGACATGAGGGAGCTCTTCAAGATCCGGGACTACCGGCTCATCTGGACCGGTCAGGCGGTCTCGAACTTCGGCGACGCACTGACCAACCTCGCGCTCCTCCTCACAACCCAACGGCTGACGGGATCAACGGCAGCAGTCGCCACGACGGCCATCGCCATCGCACTCCCCACCCTGCTGTTCGGCTTCGTCGCCGGCGCCTACGTCGACCGATGGAACCGCAAGCGCGTGATGATCGTCTCGGACTTGTTCCGCACCTCGTTCGTACTGCTGTTCCTGCTCGTGACGACGGTCGACCGCATGTGGATCCTCTACGTCGTTGCGTTCATCCAGGCGTCGCTGGGGACGTTCTTCACTCCGGCGAAGAGCGCGTACCTCCCTCGCATCGTCGGACCGGATCACCTCATCTCGGCCAACTCGGTCTCTCAGATGACTCAGATCGTGTTCGGGCTCATCGGGACGGCGGTCGCCGGCGTGATCGCCTCACTCAACGAGACCCTCGCACTGGCATACATCATCGACGCGTCGACCTTCCTCGTGTCGCTGGCGGCGATCTCTCTGGTCAGGACCGACGCCTCGCCCCAGCGGACGGCGGACGTGGAGACGACGATCCTCGCAGACATCAGGGTGGGACTCCAGGTGCTCTCCGAGTCGAGGCTCCTCCGTGGAGTTCTCCTCGGCGCGGGCGTCATGATGCTCGGGCTCGGAGCCGTGAACGTGCTGCTGGTCCCCCTGATCGTGGAAGATCTGATGGTCCCCGAGACCTGGTTCGCAGGATTCGAGGGCGCACAGGTGGTCTCGATGGTGGCTGCGAGCGCCATCACCGCCACCCTCGCCAGACGCTTCGGCACCACCAACCTGATCGTCGCCGGCGTCGTCGGGATCAGCGTCGCGGTCGCTGCGATGTCTACCGTCCAGGCGCCGTGGCAACTCGTCGTGATCCTGTTCCTGGTGGGATGGGCGATCGCTCCCCTTCAGGCGTCGGCGGCGACACTCGTCCAGACCGAGGTCGACGATGCCGTCAGGGGGAGGACGGGCTCGGCACTGAACACTGCGCTCACCGGCGCGAACGTCCTGTCAATGGCATTCGCAGGCACCCTGGCCGCCGGAATCGGGGTGAGGAACGTCTTCCTCGTGTCAGGGGCCATCGGTCTCGTTGCCGCCGGGCTGGCGGCGTGGATGTTCAAGGGCGCGACACCGAAGGCAGACGCGGCTCGACTCGGGGGTGAACTCGAGCCCGCGATCGCCGATTGACCCTCAGCGGGGATCGAAGTCGAGGGCGACGTCGAAGTTCGGGGCGCTGTGCGTGAGCGCCCCGACGCTGATCACGTCGACACCGGTCTCGGCGACGGCGCGGATCGTGTCTCGGGAGATGCCGCCCGATGCCTCGGTGAGCATCTCTTCGCCGACCAGGGCGACGGCCTCACCCAATTCTTCGATGGTCATGTTGTCGAGCAGCACGATGTCGGCACCAACGACCAGCAGTTCGCGAAGCTCATCGATCGTCTCGACCTCGACCTCGATCTTCACGGTGTGACCGACCCGAGCTCTCACCATCGCCACGGCCCGACCGATCCCACCCGCTGCAGCGATGTGGTTGTCCTTGATCATGACGGCGTCGTAGAGCCCGAACCTGTGGTTGGATCCCCCGCCCATCCGCACTGCGTACTTCTCGAGCGCCCGCAGCGTCGGCGTGGTCTTCCGGGTGTCTGCGATGAGCACACCGGTACCTTCGACGAGGTCGACGAGCTCCGCCGTCAGGGTGGCGATGCCTGAGAGACGACCGAGGAAGTTGAGCGCGGTCCGCTCGGCGGTGAGCAGCGAACGTGTGGGCCCTGCGAGACGCATCAGCTCCGACTGGGCGTCGACGCGACTTCCGTCGTGGGCACGAGCGTCGACCTCGATCCCGTCGTCCAGGAGCGAGAAGACCCGGGCCGCCAGGTCGAGCCCGGCGACGACACCGTTCTGACGGGCGACGAGGCGAGCCGAGCTGCGATGGTCTCGGCCGAAGATGGACTCGGACGTGAGGTCTCCGGCAGATGCCAGATCCTCGTCGAACGCCCGCTCGATCAGATCGTCGAACCTGCTGACATCCATCTTCACTCGGTCTCTCTCGGGATCGGTTCCACCAGATTACGGTTCGCCTGGAACGGATCGAGCTCTGGATAGTCGGCTCTGTAGTGACCGCCGCGAGACTCCGATCGTCGGAGAGCGGCGGTGGTGATGAGTGCAGCCACTTCGAAGGCGACACGGCCGGGCACCGACGACGTCAGCGCCGACTCCAACTCGATGAGGCGGTTGTGCGCTTCCCAGAGCCCGTTGCCGGTTCTCACCAGCCCCACCCGGTCCCACATCAGCTGTCTCACCTCGGCGATCTCTGGCGGCGCCGTGAGCGCGGCCTCGGTGATCCCTGCCGTCCACGACCCGGTTCTGCCGCCAAGGCCTTCTGCGTGATGGACGTCGTTGGCCACGAGCGCGCCGAATACGAGTCCCTCGAGCAGTGAATTCGAGGCGAGCCGATTGGCTCCGTGCACGCCCGTCGACGCCGCCTCACCGACCGCCCACAGGCCCGACACCGAAGACCGACCGGAGGACCCTGCGTCGATGCCGCCCATGAAGTAGTGGGCGGCCGGCGACACCGGCAGCAGATCGACTCGTGGGTCGAGGCCCGCGTCCTGTGCATGGGCGAAGACGGTTGGAAAACGCGTCGGGAACTCGTCGATGCTTCGGGCATCCAGAAACGCCCCCAGCTGCTTGTCGTGCTGCCAGAAGATCGCCCTGGCCACCACGTCTCTGGGAGCCAGCTCGGCGTCCGGATGGTGTTGGGGCATGAACCGGCGGCCCTTGTCGTCCACGAGTGTCGCCCCCTCGCCGCGCAGTGCCTCGGTGAGCAGCGGCATGGGGTCCTTCCCGGCCATCAGGCCGGTCGGATGGAACTGCACGAATTCGAGATCGGCGAGCCGGGCCCCGACCCGCGATGCTGCGGCGAGCCCGTCTCCGGTCACCACGGTGGGGTTGGTCGTGTGACGGTAGATCTGGCCGATGCCGCCCGTCGCCAGGACGACAACAGGCGCATCGAATGCCACCAGCCTGCCGTCACCGTCCACGGCAAGTACTCCCGTCACACCCTGAGCGTCCCGAAGCAGATCGATCATGCGCCACCCTTCGAGAACGTCGACGGAATCGTCGGCGTCGGCTGCGGCCGAGAGGGTCCGCTGGACCTCGGCCCCGGTGGCATCGCCGTCGGCGTGGACGATCCGACGGCGTTGGTGACCGGCCTCGCGTCCGAGCTTCAGCTCCCCCCGATCATCCAGGTCGAACTGCGCTCCGAGCTCGATCAGGCGCTCGATGGCTTTGGAGCCGCCGGCGGTCAACACGTCGACGGCTCGCTGGACGGCGATTCCGCCGCTGACGGTCATGGTGTCGGTGGCGTGGAGCTCGGCGGTGTCGTCGTCGCCCATTGCAGCCGCGATTCCGCCCTGCGCCCAGCCGGTCGACCCGAGCGAACCGACGGTCAGGACGGTTGCTCTGGGAAGGCCCAGGGCAACCGACAGCCCGGCGACTCCGGAACCGATCACGACCGGGTCTGCGAGCTCGACCCGCTCGACGCTCACTTCTCGTGCCGTCCGACCTCGAGCATCCGTTCGACCGCGAGCCGCGCCCGGTCGGCGATGTCGGCAGGGATCACGATCTGATGGGTCATCGTCTCGAGCGAGTGACGGATACCCTCGAGTGTGATGCGCTTCATGTGGGGGCACAGGTTGCAGGGGCGGACGAACTCGGTCTCGGGGGTCTCGAGCGCAACGTTGTCCGCCATCGAACACTCGGTGATCATCATCACCCGGTCGGGGCGGTTCTCGGTGACCCAGTTGATGATGCCGTTCGTCGATCCGACGTAGTCGGCCTCGGCCAGGACATCAGGTGGACATTCGGGATGGGCGATCACCGAGACGCCGCCGAGATCCTGACGGTGCTGTCGGATCTCCTCGCCGGTGAATCGCTCGTGGACCATGCAGGCGCCGTCCCAGAGGATCAACTCGACGTCGGTCTGGCTTGCCACGTACTTCCCGAGATACTGATCCGGGAGGAAGATCACGCGGTCGACCCCGAGTGACTCGACCACCGCCACTGCATTTCCGCTGGTGCAGCAGATGTCGGTCTCCGCCTTGACGTCGGCCGAGGTGTTGACATAGGTGACGACGGGTACTCCGGGATACTGCTCCTTGAGCCCCCGCACATCGGCCCCGGTGATGCCGTCGGCGAGCGAGCAACCGGCCCGCTTGTCCGGAAGCAAGACCGTCTTGGCGGGGTTCACGAGCTTGGCGGTCTCGGCCATGAAGTCGACGCCGGCGAGCACGATCACCTCGGCCTCGGTCTCCTTGGCCATGGCGGCCAGTTTGAGCGAGTCCCCCGTCAGATCGGCTGCGAGCGCGAAGATGTCCGGGGTCATGTAGTTGTGGGCCGCGACCACGGCGTTGCGCTCCCGCTTCAGTCGCTCGATGTCGTCGAGGATCGGCTGCAGGGCGATCCGCTCGGCGTCGGGCAACACGCTGCCGCGGGGGGTGATCTCCAGTGTGGTCATGGCCACGTTCCGTTCTCCACTTTTGCTCATACTGAGAATAACAGGCGGAGCCCTCTCTCACGACGACACGAGGCGGTGTAATCCGGGCCCCGGACTCAGCCGAGGATTCCCACCCTCGGTCGTTCGGTCAACACCGACCGCCGGAACCGGAACAGCTCCGCCGGTCTCCCGCCCGTGGTCGCCTGACGCCCGGTGCCTTCGACCAAGCCGCCTCGCTCCACGAGCCGGCGGAAGTTCTGTGTGTGCTGGCGTTGACCGGCGAGCGCCTCGACGGTTCGCTGGAGGTGCGACAGGGTGAAGGTCTCAGGCAGCAGATCGAAGACCAGCGGCCGATAGGTCAGTTTGCCGCGCAGCCGGGACAGCGCCGTTGCGGCCACCCGACGATGGTCGAGCGCCATCGACTCTCCCGCCACACAGCGACCCTCGGCCTCCTCGTGGTCGACGAACCACTCGGGGACGAGATGTGCCTCATACAGGAGCTCGTACCGGTCGAGCGCCCGCACTCCATCCCAGGGCGTCTCTGCCATCCCGAAGGCGATCTGCACACGCTGAGCACGTCCCGAGCCCTTTCCGCCCCACTCAGCGACGAGCCGCTTGGCCTCCTCGTCCGCGGTCGCCGATCGCTTGTCCTCCCACGGGAAGAGGTGATACCAGTCGACCCAACGGCCGGTGGTGGCGGCCTCACGCGTGAGGACGAGGTAGCCGACACCGAGCACGCGATCCTCATCGCCGGCGAAAGGACTCGATCGATCGCGATCCCCGAAGGTGTAGAGCTGTTCGATGTACTCGACCCCGAAGCCGGCCTGCTCGTCGATGATCCGTCGCATGGCGAGATCGAGGCTGGCATCCCCTTCGATGTCCAACGAGCCCGAGGGGAGCATCGGCCCTCGAGGCGAGTCGACCGTGAGGACTCTCGGACGGTCATCCGTCACGGCGACGACCACGGCTTCGAGCGAGACCGAGACACCGGACCACATCAGCCGGCGACCGGGCGGAATCGGGCAGCGCCGATCGAATGCTCAGCCTCGATGCCTTCCACATCCATCCAGCCGATCCTGGGTCGGTCGACCTCGGCATCTACGAGGCGGATCACACCGCCGTCCCAGCGATGGTCCGTGTGAGCAGCAGTCTGGGTCGATTCGGAGCCCAGCACCGTCGAGTAGAACCGGTCTCCCGCCTGGCGGTCCGGCGTCTCGATGACCACTGCTCTGAGATACGCCGGCTCGCCGGTCTCGACGGACTCGGCATCCCACCACGGCCCACCGCCGTAGGAGGACATCGTTGTCGGCAAACCAGCCAGCCACTGGTCCATCGGTGGGTCGGAAATGTCCGTCTCGGCGATCTGGATGACGGTGCCGTGGGCGTCGGACGGATGGATGAACATCTCCCGCCATCCGGGATCGGAGAAGTCGATCGCCACCGGCTCGATGCCGATGGAACGCAGCCGCTCGAGCTCCCTTCCAACATCCCCGGTCATGAAGGTGACGTGGTGAGGCCGATCGTCTCCTGCGGCGAGGAAACGCTCGAGAAAGTCGTTGTGCTGGGTGTCGGCGGGCTCCAACAGCTCAACCGTCATGCCCTTAGTTCCTCTGCCGATGCGAACCTGCATCGCTCTGAACCCGCTCTTCGGGGTGTGCCCTCCACCGATCACGAGCCCACCGAGCCCACCGGTCAAGACACGAAGACCCTCACGATGATCCGCAACCCCGATCGCCACGT
>CBDTXZ010000176.1:0-6333 GCA_965364515.1 uncultured bacterium
GATCAGATAGCGCCGTGACCTGAGCAGGATCTCGGTCCGTCGTTCGATGCCGATGTCGACGAAGCCCTCGAGCGTGTGCAGCCGATGGAGGTTGCGGAGCAGCGAAGCCGACAGAAACCACAGCGCAGCCACGATGTAGATGACGGCGAGCCCGATCCAGATCGGCGAGAAGACAGCCATGGCCGCCACCCCGAGGCCTACAAAACCGGGCCAGAGCCTGCGGAGACCGGCGAGATGGTTCATCGCCCACTCCGGGCCGTTGGCGGCGGAGCGGACACTGAGATTGGCACCCCATCCCACGGCGACGATCGCCACGAGGCCCACCACGATGACGGCGGCGTCGGTGCCGAGGGCGATCATCGTGGTGTCGTCGACAGCGGGGGGTCAGCCTCAGACCCGATAGGCCATCTCCTCGAGCTCCCGCACGCGATCCTCGGTCGGCGGGTGCGTCGAGAACAGCTTGCCGAAGGTGGCTCTGCCCCCGAGCGCCTTGAGCGGGTTGTCGATGTAGAGCGGGGCGACTGCACTGTTCACCTTCATGGGAACCCTCGACGTTCCGGCCGAGATCTTCTTCAGAGCCGAGGCGAGATGGAGCGGCTGGCCGGTCATCTGGGCACCGGACCGGTCGGCCTGGAACTCCCGGGTCCGAGAGATGGCGAAACGGATGAGCATCGCGGCGATCGGGGCCACGATCAGCGAGATGAGTGCGCCGATGGCGCCGAGCGGATTCTCACGATCGCGCCCGCCGCCGAAGAGGAAGATCCGGGACATGATCGTGAGCGCAGCCGCGAGCATCGCAGCAATGGAGCTGATGAGGATGTCCCGGTTGGCGACATGGGAGAGCTCGTGGGCGAGCACCCCCTCGAGCTCCTGTTCGTCCAGCATCCCCATGATTCCCGACGTGACCGCGACTGCGGCGTGCTTGGGGTTCCGACCGGTCGCAAACGCGTTCGGTTGTGGAGACTCGATGAGGTAGATACGTGGCATCGGCATGTTCGCCTGCTGGGTGAGCCGGCGCATGATGTTGTACACCTGCGGGAGCTCGGCCTCGGTGACCGGCTTGGCTCTCGAGGCGGCGATCGCCAGCTTGTCGGAGAAGAAATACATCCCGAGGTTGAAGATCGCAGCGAAGAAGAGCACCCCACCGAGGCTGATCCCGAGCGCCTGACCGCCCACGATGAGCAGCATCGTCATGAAGGCGAGCATTGCGGCGGTTTTGATGTTGTTCATGTCCTGAATCGTACCCCACGGCCGCTGATACCAGACCCGACCGAAGCGCACCTCGGGCTGCACGAGGGCCGGTTCTGCCGACCTCGGTGTGGTTGCCCGGGTCCCCACCAAACCTGACGGTGGGTCAGGTGTCGTCTCGGGGCGAGGGTATGAGACCGCCACTCTCGCACAGCTTCAGGCCGCCCCTCTCACTGAGGCGATAGTCGAGGACCTCTTCGCCAACCGAGATCTCGACCCAGTAACCGGGGACGAGCGCCTGTGTGTACTGCATGCCCGGATCGGGGCAACCGAGCGAGCCGTCCGGCCACGTGACCGCCTCGGCCCGCAGCACAGTCATCGCCGATGCCGCAACTCCGGTGTGATCCTGGGCGTGGGCGAAGACCTGATCCATCAGCTGAGTTGGAACTTGACCGGTCACGGCGTCGTCTCCACCACCTTCGGATTCGATGTCATCTTCGCCTCCTTCTGGTGCGGCTGTCGACGAGGTTGTCGCGCCACCGGCCCCGGACGGCGCACGGGTGGTCGCCGGCGCCAGAGCTTGCGAGGTCGACGTGGTCGAAGTGCCTGCAGTGGTGGTTGTGGCCGAGGTCGCAGCACCGTCGGTGACCTGCGTCACGGCGGATGTCTGCATTGCTGGCGATGCTGTTTCGGACGTGGTCGTGGGCTCCGCATCGGCCCCATCGAGCGTCGAAGTACCACAGGCTGCCGTGGCGAGGACCAGCACGCATCCAATTGCGATGGTCTTTTGCATTTCTCTTTTCCCCCGTGAGCTCTCTCCACTCATGACGAGTGGGGCACCGATCCGGTGCCCCACTCGTTCAGTCGTATCTGCTGTGTTCCTGTTACGGCTAGTCGGTCTGAACGTTCACCAGTGTCAGTCCGAAGACGCCCCAGGTGTCGCTGTACGAGACCGCACCGAGATACTTGTGCCCCGAAGCCAGCTGTCCCGTCGTCGAGTCCGGCCAGCTCAGCTCGATCGGCTCGGTCGCTCCCAAGGTCGCAGACGCTGGCGCCGAATCGATCACGAGCGATCCGTCGTCATCCGTTGGATCGGCGAGTACCGACCAGTCGAACAACGTGTAGTTGGCGTCAGGTCCGTCCGTCTGCCAACCGTGAACGGCAACTAGATACGAGCCTGCATCTGGGAACGCCAGATCGACCTGCTCGGCAGAGGTGGCCGAGCCGCTTCCCCCTACGAACGGATAATCCGCGGAAGCCGGCCCGAACACATACAGGTCCAGATCGTCCTCTCCATCCGTGTAGGCATCGAACAGCGAGACCCGCGTGAATGCGGCTCCTTCCGGAATGGTGATCACCTCGAAGGTGACACCGACTCCGGAGGCGAGTGCGACGTTGATGTCGTTCGCAGGGTCATCGTCCACATTGCCAAGCGTGGTGTTTGCCGGCTCAAACCCATGGGCAGCGACGGAGAACGGTCCTTCGTATCCAAAAGTGATGTCGTAAGACACGGAACCTTGTGGAGACGTCGAGGTCACTTCGCTTGGGGCCGCGAGCTGGACAGGCCGGACTGCCAACTGGCTGGTGACCTGATGGGTTTCGTGGCTCCACTTCAGGCTTCCGAAGGCGTACTCGCCGATCGTTGCCGAGCTCGTCGTCGTGAATGTGACCGAGTACGTGGCCGTCTCGCCGGCCGGCACGAACAGAGTCTCTGGCGACACGACGACGTCGACGCCTGGCGGAGGCTCGACACTCACCGTGTACGTCGCCTCCGGACCAACGTTCGTGACGGTTCGGTTCACCGTTTCGAAGCCGGCGAGCTCGCCAACCGCGATGTTCGGCTGATTGAGTTGGCTCGCGTCGGAGTCGTACCCCAGTGAAGACAACACGTTGCAGAGGCTCTCGCTCACGACGCCCGAGCTACCGCACAGGAAGGCTAGGTAGTCGAGGAACCCTGCCTCGTATACGAGCCCGGGATCGAGCGCCGAACCTGGCTGTACCAATCCAGACCCGGTGTCGAACGGGGTCGGAGGCGAGACGCCGTCGTCCGCAAACGTCTTACCGGCATTCGCCGTTGTCATCAGCGCCGATTTGATGGCGGCCGGGCTCCAATCCGGATGCGCCTCCGAGATCAGAGCCCCGATTCCGGCGATGTGCGGCGAGGCCATCGACGTGCCACTCAGATACTCCGCGACGCCCCCTGGCGTCGGGCCGAATGCCGTCGTCGTCGGGAAACCGGCGAGAACAGACACGCCTGGAGCCGCGATGTCGGGCTTGATGATGTCCGAGGAGGCACCGATGCCGCGTGACGAGAATCCTGCGACCGCGCCCACTCCTCCGAGTTGGCCGGCGATGTCGACGGTTGCGCCCACATCGGCCGAATCGATGTATGCCTCAATGGCCACACCGGCCGGCGCCTCGACGTGGATCGACGGCACGGAGTGATTGTCGGCGTTGGTTCCGCTGTCTCCCCCCACGACGTTGGCCAGAATCATCCCGACCCCACCTTGTTCGAACACGGCCTGTGACTTGGCGACGCGAGCGATTTCGCCTCGCCAGCACAGCACGGCCTTGCCCTCGATCGATGGATCGAACGTGACATCGGGCTCACAGAGTTCGTTGCCGTGGTCGCGTGCATCGACCAGCGGCAGATCGCCAGTGCCAGAAGAGTCGGCGAGGGAAGCCCCGGAGTACGAGGCGTCGTTGCCGAGAACCGCTTCCCCGAGCCAGCTGCGATGGTTCACCGCCCCGACCGAAGTGAGCCAGGGCGCCGAAGACGGAGAACCCGTGGTGTCCCGATCTGGTCCCGAGTTCCCGTTCGATGTCGCTACGAACACACCGGCGTCGGCTGCGAAGAGGAAAGCGATGTCGTCAGGGCCGGTGAAGGACTGCGCAGAGCTCCCGATCGAGTAGTTGATCACGTCAACGCCGTCGGCAACGGCCTGATCGATGGCAGCGACGAGGTCGCCGACAGAGCATCCGCCCGATAGCGTGTTCCAGCATGCCTTGTACACGGCGATTCGTGCTCTTGGCGCCATGCCGGTGATGGAGATCGGGTCACCCTCGTCGTTCAACAGGTGAGTGTCCACGCCGGCGTTGCCGGCAGCGGTTGTTGCCGTGTGTGTCCCGTGGCCGTCCCAGTCCCGCGCAGACAGATATTCGCCTGGGAGCAGCGTTCGCTGCCAGCCGAAAGACCGTGCGAAGTATCGAGCGCCGATGAGCTTGTTGTTGCAATCGTCTTGTGGTTTCCCTTGCCGGGCTTGCTGTTGAGGTCTCCCTGATCGGAGACCGACGGGTGCTCAGGCCAAATGCCTGTATCGATGACACCCACGATCACGTCTTCCCCGAGAAGACCATTTGCGCCCTCAGTCCAGATACTGTCCATCTCCAGGAGAGCCGGACTCACGTCGGTGGTCGGGTGCCTGAGTTCGTCCTCCCAGACGGCGAGAACGCCCGGATCTTTCCGCAGCGCGGCTGCATCCGAGCCGGTCATCGCTGCCGAGAACCCGTTGAACGAGGTGGTGTAGTCGTAGACCTTATTCTCGAGACCAACCCCGACGGCTCTCAAAGCATCGTCGTGCTTGCCCACGAGGTAGTTCTCGTAGCGCTTCACGGCGGCAGAGTTGGGGTTCAGCTTCCCCCGCTCTGGCTTGGTGGCGGGCAAGCCGCGCACGTCGCCGTCATATGCACTCACAGGGTCGTCAGCCATCAATACGATGTACACCTTCTCTTCCTTGAGATCGGCGATCGCATCCCCAACGTCTGACGGAACAACGAGCTCGGTCTCGCCCGATGCCGGGGTGATCCCGGCCACAGAGGCGACAGCCACGACTAGAGCAAACAGTGCGGTACGCACACGCGATGCGCGTCGAACAGCGACACTCATGAATTCCTCCTGATACCCACTCTCTCTCGCCACCCAGGGCCGAGTGACAGTCCGACCCTAGCGCCGCAGTACCGGGCCAACGGCCCGAATCTTGGGGGTCTGTTGTGAGGCAGCGAAATTGGCTGGATTTCGCCTACCCGAGCGACCGCGTGATGACCAGCTACGAGTCGGAGACCACCAGGAACCTCAGGTCCCCACGCCAAAACGGCTGTCGAAGCCACCGAACGTTCCGATACGTTCCTTGCTGTCGGAAGACGCACGTGGGCGTCTTCATCACTCTCTGTCGCCACGATCTGATGACGCTCGCTTCACGCTCGGTCCGTTCGTTGCCAAGTCGGTGTGTCGCTCAGCGACGGGCGACGAGCACTCGGAAGTCGCCGAGGCCGCGGGGGTGCATCAGCGTCTCGGCTTCGGTGCGGCGGGTACGGACCTTCAGACGTTCCATGGCGTCGCCGGATCTCGCCAACTCGAGCTCGCGGTGGCGCATCTCCGAGATCTGGTCGCGGACACCGAGCGACGCCAGGTAGTCGTCCTGGCGCCAGATCTTGGCCTCCCATCCGGCTTCGACGGCCACCGCTTCGAGGGCGGTGAAGTTGACGTCGGCGGTGATGTCGGTCGCCCCGGGCTCGTCGAGCGGATGTGGTCCGAGATGGTGGGACCGATACGTTCGCAAAGTCCCGTCCTGGCGCCTCGGCAACAGGTTCTCCGTGGTGTCGCCGTAGTCGAACAGCACGATGGAACCGGCCTCGACCATCGACATCGCCCGCCGGAGCCATGCCGCCGCCTCGAGCTGCACCTCCACCATGCCGCCGTCGGGCACGGGCCCCGCGAAGCGATCGAGCCAGTCGAGGACCTCCGGACGCGGGTCGGCGTCGATCAGCGACAGCTGGTCCCGGTCGGCCCCCACCCAGCGTTCGCGCCACTCCCCCTCGACTCGTTGGGCGATCGCCATCGGGAGGTTGTCGATCAATTCGTTGGCGACGATCAACCCTCGAACGGGAGCCGGCACCTCGTCGAGTGCGCTCACGACCCGCTCGGCGGGGATCAGTTCGGCGAGCGCCTGCTTGGCGGCGGGCGACACCTCCACGACCCAGGCTTCGAGGTCCCGATCGACCGAGGCCAACAGCGGGCGCAGCAGTGAGCCCGAGCCGGCGGCTACCTCCACGAGCTGGAATGGCTCGCCGATCCGGTCCATCTCCGCCTGGACGAGTCTGCCGATCGCCTCGCCGAACATCGGACTCACCTCGGGCGAGGTGAGG
>CBDTXZ010000177.1:0-6331 GCA_965364515.1 uncultured bacterium
AACCACCCTGGCAGCGCCCCATTCCTGCCCGGGTGCGGAACTTCAGGCCGTCGAGGGTGCGGGCGCCCCGGTCGATGGCATCGGCGATCTCACCTTCGGTCACGAATTCACATCGGCACACGACATGGGCGAATCGAGGGTCCTGGAAGGCCAGGCCTTCGAGTTTCGAGACATCGAGCTCCGACACCCTGACCGGCCGAGGCTTCGGCGCCTGGAGATCCGACCTCGGGGCCGCATCGAGACCGGCGCCGGCGAGAAGGCCGACCACCTCCTCGGCGATGGCCGGCGCGGCGGTGAGACCCGGCGATTGGATGCCGGCGACATTGAAGAAACCAGGAACGTCGGTTGCACCGATGACGAAATCGTCTCCCGGGGCGACGGCGCGGAGACCGGCGAACTCGGCGATGCAATCGCGCTCGCTGATCCCGGGCACCAGGCGTTGGGCCAGTCCGAAGACCCGGGCGGCGCCTGCGCTGGTGGTCGAGAGGTCGCTCTTGTCCTCGACGATCTCGGCCGTCGGCCCGACCATGATCGTCCCGTCGTACGTCGGGATGACCAGGACACCTTTCGATGTCGGAGTCGGGCAGGGGAAGATCGTTCGCCTGACGATGCCTTCGAGTCTCTTGTCGAGGAGATACTCCTCCCCCTTCCGAGCCCGGATCGGGAGATCGAGACCCACCATCCGACAGATCCGGTCGGCATGGACTCCGGCGGCGTTCACGACGGACCGGGTCGAGAGACGAGTCCCGCCGAACTCGACGACGAGATGTGAGCCCTCGACATGTATCTCCGTGACCGGCGCCGCCGTTCGCAGGTCCAACCCGTTGGCGACTGCGTCGTCGATCAGGGCGAAGCAGGCCTCGTAGGGATTGACGACCGCAGCCGACGGCCCGAACAGCGCTCCGAGGGCGTCCATCGACACGTTCGGCTCTTCACGGTGGATCCGATCAGGGCCCCAGAGCTCGAGCCCCGTGACACCGCGCTCCTGACCGACGGTCTCGATCTCCTCGAGGGTCTGGAGCTCGGCATCGTCGAAGGCGACGGTCAGGTCGCCGTTCTGGAGGAAACCAAAGCCGAGCTGGGTGGCGAGCGTTCGCCAGAGTTGGTTGCCCCGCCAGACGAGCCGACCCTTGACCGTTCCCGGAGATGTGTGATGGCCGCCATGGATGATGCCACTGTTCGCCTTCGACGTGCCGAATCCGACTTCCACTTCGCCCTCGAGAAGGGCGACGTCGAGCTTGTACCGGGTCAGCTCTCGAGCGATGGCACAGCCGACGACACCGCCGCCGACGATCACGACGTCCTTCACCATGTCACCGTATCGCTCCCGGTCCCGGGCACAGGTGGCGCAAGTCACCTTCCGCCGTGCCCATAGGTCCAGGCGAGTGGAACGTCTCCCGGGCCGACCGACGTCAAACCGTGGACGTCGCTCCACCGCTCGGAGAACGTCGACGATGACGGCACATGCCGCTCCCAATCGAACGACCACCAAGGAGACACGACACGAAGGCACTTGCGATCGCCGTCGTGGTTGCGTTCACCGTGACCGCCTGTGGCGGCTCCGAATCCGGCACGACGACCACCGCCCCGACGCGGAGCAGGCCCAGCCCGCAGATGCCGTCGAGGTGACGATCGCCGAGGCGGAGATCGGAACGGGAGAAGTCACGATCCGCGGGGAGAAGCCGACCCCCTGCCACGAACTGGGATCGATCGTCGATCCGACCGGCGACGCCATCGAGATCGAGGTCTGGGCCGAGCCAGCAGGCGGAGAAAACTGCGCTCAGGTCATCGATTCGTTCGAGATCTCGTTCGAGCTCGATTCGCCTGCCGTCGAGACCCCGATCATCGTGAACGGAGAGGCGATCGGCCGGATCGGCGGTTGATGTCTGGAGTTCGCCACCACCGTCGCGGCGACGGTGCGATCCCGCCGATGGGTAGTCTCGTTCCCCGGTGACGACTCCCGAGCACTCCCGCCGAACCAACGACCAGACCGCGCAGGACGCCGGCGATCTGGCCGAGCTGTCGAAGTCGCTCGAGGCTCGACGTGATGAGCTCGACCTGTTCTCGCGTGTTGCAGCCCACGACCTTCGCGCGCCTCTCCGATCGATCGAAGCGTTCACACAGCTCGCCATGGAAGCCGACGACGAGGCGGAGGCGACCGAACTCCTTCAGCGAGTTCTCGGCGCCGCCGGCAGGATGGGTCGACTGCTCGACTCACTGCTGGAGTTCGCCGACTCGGGTCAAACCGTGCTCGAGCCCGTCCCCATCAGCCTCGAGGAGGTGGCGCGCGCGGCAATGACAGATCTCGCCGGCGACATCGAGGCGTCGGGTGCGACGATCGACATCGGCCCGCTCCCATCGATCGAAGGCGACCCGCTGCAACTGCAGCGGGTCTTCGCCAATCTGTACTCGAATGCGATCAGGTACTCCGACGGTCGCCCACCACACGTCGAGGTGAGTGCGACCCAGGACGCCTCGTGGGTGACGGTGACCGTCTCCGATCGCGGAGAGGGTTTCTCGGCCGAGCACAGCGAGGAGGTCTTCCGGCCATTCCGGCGATTCTCCTCGGTAACCGGTGGCCAGGGGATCGGCCTGACGATCTGTCGCCGAATCGTCGAACGGCATGGCGGCCGCATCTGGGCGGAGAGCTCGCCTGGCGAGGGGGCGGACGTGAGCTTCACGCTTCCCATCGACTCGAACGTCGACGGCTGAGGACCGAGGCCCGCTCCGGTCTGGCCGTCCGTTGTTCCGACCGACGACGTTCTACGATCGGGCTCATGGCATGGCACGGAGTGGATGCGACACCCGGCACCGAGTTGACGGCCCTCAGCGTCGACGGGGTCGATGTCCTCCTGATCCGGCTGGGAGACGAGTGGCACGCAGTCGAAGATCGTTGCAGCCACGCCGGATGCGCCTTCAGCACCGACGGCGAGCTCGACGGCTCGACGTTGATCTGTGACTGCCACGGATCCGAATTCGACGTCCGCAGCGGTGAACCGCTGGTCATGCCGGCCCGTGAAGCCATCCGCACTTTCGCGGTCCGCGGGGCCGGTGACGGCACCCTGGAGGTCGAGCTGTGATCGACCCGGCCTCGATCACGGTGTCAGCGCTCGAACACGATCCCTACCCGATCTACTCGGAGCTGCGTGAGCATGCCCCGGTCGCCCACGTCCAGGCGATGGACGTGTGGATGGTGACCCGATGGGAGGACGTCGAGGCGGCGCTGCTCGACCCCGAGTCCTTCCCCGCTCACGTCGATGACTCGCCGACCGATGATGCGCTCGGAGGGATCTCGATGATGACAACCGACGGCGAGCCCGCCAAGCAGCGACGTCGCCCCTTCGACCCGACGCTCCGCCCCAGAGCCGTCGAGTCCACGATGCCCGAAGTGTTCGAGCGCCTGTGCAACGAGGCCCTCGACGCGATTGCGACGGCGGGCGGCGGCGACCTGCTCAGTCGGTACTTCGAGCCGGTCTCGGTGCAGTCGCTGGCGCATGCGATCGGCATCTCCGATCGGGTCGACGGACCGACGCTGGTTCGCTGGTTTGGCGGGCTGGCCGCCGGGGTGTCGAACTACGAGAAGGATCCCGACAAGGCCCACTTCTGCTCCGAGGTGTCAGTCGAGATCGACGCCGTGACGAGGCCGCTGTTCGAACGAGCCCTCGCCGAGCCTGACGGGAGCATGATCTCAAACCTGGTCCACGCAGTGGACGGTCCGCTGGAAGAGCGGATCGCCTGGGCGATGCCGTCGCTCAAGCTGGTGCTGCTCGGCGGCCTCCAGGAGCCGGCGCACGGCGGAGCGACGATCGCCCACTGCCTGCTCTCGCACCCCGAGCAACTCGATGCCATTCGCTCCGACCGGGATCTGGTGGCCGCGGCAGTCGAGGAGGGGCTCCGCTGGACTGCGCCGATCGGCAACCTCCTCCGAGGCGTCGAGCCGGGCACGTCGTTGGGTGGGACAGAGCTGCCGGCCGGCGCACGGGTGATCCTTGTGGTCTCTTCGGCGAACCGTGACCGGGCCATCTGGGGACCGACCGCAGACGAGTTCGATCTCTTCAGGCCCGCACGCCGCCACCTGTCGTTCGCCACCGGCCCGCACTACTGCATCGGACACCACTTCGCTCGGGCACAACTGAGGACGGCGATCCGGTTGCTGTTCGATCGTTTTGGCTCGATCAGGCTCGCGCCCGACCACGACGTCGAATACCGCGGGCACGAGTACCGATCGCCGACGTCGCTCCCAGTGGAGGTGGCCTGATGCCGAAGGACCAGTTCGTCCCTGATGATTTCGAGCCACCGACGTCTCTGAACGGCCCGGGATTCCGACTCGAACCACTGGGGCCCGAGCACAACGAACGTGACCACGAGGCCTGGAGGTCGAGTATCGATCACATCCGCTCGACGCCGGGAAGCGACAAGTGGGCCGGCGAATGGCCGATCCCGATGAGCCTCGAAGAGAACCTCGGGGATCTGATCGATCACGCTCGCGACTTCGCCGAACGAACGGGCTTCACCTACTCGGTCCTCGAGGGCGACGAAGTGGTCGGGTGCGTCTACATCTATCCATCCGACCGGGATGGACACGACGCCGAGATCACCTCTTGGGTCCGTGCCTCACGTGCGGCGCTCGATGTCCCCGTCTGGCGGTTCCTGAGTCGCTGGATCGATCAGGTCTGGCCCTTCGCGAACCCGTACTACGCAGCCCGCGTCACAGACGACGGGCACTGAGAGGTCGTCGCGTCCGACGCGGTCCATGCGCCGCCGAGCCACCCACACTCGTGGGACTCGACCAGACCTCTGCCGGGTCGGGCTACGTTCTGGGCATGGGAGCCACCGTGGACTGCGAAGCCATCGGAGCCGGACTCCTTGGCCAGCCGATCAACGCCGTGACATCGCTCGCTCTCCTCGCAGCAGGCCTCTTCGTGTTGGAACGGGCGAAGGACGTCTGGGTGGCGGCGGGGCTTGCCGCCGCCGGGCTTGGATCCTTCCTGTTCCACGGCCCGCTCGCTCCCGGCGGCGTGTGGATCCACGACGTGACACTGGCGTGGCTGATCCTGGTTGTCGGCCTCCGAGCGCGCAGCCTCGAACGCGTAGGTGCGCCACTCGGTCTGGCCGTCATCGGACCGGCGTTTCTGGCCCTCGGAGATGCTGCCGACGTCCTCACAGGCGCCTTGGCGGCCGCGGTGATACTGCTCCTGGTGTCGAACGCTCGCGGGCGAGACACCCTGGGACCGCTGATCTTGCTCGGCGTCTCGGCGGTTATCGGGCGGCTGGGCGCAACCGGAGCGCCGCTCTGCGATCCCGACTCGCTGTTCCAGACTCACGGCGTGTGGCATCTCGGTGCTGCCGCTGCCGTCGCATGGTGGGCAACCGGCGACGATGCCGGAGCACCGAAGATCGACGCTGGTATCAGACGCACAGACCGGCGTTGACGCCGCGACCGCAGAGCAGCGTCTGCTCCACGGAGCGAAGGACGAACCCCTCGCCGCTTTCCGACGGAGTGCCGAAGACGTGGAGCCGGAAGCCACGAAGGGCATCGTCGCCGAGACCGACCACGTCGTAGGTCACTTCGCCGAGATCACCGACCGTTGGCGCGACGGACATCACGATCCGGGACGGGGGCTCGTCGGAAGCGAGTGCCTCGGCCACCACACGGCCGAGATCCGTCATGGTCTCCGCCTCCGGCGTCTCACCGAGCAGGTCGATGATCGAAGCGGTCTCGTCGGTCGTCTGGCCGAGGTACCCGAGGAACGAGGAGTTGGACCATCCGGTGACGCCATCGACGTCGACCTCGAACCAGATCGATCGAGGTAGCGAGCGGCTGTTGCCGACGGCGACGACGTCGTCGGCCAACGGCTCGAGCTCGACCACGATCGCTTGATCCGTGCCGGGAGCGGCCCGGACATTGAGAACGTCGTCGTGAGCAACGCCGATCACCGCCAAGACGTCGCCTGCGGAGGGTCCGATGTCGATCGGGTCACCGGGCAACGTCGTGGTCGGTGGTTCAGTGGTCGTCGACGTGGTCGGCGGTGCGGCAGTGATCGTCGTGGTCGGCTGCGAGCCGGTCGTTGTCGTGGCCGCCGTGTCGACTCCACCACCGCAGGCGGCAACTGCGAGAGCCACCACGGCGGTCAGGGCGAATGGGTGCGTTCTCATGTGTGTTCCTTTCCTGTGATTCGACGCACCCATTCCGCCTTCGGTTCCGACTCACCGGTCGGCGGGGCGACGCCAGAGACCGAGGGTCCCGGGGGATCGTCTCGCCGAGTCAGACTCCGACGAGCTCGAGCCATGCACGGGTGTCGGCCACGAGACCATCGCAGTGTGAGTCCTC
>CBDTXZ010000178.1:0-6296 GCA_965364515.1 uncultured bacterium
GGTCCGGCGAATACACGACGAGGTCGGCGAGTTGGCTGGGATTCTCCATCCCGAGAATGCGATCGGCGACGGCACCGATGCCGCGATGGTTCATGACCTCGGAGACGACCGCCCGGAACTCCGAGACGAGGCTCTCGAGTTGCTCGTCGATGATGTCGACTTCGGGGTAGGCCTCGGCGTCGACCCAGAGTGCCCCGGCATCATCGGTGGATCCGGCCCCGACCCTCGCCCGGGCCATCCCGGCGACCACGACGTTGCCTTCCCCGTCGGACTCCTGGATCTCGGCGATCGTGCCCACGTTGGCGTACTTGCCGTCGACGCGGGGAACGAGCAGGAATCGGCCGTCGGTCCGCTCGGCAGCGGCGAGTGCCGTCTTGCCCTCAGCGGTCTCGATGCGCAACGTCACGACCATGTGTGGAAAGACGACGCCGTTTCGGAGAGGGAGTACGGGAAGCGTGGTGTGTGTGGTGTTTGGCATGAAGACTCCTGGCTGAGATTCGTGTGCCTGAGATATGGGTAATGCCGATTACGACGATGGTATTCCCGAACACGACCAATATCTGAGTCATCTCGACTCAGGAAATGATCCATTCGAGTTGAGATTCGAGATGGCTTGACGTTCCGCAAGAACTCGGTCACCGACGGGGCAGGTGGCGTCGAGCGCTGCGAGGACAGGCACGTATGCGATTCGGGGATCTCTCCGCAACGTTCATCGCGAGCGCTTCTGGATGGGGACAGAACGTCAATCAGGTTCTGTCATCTCGACGAAGTGCGACCGCCGCGCCAGATGAAGCCGAGACGCGCGAGCGATCGGTCGATGAACCGTTTCCGTGACGCCGATTCGGGGGGCCAGGTGCCGGAAGCCTACGAGCCGGAGCTGGCTGGTCGACCTCGACGGCACAGGTGGTTCTCCGCCACCTGGACAGAGACGGGTGACTCACCGGTCATCGGGAGCTATCAGCCGCTCGTGCGATCATCGGTATGAGCTCGCTGCGACCCAACTGCTGCGCCCAGAACAGCGCATCGCCGGACTCGACGAGACATTCACCGCTGCACTCGGCGGTGATCGTCGAGTCCGCGCCGGCGTCGAGCAACGCCTGGACGATCTCAGGCGAGGCGCCTGCGAAGATGGCCAACAACAACGGAGTGTGGCCTGCGGCCGAGGGAGCATCGACGTCCGCACCGAGCTGCAACAGCGTCTCGACTGAAGCGAACTGGCCGTCCCGCGCTGCGATCCCCAGCGCCGTGGTACCGGTGTCGCGTGGGTGTCCGTGGCCTTGGGTCACGACGCCGGATGGCGCGTCGAGATCGAACTCGTCTGGGAACGCTCTCATCACCTCGATGCTCCCCCACGCCGCGGCGTATTGCATGACGTTCATTCCGTTCTTCGAAACCGCATGCAGGTCGGCGCCCGCAGCCACCAGGGTCGCCAGGGCTTCGACGGCATCTCGCTGAGCGGCGACGTGGACCGCCGTCTGACCGGAGGGATCGGTCGCACCGATGTCTGCACCCGATGCGATCAGCAGGGCGACCATCTCCACGTCATCTCGAAGCGCCGCCCGCATGAGCGGTGTGAGTGTGAGCACTCGAGGCGAGTCCGGATCCGCGCCAGACTCGAGGAGCGACCGGGCAAGATCGACATCGCCGACTTCGACGGCGTCGCCCAGGGTCAGTGCTTTCGTCTCGGCCGGAAACGACGACGCGTAGGCAACGAACGCCAGAATGGATGACGCCGCCACCAGCAACGTCCACGAGAAGCCGATCCGCGGGTATCGTCCCATCTCGGGCTTCATGTGAATGACCCTACCGAAACGAGGCCGGGCTCAGGCACGCTCCGCAGCGTTTCTCCTCCGCACGTCTGCCCTCCACTGCGTGTACTCATCGGCGAACCCGATCATCAAGAACGGCAAGATACCCCCGGCGAACACACCGGCCGGCGTGATGAGAAGAAGCAGAGCGAACGTGTAGAAGACGGTGACGGCGACCGATATGGCCCGCCATCGGTATGTCTCGGCGTGGGGCAGCGGTTTCAGGCAGAGCACGCCGCCAACCGCGAACCCTGCTGTCGCCCCGAGCGCCGGAGACACCAATCCGATCGCCAAGCCGATCGGGATCAGCAGCCCCATCGCCCGAAGCACCTGCCTCGGTCGTTGCGGATGCCGCGAGACGAACGCTACGACGATGAAGACGAACGGTGACAGCACCAGCGAAACCGCAACCAGTCCAGGATCGATTTCGTCACCCGTGAAGGCAGCGGCATACGGAAAGTAGCTGAACATCATGGCGATGGTGCCAAGCGCAATGGCCAGCCAGTTCCGCCGTCTCAGCTCTTCCGATCGAGAGGGTGTCGAGTCAGACGAAGCGGACTACCCCTTGACCGATCCCGCGGTCAGGCCACGGACGAAGAAGCGCTGAAGCCCGAAGAAGACCGCCAAGGGCAGAACCATCGTCACGAAAGCCGCAGCGGGAAGCAGGTTGAGTGCTCCTTCGCCACGACCTGCCAGGTCGGCGAGCTCGACGGTGAGTACCCGCTTCGATGGCTCGATGCCGAGGAAGACCAGGGCGACCAGATAGTCGTTCCACACCCACAGGAACTGGAAGATCGCGAATGATGCCAGCACCGGCACCGACAACGGGATGATGAGCCGGTAGAACGTCGTGAAGTGATCCGCTCCGTCGACCTTTGCAGATTCGATGAGCGACGCCGGTAACGAGCCGACGTAGTTGCGCAACAGATAGATCGCCAGCGGGAGCCCGAACCCGGCGTGCGCAAGCCACACCGATGGAAATGTTCCGGTCACATCGAGGCTGGTGTAGATCCTGAGGATCGGGATGAGAGCCATTTGGAGCGGCACGACCATCAGGCCGACCACTGTCACGAACAGCACGTTACGTCCAGGGAAGTCCATCCAGGCAAAGGCATACGCGGCGAACGCGGCGATCGTGATCGGGATCACCACCGACGGGATGCTGACGGCGAGCGTGTTCGCGAATGCGTTTCCGAATCCCTCGTCGAGCACACGGCCGTAGTTGCCGAGCGTCCAGGTGTCGCCGGAGAAGATTTGGGGGAGAATCGTCCACCAGCCGGCTCCTCGGATGTCACCCGGATCGCGGAATGAGTTGATCAACAAGCCGAGCGCCGGGATCACCCACAAAGTCGCGATGATCGTGATTCCGAGATAGACGGGGAACCGAGAGGGGTTCAGATCGGATTTGGACGGGGTGGTTGGTTTGGTCTTCCGACTCCGCGTGGTCGTGGTCGTGGTCATCGGGTTGCCTCCTCCGCTTTGAACCTTCTGATGTTGATGACCAGTATCGGCACGACCGCGATGAAGAGAAGCACGGCGAGGGCGGCTCCGATTCCGTCGTTGTTGTTCGTGAAGAACTCCTGCACCATCTGTTGCGCGACGACTTGTGTCCCGTCACGGCCACCGGTCATCACCCAGACGATGTCGAAGACCTTCCATGTCGTGATCAGCACCGTCGTCCAGACCACGACGATCGTCGAGGCGATCGACGGGAGCACCACCTGTCTGAAGGCCTGGATCTCGGTTGCTCCGTCGATCCGGGCTGCCTCCAAGAGGACGTCAGGCACACCTTTGATCGCCGACGACAGGATGACCATCGCAAATCCGGTTTGGAGCCAAACGAGGATGACCATCAAGAAGAGGTTGTTCCAGGGCTGTTGGGCCAGCCAGTTCACTGGATCGGAGCCGATACCGACCATGATCCCGTTCAGCAGTCCGATCTGATCGCCGAACCCCTCGGACCGGAATGAGTAGACGAATGTCCAGACAACGCTCGCCCCGACGAAAGAGATCGCCATCGGGAGGAAGATCAGGGACTTGGCGAACGACTCCGCCCGGGAGGAGAGCTTGTCCGCGAGAACGGCGAAACCGAGGCCGATGACAACGGCTACCGCCGGCACTCCGATCGCCCAGAACAAGCTGTTCCGCATTGCGATCAGATATCTGCTCTCGGTGAAGATCCTGACGTAGTTGTCGAAACCGACGAATTCGGTTCCACTCGAGTTCTGGAGGCTGAGGATGGCTGTGTTCACCGCCGGCCATACGAGGTAGAACGCCAAGAGCACCATCGCGGGGCCCACGAAGAGGAAGGGCCGCACGCTCGTCGCTACACGGGTCGGAAGGAGATTGACGCTCCGATCCATCCCCCAGTAGAGGGCCCACACCCCGCCGATTCCAACGACGATGGCCAACAACACCTGGATGATCTTGTTGGTGTCGTCAGCCTTGAGGAACTCGAAGGTGAAGAAGAAGACGACGACCACGATTGGGACGACCAACGCGGACGCGATCCGAAGCAGCCAGACGAGCGGGCCCGATGCGCCACCCTCCCAGTCGGTCGGCAGATCCTTCCGTTCCGGTGCGTCTTCTTCCAGAAGCGGGGGCATCGTCATGAGTTGGCTCTCCTCACTGCTATCGGCGTCGGACACTAATAGAGAGGGGCGGCCCACGCCGCCCCTCTCTGCATCTTTCGATTCGTTTGCTGTCTCGGCCTATGGCCAGCTGCTCTCGACGGCGTCGGTCACCTCTTCGCTGGAATCACCGCGACTCCAGTTGACCATGCCCTCCCAGAAGCTGCCCTGGCCGATTTCGGGTGGCATCAGGTCTGAGGCATCGAATGCAAACGTGTTTGCGGCCAATGCAGCGGTCACCGATGTGGCGAACGCCTTGGCTGCGTCACTCTCGTAGCAGTCGACGTCGACGTCCTTGTTGCCCGGAAGGCGCTCGACCCCTTCGACCCCGTGGCCGCCATACGGCGCCACGCCGCCTCCAGACGCAGATGCCAGCGTGCACTGCCAGTCAGGCGAGATCCAATCCTTCACGACCTGGACGTTCTCCGGAGAACCGTCGAAGACGATGATCGTGTCACCGCCACCGAGCGCTCCGACATTGCCCTCGATCGTCGGGAACGAGAACACTGCGATCTCGGACTCTTCTCCGTCCTCGTACTCAGGCGTGTCCTTGAACACGTTCTGGATGAACGAGCCCTGCTTGAGCATCAGGCATCCGGGTGGATCCGCGAACAGCGGCCCCGGGGAGTCATTGAAGTTGATACCGGCAACGTTCTCTGGGCCGCCGAGCACGAAGCCCTCACCGAAGAAGATCTCGCCGAAGGTGTCGAACGCCGCAACCACCGACGGGTCGTTGAACGGAATCTCGTGCTGGAACCACTGGGCGTACATCTCGCTGCCCGACTGGCGGAGATAGATGTCCTCGATCCAGTCCGTGCCTGGCCAACCCGTGGCGCCGCCGGATTCGAAACCGAAGCACCAGGGTGTCATGCCGTCCGACACGATCTGAGCGGAGAGCGAGACCATTTCGTCGTACGTCTCGGGGATCTCGTAGCCCATCTCCTCGAACGTCGGCTCGTGGTAGAACACGATCGACTTGAAGTTCGGGAACCACGGCACTCCATAGTGTTGACCGTCGTCACAGAGGCCCAGATCCATCCAGAACTTGGAGTGGTTGGCTTCCATCTCGGCGATGTCGAAGCCCATGTCCTCGAGCGAGACGAGCACACCCTGATCCGCGAACGCGCAGATCGAGCCCGGCTGTGGCGTGAACGCCATTTCCGGTGGGTCTCCGCCGTCGACGCGGATCTGGATCTGCGACTCGAAGTCGTCGGATCCGGTGAATGTGATGTTCGATCCGGTTTCTTCGTTGTAGGCATCGATGAAGCCCTGCATGGCCTCACCCTCGACACCGGTCGGAGCACCAAACAGCGTGAATTCGGCGGCGTTGTCACCGCCATCTCCGTCGCCAGCGGTCGCATCGGATGAATCGTCGTCACCACCGCACGCGGCAGCGATCATTGCCAGCACCAGTAAGAGCACCAGCGGCTTGAAGTATCTCACTCCAATATCCTCCTCATTGAGTTTGAATGCGCAGCCGACGAGTCGGACGCACCTCTTCGCACCTTAATCCTCCGCTCGACGACATGACCGTCGCGAGACAGTCGGCCACGAGAGAACCAACTTGCCCTCTTCGACCGTTGCACGCGCGTGGCCATAGGCGACGAGCGTGACACATACGGCAAGTGACCGATGACCGGACTCCCGGACTGGGACCGCACGTCGACCCGATCGTCCGAGACGCGGAGCCGCCACCGTCCGCTCCAGGTGACTTGCCCTCCGGATCTCGGGAACGGCGGGTACGCGACGGCACTCGAACCGCCGGAATCGCTCTCGCTCTTCGCGCCCGATCAGCTTTTCGCTCCCGATCAGGAATATGACAAGGGTGCACTCAGGTTGTATCCTTTGAACAGGCTCA
>CBDTXZ010000179.1:0-6289 GCA_965364515.1 uncultured bacterium
CGCCCTCGCCACCGACGATGACGAGCGTCCCGCGATCGGCGAGTGCGTTGCGCAGACGACGCAGCGGGTTGAGGCCGCCGATGTCGAAGATCACGTCGTAGCGCGTGTCCCCATCGAGGTAGTCGGTCGTGGCGTAGTCGAGGACACGGTCAGCCCCGAGACCGCGGACCATGTCGAGCTTGCCGCCGCTGGCGACGCCGGTGACCTCCGCTCCCAGCGCCTTGGCGATCTGGACGGCGTAGGAGCCGACGCCGCCCGACGCTCCGATCACCAGCACTCGTTGACCCGGCTGAACCCTGGCCACATCGACCAGGCCCTGGAGGGCGGTGATGCCGGAAACCGACGCAACCCCGGCCTCCTCGTGAGAGAGGTTCGCCGGTTTGTGCGCCAGCTTGGCCGCTTTGGCGGCTGCGTATTCGGCGAACGCCCCAATGGCGATGCCGAACACCTCATCGCCGACCTCGAAGCGCCTCACATCGCTCCCGACCGCGACCACGCGGCCGGAGACATCGAACCCGGGAGTCGGTGTCTTGGGTCGGGCGAAGCCGTAGCCCATACCGCGGATCAGATACGGCAGCCCCATCATCAGGTGCCACACGCCACGGTCGACACCGGCAGCGTGGACCTCGATGAGAACCTCATCGGCGTCGATGCCCGGAACCTCGGTTTCGGTCAGGTCGAGCGTTTCTGCGGAGCCGTATGCGCGTTGCACGATTGCTCTCATCGTGTCCTGCTTCGTGATGGCCATTTCGTGCCCCTCTCTTCCGGTCTCGTACTTAGTACGGTATGGTGATGGCGAGAAAGCTACCCGTACTTAGTACGATTGTCAAGACCACGTCCTCCCGGAGGCAACACATGAGCGACAACCAGCGTCAGCCCCTCACACCCGAGCGAGTCCTACAAGGAGCGGTCGACTTGGCCGACGACATCGGCGTCGAGGCTCTGACCATCCGCAAGCTCGCAGACGCTCTCGGCGTCGGGCCGATGACGATCTATCACCACGTTCCCGGCAAGGAGCAGATCATCGACGGCATGGTCGACCTGGTCTTCAGCGAGATCGACCTCCCACCCAGCGACCTCGATTGGAAGCCTGCGATCCGCGTCCGATGCGTCTCCGCGCGACGAGTGCTGAACCGGCACTGGTGGGCCGCTCCCCTCATGGAGACGCGGACGTCCCCGGGGCCGGCGACCTTGACCCACCACGACGCCGTGATCGGTTGCCTGCGAAGCGGCGGATTGTCGCTGCAGATGACGGCACATGCCTATGCCATCCTCGACAGCTTCATCTACGGCTTCGCCATGCAGGAGGCGAGCCTCCCATTCCACGGCGAGACGCCAGACGTGCCGCTCGACGAGCTCGCTGCCGGGATGCTGGAGGCGCTTCCGATCGACACCTTTCCGCACTTCGTCGAATTCACGGTGGATCACGCCCTCCAGCCCGGCTACGACTTCGGCGACTCGTTCGAGTTCGGCCTCGATCTCATCCTCGACGGCCTCGAACGAGCCGCGGACTGAACGGCCGGATCCTCCTGCGGCGGCGTCGGAGCCCGAAACACGACGGTTCATCCGAATGCACACCGAAGTGGGTTGATCTCGAAACTCCCGCTTGACAACTGGCCCACTTTCGTGCAACGTACTGTTGCATGAAATCAGAGAAGTCTCGAACCTACCGCATGTCGGCTCGAGCGCAAGCCGTCGAAGACACGCGCGATCGCATCCTGCAAGCCATGGTGGACCTCTGGCTCGAACGCCACTTCGACGACATCACCCTGAATGGCGTGGCAGACCGGGCCGAGGTATCGAGGCAGACGGTGTTCAGGCAGTTCGGCACCAAGGAGGAACTCCTTGCAGCGGCTGCACGGTGGGCCGCTCCCCGAATGGACGAGGACCGGAGAGTCGAGCCAGGTGACGTCGAGCAAGCAGTGCATCGCGCCGTGGCCGGGTACGAGATCATGGGCGACGCCAATGTGCGCGCACTCCAGATCGAAGGCAAGGTGCCCGCCATCGACGAGATGCTGGCACGAGGTCGGGGCGCGCACCGGAGCTGGCTCGAGGCCGTGTTCCAACCGCATCTGCCGGACGAAGAACCCGCCCGGGAGCGGATGATCCTTGCGCTGTATGCAGCGACGGACGTGATGACCTGGAAGTTGCTCAGGCGCGACTTCGGCCGATCGGCCGACGACACGGAGCTCGTGATGAGGTCGCTCGTCACGAGTCTCATCGAGACGACCCGAAAGGAGCGACCATGACCACCAAACGCTACTTGTTCGCACTCTGGGAAGGAGGCGGGACGCTTCCCCCTGAACTCGGCGTCGCACGCAGACTGATCGAACGCGGGCACGAGGTCCTCGTCATCGCCGACCCGACCGTCGAGGATGACGCTCAGGCCGCCGGATGCACGTTCACTCCGTGGTCGGCCGCTCCCAGCCGGACGTCCCTCGATCCCGACCAGGATCCCATGAAGGACTGGGAGGTGTCGAATCCTCTGACCATGATCCGCCGCGCCCGCGATGGAATGATCGCCGGGCCGGCTTCGGACTATGCAGCCGACACCCGGCGAGCGATCCAAGGGTTCGACCCCGACGCCGTGGTCGCAGACCACCTGCTCGCCGGAGCGATCATGGGAGCCCAGGCTGAAGGCGTCCCCGTCGCCACCGTCGTACCGAACATCTGGATGATGCCGACCGACGGGGCACCTGCGGTCGGCCCGGGATTCGCGTTTCCCGCCTCGGCGCCGGCGAGGCTTCGAAATCACCTGATGACCCGGCTCGTGAACCGCGTGTTCGATCGAGCCTTGCCAACGATCAACGATGCGAGAAGGAAGAACGGCCTGCCTGAGCTCGACGCCTTCTACGACCAGTTCACCAAAGTGGACCGGATCCTCGTTCTCTCGAGCCCGACATTCGACTTCTCGTCGGAGTTCGTGCCTGCCAACGCTCGCTACGTCGGCCCGATTCTGGACGACCCGCACTGGGCGAGCGCGTGGCGGTCTCCGTGGCCCGCCGACGACCCTCGACCCTTGGTGCTCGCATCACTGAGCTCCACGTTTCAGGACCAGGTCGAACTGCTCCAGAAGATCATCGAGGGGTTGGCGACGATCCCGGTCAGAGGAGTCGTCACGCTCGGACAGAACGTGCACCTCGGAGACCTGGCGCCGGCCGGCGACGTGCACATCGTCCAGTCCGCGCCTCATTCGCCGATCCTCCAGGAAGCTGCGGTTGCCGTGAGCCATTGCGGGCACGGTGGCACGATGAAAGCTCTGGCGGCCGGGGTTCCGCTCGTCTGCCTCCCCATGGGCAGGGATCAGAACGACAATGCCGCGAGAGTCGTCCACCAGGGGGCCGGCGTCCGCCTTCGACCGAGTTCGGCACCCAGCGACATCGCAGCGGCCGTCATGGCGCTGCTGGACGACCCGACGTATCGGCGACAAGCGTCGAGGATGGCCGAAACGATTGCTCGCGAGACGGATGACTCGCAGCTCATCTCCGAGTTGGAAGCCCTCGCCAATACGGGTGTCACGGCAGTTTGAGACTTGCGGGACCGGCACGCGGGCCGGGCAACGGCTCGACTACCGGTCGACTTCAAGGGTCTCCGCGGCTGGAGGCGAACAGCTCCATGTTCACATCTACCCCGGCCGCCAGTGCGGGCTCCGGGTCTCCGTTCAGCAGCCAGAGGAATTCGACACCCGGAATGTGGCTGTCGTCGTATCGATAGAGACTGCCATCCGCTCTCACGAACTCGACGTCACCTTGGGGATCCCCGCTGATCCGCCAGCCGGAGTTGTGGATCAGTCGATGGTGGAATCCGCAGAGCGTGACGAGGTTGTCGAGATCAGTGGGGCCACCGTCGATCCAGTGCACGATGTGATGAACGTGCACCCAGTTCCGTCGATGGCAACGTGGGAACCGGCATCCGTTGTCGCGAGCCATCACGAGCTTGCGAAGCCAACCGGGAACGCTTCTCGACGTCCTCCCGATGCCCACGACTCCTCGGGCGGATTCCCGAACTGCCAGCTGGATACGGGCATCGCAGGCGAGCCGGTGCAGCGTGGCACTACTGACCGGCCGGCCGTTCACCAGTATTGCGCCGCCACCATCGGCGCCCAGGAGGGTCTCGAGTTCCGTGACGACGAGCAGGTGCGAGCGGTCGGCGTCAGAGTCTGCACCGAGATACTTCGAGCCCATGGCGAGCAAGGCGTCGGCCATTGCTACGTCGCTCATCATGGGATCGCCTGTTTCCGGATCCAGTTTCCGCTCGCGAGCCGCTCGCCGAAGCGCCTCGAGGAGCACGGAGCCCTCCGCCTCGGGGAGTTCCGCCTCGAGGTGCAGCTTCGGGGCGAACGGATCCCACCACCATCTCAACGATCGCTCTCGATGTGCCTGCTCCTCCTCCGGTTCCGTGGTCTCGACCCGCTGGAGGGCGCGGATGTCGGCGGGCGAGAGACCCACGATTCGCTCGACGAGTTGCTCGTCGGTGTCCGGTGTGGCGAACTCCGTGACTGCGCGTAGCTGGTCCCAGGAGATCCGGGCCGTCTCGAACGCCCGCGTGATGGCCGGGAGCTCGTCGATGGCCACGGCGACTCTGACCATTTCTCTGGCGGAGAACCGGGTCATGCCGTGACGGAAGACCAGCCAGTCCGTCACGGACCCGGTGCCGTCGAACATCGGCACACCGGTGCGGATGATCCGCCCGAAGTGACGGAGGCGGGCGAGACGGGCACCGTTCTCAGCGGCAACGAGGGCCAGATGCTCATGGGCCACACGGGCGGCGACCTCCATCGATCCGGGAGCCTCCGACGCCCCGGGACGATCCGCAAGGACGACGTTTGATTCCGATGCCTCGAAGTCCTGTTCGTCGTGCGCTTGATCGAACATGTGTTCGATTGTAGGCCTCACGCCCATGCAATGCAAGGCTTTCGCAGGGAATCGATTCCTCGAAGTTCGGGGCATCACCGCAGGTCGAGCACGACGTCCCTCCGGTGGCGCACCACCCGCTCCGTGTCGCTGTCCGGCTGATCAGCGAGCTCTCGATCAGGGCTCGGGCTCACGGAGGTGCCGCTCTTCGAGATCGGAGAGCCGACGCGAGAGATGGCGCTCCTCTGCTTGGTTCCGGCAGAGCGAGATCGCCATCCGCCAGGACGCGACGGCATCACTCCACAGGCCGGCACGCTCGAGCAGATCGGCCCGTGCAGCGTGCCAGCGATGGTCGTGTTCGAGTCGACCGGCGAGCGCTTCGATGCTCGCCAGCCCGGCCTCGGGGCCGAGATGCATCCCGACTGCCACTGCGCGGTTCAACTCGACGATTGAGCTCGGCTGTGTTCGGGCCAGTTCGGAGTACAGGAGGACGATCTGCTCCCAGTCGGTGTCGGCAAACGACGACGCCTCACAATGGACCGCCGAGATGGCCGCTTGGATGAGGTACGGACCTGATCGCCCCATTCGGAGCGCTCGCTCCAGCAACTCGGTGCCGGCGTCGATCTGCCCCTGGTTCCAAACAGATCGGTCCTGATGCTGCAGCGTGACCAATCCACCGCGCTCGTCGAGGCGTGCAGGGCGTCGGCCGTCGTGGAGCAACATCAACGCCAGGAGGCCCAGGACTTCCGGCTCGTCTGGCATGAGCGCTGCGAGCACTACTCCGAGCCTGATCGCCTCGCCCGACAGATCGGCCCGAACCTGGCTGTCGCCGGCGGTCGCCGAATAACCCTCATTGAAGATGAGATAGATCGTGGCGAGCACTGCTGACAGGCGATCCGGCAGCAGATGATCATCCGGAACGCGGAAGGGGATCCCCGCATCCCTTATCTTGCGTTTTGCTCGCACCAGACGCTGGGCCATCGTCGTCGACGGCACGAGAAACGCCCGGGCGATCTCCTCGGTCGTCAAGCCTCCGAGCGTGCGGAGCGTCAGCGCCACTTGTGCATCGACGGCGAGCGCCGGATGGCAGCAGGTGAAGATCAGCCGGAGGCGGTCATCGACGAGTTCGGAGTCCTCGATACTCATCTCGATCGAATCATCGACGGAGTGAGCGAGTTGCTCGACGACACGGGCCCCGGTGCCTTGCCTGCGGAGTTTGTCGATGATCTTGTTGCGAGCCGTGGTGGTGATCCATCCGGCTGGGCTGGCAGGAGCCGGATCCCACCGCTCGAGCGCGATGACCATCGCCTCCTGAATGGCATCCTCGACGAGGTCGAAATCCCCGAAGCGGCGCACGAGCCCGGCGAAGACGCGCCCGTACTCCTCGCGAAAGACCTGCTCGACATGCTCGGTCGCCACGACGACTCAGGAGACCA
>CBDTXZ010000180.1:0-6286 GCA_965364515.1 uncultured bacterium
GCTGCGAACATGGCCGCCATGCCGACCACTGCGAAGGCCCCTGGTTCGAGCTCAGAGAATCCCCATACGGGTCGGACGAGATCGGCCAGGGCGGCGCCGATCGACGCCCCGATGAAGAGCGCCGGCATGAAGTGACCGCCGGAGGCGTGTGATCCGAGCGTGGCTGCCGTGGCGATGGTCTTGAGCCCGGCGAGGATCAGCAGTGTCCACCACGCCACCTCGAGAACGCCCCCGCCCACGATCTCCTGAGTGAACGCCTGGCCGGTCCCGAGGATCCTCGGCTCGATCGTCACGATCGCCGCAACCGGTATCCCGAGGGCGATCGGCCGCAGCCAAGCTCTCTCCTCGAATCGTTTGATCGGGGAGTGGACTCTGTCGAACGCCCTGAGGAACAAGTAGCCGAATCCGGCTGCCATCAATCCGAGCGCGGTATAGAGGAGGAGCTCCGTGGGGTCCCCCAGGTCGTGAGCGACGACAGACAGGATCCGTGCCTCGCCGACGATGGACCGGGTGGTGACGGCCGCGGTCACCGAGGCGATCACGACGGCATTGAGATGACGAATCGCGAAGTTGCCGAGTATCACCTCCATCGCGAAGAGCATCCCGGCTATCGGCGCGTTGAACGTTGCTCCGATCCCGGCGCCGGCCCCAGCTGCCACCAGGCTCCGTACCTGGTCTTCACCCAGCCCCGAGTAGCGCCCGATCGAAGATCCGATCGACGCCCCCACCATGACCGTCGGGCCCTCTCGACCGGCCGAGCCTCCACTGCCGACCGTGAGTGCGGTTGCGATGATCTTGAGGTAGCTGGCCCGAGTGGGGACGTATCCGGACCGAACCGTGAGGCCGGCTGTGGTCTCTGGCACGCCGCTTCCACGGAGCTCGGGAAACCGTCGGGCGAGTGCCCAGGCAGCACCGAGGCCGACGGGCACGGTGAGGAGGGGAGCGAAGCGTCCCCAGGGCCCTTCGAGCCAGGTGACCATGTCGCTCACGAGACCGATCGTCTCGATCAGCGCCGCGCCACCGAGTCCCGCTGCGGCTCCGACCACGAGTGCGAGCGCCACGAACACCGTGGTGCTCTGTTGTCGAACGTGCGAGCGGATGCGTTCCTTCACCGCTCCGAAACTAGCTCGGCGTATCGGCGCGTATCAGTTGGTCATTCTTCGGCGCAGGTGACCTCGAATGTTCCTTGTTCGGGGCCTTCCCCGGAGGTGCTCACGAACGTCGCAGTCCCTTGGATTCGGTTGCCGTCGACCGACCAGTCGTCGACCTGGGACCCTTGGACGTTCAGACTCGAGGAGTCTGCGACCCACTCCCGGTCGGGATCGGTCGTCGGGACGTTGACGGCCGTGCTCTCGGGATCATCTGGGATGAGTGTGATGCTCACGGGGCGGATCTGATCTTCGATGACCATCCCCTGGCCGTTCTCGTCGACCATCTGGAGGATGACCTGGACTCCGCCGAAGAAGTTCGGGTTGCAGTCCTCGATCAAGAAGCCGGTTGTGCCGAAGGTGTAGGTCTCTCCGGCGATCGTGACCGTTGCCGTGCTGACGCCTGCTTCCGGTGCGGGCTCCAGTTCCGTTGGCTCGGTCGTCGTGGCCGGTTCCGGCGCGGCCGTCTCTGGTGGAACCGTCGCCTGGGATTCGGTCGCGGTCGTTGCCGGCCCGGCGTCTGCCTCGCCTCCGGTGTCGGACCCTCCGCATGCGGACGGTGTGGATGCCAAGAACAGAACGACGATGGTGGTGGCGGCGCGCCGCCTGTGCAGGCCGCCGCGCAGCTGCGTCTCTCTTTCGAGCGTGGTGGTCGCACTCATCTGTCCTCCTCTCTCCGTGACGAGTATTGCACACGCCGCTCCAGCCCACCCGGGATCGAGCCGACGGGGGGCATCTCGGTGCTGCATACTTGGGACGAGACGGAATGGAGTTCCATGGCGCTGTTGTACGACTGGGGTTTCTTCGTGAAGGCCGGCCGACGCGAGGAGTTCGTCGAGTGGCTCTCGGAGAACGAGAAGCGGATGTCCGAGCTCGCTCCGAAGAACTACGAATACATCGGGACGTACAGGTCGCTCAGTGCCGAGCCGTGCGACTTCCATCAGATCTGGCGCTACGGCACCGAACGACCGCCCGACCTGAGGATGGCGGCGGCGGATCACGCAGGCGCGTTCACCGATGTCGCTCGCGAGTATCTCTCGTTCGTGGATGCAGCGAGGGAGAGCGACGAGGAGTTCCGTTTGTACCGGGCCGCGGTGGATCCGTCCTCGTGACCTCGACGATGTCGATCTGAGCAGTCGGAGCGGCTGACGTCAGCCGGATCCGTCCGCGAGAGATCGCAAGCGCGTGAGCACGGCCGGCGCCACCGAAACGCCGCTGCTCTCCGCCGTGGTGCGTCGTGTGTGTCTGGCGCTGCCCGGCACTCGCGCGCCGCCCTCTGCGGTGATCGCGTCGACGAGATGGCCGATCTTCTCGGCCGCCATCTCGCCTCCGAACGCACCCGGATCGAGGGCGATGAGCAGTTGGCCGACTCCGGGCGGGTCACCTGCACCGTCGAAGAACGAGGTCGCCTCGGTCGACAGGTTGGCGCCGACCAGTGCAGCGGCGAGGACTTCGACCATCAGGGCGAGCGCAGCTCCTTTCGCCCCGCCGGCGGGCTCGAGTGAACCTTGCAGCGCAGCCGTCGCGTCCGTCGTCGGGTTGCCGTCGGCATCCTTGGCCCAGCCCTGGGGGAGCGGCCTCGAATCCTGTGAGGCCTCGAGGATCTTTCCACGGGCGACTCGCGACAGCGCCAGGTCGACGATGATCGGAGGAGCGTTCGGCGCCGGGGCCGCAAACGCGATCGGGTTCGTTCCATAGAGGGGGTTGCGGCCACCCCACGCCGTAATCGCCTTCGGCGTGTTTGCGAACATCAGTGCCACGAGCCCTCGCTCGGCGAAGCGTTCGACGACGATGCCCAGGGCCCCGGCGTGGTGCGATCGGACGAAGCCGGCAGCGGCGATGCCATTCTCTCGTGCTGCGTCGATGATCGCATCCTCGGCGGCGTCCACGGCGGGGTAGAAGAACCCGTGGCCGACATCGACCATGAGGACGCCTGGGCGAGTGCGCTCGATGCGCGGTTGAGCGGTCCCATCGACCTTGCCGGTGCGGGCCTGCGCGGCATAGCTCTCGATCCTGGACAGACCGTGGCCCGACTGTCCGTCGATCTCGGCCTGGACGAGCATGGATGCGGTCGAACGAGCCGGGACGGGATCGGTTCCCGCGATCTCGAGGACCCGCGCGACCAATGCCTCGAGCTCTGCTCGAGAAATCTGTGTCTCGCTCGGAACCGAGGGGTCGCCGAGTCCTGCCACGGGGGATCCTTCCGCTGGGTTCGTGGCGACGGTACCGGGCTGCCGACCCAGTTCGCCTGAGACGGCGCCGTCGGTCGGTGTCAGCGATGAACAGCCGGGATGTGTCGGCCGGCGGATACGCTGCCGTCATCCGACGGGAGGGCTGCCATTCGCATTGGGCTGTTGGTGTTCGACGAGGTCGATCTGTTGGACTTCGGTGGTCCGTACGAGGTGTTCTTGACGGCCGACCGGCTGTTGAAGCGACAGCGCGACGAGCGAAGCCTCGAGGTGCGCGCTGTTTCGCTGGATGGGGAGCCGGTCACCGCCTACGGCGGCGTCGGGCTGGTCCCCGAGGGCGCGCTGGACATGGATCTGGACGTCTTGGTGGTTCCCGGGGCCATCGACATCGGCGTCGTCCTCGCCGATACGGAGCTGATCGGGGCGCTGCAACGTTCCAGAGACGCGGTGCCGATCGTGGCGAGCGTCTGCACGGGGGCGTTTCTCCTCGGTGAGGCGGGTCTGCTCGAGGGGCGGAGATGGACCACGCATTTCGAGGACATCGATCTTCTGGCGGGCCGGATCGGCACCGACGGCGTCACCCGGGGAGTCCAATGGGTCGATTCGGGTTCGGTCGTCACGGCCGGAGGTCTGAGCGCGGGCATCGCGATGGCGTTGCACCTGGTCGAGCGACTCGTCGACCGGAGCCATGCCGTCGCAACCGCTCGCCAGATCGAGTACCGCTGGGACCCGGAGGCCGGTGTGACGAACTGAGTCCGGTCGATGTGTTGGGCGTCTACCGCCGCGCAGTCGGCCTGTGGTCCCTGCGGCGTGGTTCAGGTCGTGACCGGCACCGGGATGCGGTCGCATGCCGTGCAGACCCTGACGGTGCCGGTATCGATGATCAGCCGAGCGCAGACACCGCACAGGGCTCGTCCGCGGTGTCGGAAGCTTCGAACCGAGGATCCCACCCGGGCAAATACTTCCAAACTCGCGCCATCGGTGAGAGCGGCCAACACGACTCCGGAGGCCACGAGCAGCGTGAAGATTGCCACGAAGAGCCCTGCTGCCCCGATGAGGCCGTCGAAGGCGAGATGGCTCGAGATGGCCACACCTCCGATCAATCCCCCGTAGAGCAGTGTCCGGCTCACTCGCATCGCGTTCCTCCTGGCGGCAAGATACGAGCGAATCCTGCCCGCGTCAATGGTCGATTCCGTATGCAACGATTTCACGTCTTCTTGCTCGTCCATGTGCCAGGGGAGGTGCATGGAGGACCTCTCGAGAGGTCCTCCGAGTCCGGTGTTGTCCCATCGCCCGAGCGGTCAGTCAGGAAGGTGTTGTCGGTTCAGCGGATCTCCATGAATTCAGCCGCTTGACACGCGGCCAGCATGCGCCGGACGTCGTCGTAGTCCTCGGCTCGGACTGTCGTGATGTGATCGATCCGTCCCCGGGCCAGGGCTGCTCTCGTCGCAGGATCGCGATGAAGGTCGACGAGCGCCGCCCGGATGGCCTCTCTCAGTTCGGAAGGGAACCGCCTCGTGACGGCGATCGGCTGGATGGTCGACGGCCCCAAGCTGTCGATGATGACGAGATCGTCGGCGAGTGTGGGATCCTCGACCATGGCGATCTCGAGCACGTGGCTGTCGATTGCAGAGGCGTCGACTTCTCGGTCGCGGACCATCTCGATCGCCGTCTGGTGGAACCCGGCTTCGATCACCGAGCCGAAGAAGCCGTCGACCTCCCCCAGGGACACGAGATGGTGGCGGGTCACGCCGTAGCCGGATTGCGACATCGGTTCGTTGTATGCCCACGATGCCCCTCGCAGTTCGAGGAACGACTTTGCGGGATGGTCGCGATGGACGATCACGTCGGAGTAGTACACGGGGCGTCCGCGATACCGCTCGCCGATCAGGACCGGAGCCGCAACGGGAATGGCCGGCGAGAGACCCTGACGTTCGAACATGACGTATGGAAGGCTGCATATGAAGCAGACGTCGTTCACGTCCTCGACGCAGTGGCGGTAGTCGGTTTCGACCACGACCTCGACGCTCATTCCGAGCTGCGACCCGACGCCCTGTGCAATCGCCTCGTAGGTCGAGAGCATGCTGGGGGCGAGGAACGTCCCGAATCGAAGATCTGCCATACCCGTCAGGTCCCCGCCGAGTTCCGAGAACCTGGCTCTCCGCTCATAGCGACTCGCCCAGCCCGAAGTAGCTGCCACGATGATGAACCAACGGTCGACCGCCCTCGGACAGTTCGACCCGATCGACCTCGGCTTCGACCACCCCGGACCAGCCGACCTCCGAGGTGGCGACCTTGCTGCAGTACGCCCGGTCGGCCATGTCGGTGATCACCGGGCCCCAGTCGGAGGACGTCGTCTCGACCGAGGTGAACGGGCCACCCGGGCTGGGTCGGAGTCCGGCGAAGACGTCGGCGACGCCACGGTGTCGTTCGTTCGTGATGTGGACGACGCATCGGCCTGTTTCCTCGATGGCATCCCACAGGTCGGTCACGGGTCCGACAACGAGGTGGATCCTGCCCGGCTCGCCCTCGATCACGAACAGTGACGAAACGGTGAGCCCGGCTCTTCGGTTCTCGCTTCCGGCTGTCACGATCGTCACAGGTGCCGCCAGCCGTCCGCGGAATCGGCGGAGCGGCTCTCGTTCTTCGATGGGGGGTACGAAGGGGTTCTGGGAGGAGGTCACGTCGGCCCATTGTGCCTCGGGATCGCGCCGAGTGCTCCTCACTTCCTGCTCGAGAGCCTTTGGGCGGACGCAGATCCGTGTGCCTCGAAGTGGCGAGTTCTGAGATCGCCAAGTCGGTGGCAGCGAGTCTCGTGGTCGAGTGCTTGTAGCGGAACATCGATGGCGACCCGGCGGTTCGTCGAACTGCAGGTGTCGAGCGGTGAGATCGTTCCCGCCCACGAAGGACGTGGAAGCTCCGCAGAACCTACGGTGAACGGTCTCGAGC
>CBDTXZ010000181.1:0-6277 GCA_965364515.1 uncultured bacterium
CCTCTTCGATCCGGGGGCGGCGCTTGCCGAACTTCTCCGAGTCGATCTGGACGTCGGACGCATACACGACGCCGTTCTTGGCGGCACCGAAGTCGACGAACGCCGCCTCCATACCGGGCAGGACGTTTCGGACCTTGCCGAGGTAGATGTTGCCGACCAGTGACGTGCGCTCGGCAGAGGTCACGTAGTGCTCGACGAGCACCGGGCCCTCGAGGACCACACACTGAGTCTGATGGGGCGTCACGCGGACGAGCATCTGTTTGCGAGCGCTCTCGACCGGGATGATGATCTCTTCGTCCCGACGCTGCTTGGTGCGGGCCCCACCATTGCCGCGATTGTTCCGGTTGTTGCCGTTCCGGTTCTTGTTGCGGTTGTTCTGGGACTGCTTCTTGGGCTTCGGTTTTGGCTTCTGCTTCTGCTCAGGTTGCGGCTTGGCGGGTTCGCTGACCCGCCTGACCTCGACCTTCTGCCCGCCGAGTCGCAGTGATTTGCGTTCCTCGACGACCTGTCCGTCTGCACCTCTGCGGATCACCTCCGGTGACCGCTTTCGGAAGAATGCCATTGATGAGTACTCCTGATTCGTGTGGCGCGCGTCCAACGCACCTGCTGAGGCCGCCACTGAACGTGGCGCGGGAATCGGCGCACGGAGAGACCATCGGATCGGCCGAGGTCGCAGAAACCATCGCTCGAATGCGATGCGGGACCTTGTGATGGCAGATGAACACGATGGGAGGCTCCATGGCCAGAAAATCGAACGTCCGCCGAAACCCGGTCCGATCGGCGTGAGCCTGGCACTGCTTGGACTGATGCCACCACACCGGGTCGGGACGTCACGTCGCCTGGGGCGACCTCACACAGGGTAGCAGCCGCCCGGCGCCGTCCCACCCACCGTCTTCCGCTCGCCGGCATGGGGCCGAATCCACGTCGCTACGCTCGCCCTGATGTATCGGAGACCCCAATCGGGATGGATCGAGGTCATCTGTGGCCCGATGTTCTCGGGCAAGAGCGAAGAGTTGATCCGACGCGTGACCAGATCGAGGATCGCCCGGATCCCTGTCCAGACGTTCAAACCGGCCGTGGACGTCCGATACGCCGAACGACAGGTCGTCTCCCATTCCCAGCTCAGGGCCGACGCCGACCCGGTCGGCGACTCGGATGGGCTTCTGAGAGCCGTCGACGATGCCACCGTGGTGGTCGGCATCGACGAGGCGCAGTTCTTCGACGACGGGCTGATCGAGGTTTGCGAACGACTCGCGGCGGCAGGCAAGCAGATCATCGTGGCAGGACTCGACCTGGATTACCTCAGACGGCCGTTCGAGCCGATCCCGACATTGGTCGGCAGATCCGAATACGTCTCGAAGATGCTTGCCGTCTGCCACCGCTGCGGGGGGCCTGCGCTGTTCACCCAGCGAATCGCTCGATCCGACGAGTTGGTCGTCCTGGGCGCCGAAGGCGCCTACGAGGCCCGGTGCCGCTTCTGCTATTCGACCGAGGAACCAGAGCAACTCGCACTGTCGGAGTGACCTCCCCTTAGTGACCTCCCCGCCAGATCCGGCGGTGGTGCACGCTGATCGCGACCACCGTGCAGTCAGCTGTCAGCTGTCAGCTGTCGGCTGTCAGCCGTCGCTTCAACGAACACACCTGTTGCGTGGGTCGAATCCCTGAGTTCGCCTGCTTACTGCGTTCCAAGCAGACCGAGCGGAAAGCTGATGGCCGAGCGCTGACGGCACCGCCGACCGCGAACCGCGAACCTGCGCGAGGTCACTGGTCTACGCGATCGGGGACCGGAGACCGTCTGAGCCAGATCGAGTTGGCGATGCCGATCGACATGGCCATCGCGAGATAGAAGCTCCCGCCCAACGACAGGAACGGCAACGGAAGCCCTGTCACCGGGGCGATCCCGACGGTCATGCCGATGTTTACGAACACGTGGAACACCAGCATCCCGGCGACTCCGACGGCAATCAGAGATCCGAACCGGTCGCGTGACTGGGCGGCGATCACCAGCAGACGCCAGATGAGCACCAGGAACGCCGTGACGAGGATGACTCCCCCGACGAAGCCCAACTGCTCGCCGACTGCAGTGAAGATGAAGTCGGTCTCGGCCTCGGGCACATAGGCGAGGTTCGTCTGAGTCCCCTCGAACAGCCCCTTGCCCGTGAGCTGGCCGGACCCGATCGCCAGCTTCGACTGCCTGAGTTGGAATCCCATGCCCTGGGGATCGAGACTGGGATCGAGGAACACTCGGATACGGCGCTCTTGATGATCCTGGAGGAGGTCGAACCTGAATGCCGCCGCTATTGCGATGATGCCCGATCCGATCAGCGTGGACATCTGCTTCCAGTTGGCACCGCCGGCGAAGAGCATCACCAGCATCACGAAGGGAATCGTGAGCGTGGTCCCGAGGTCGGGCTCGAGGACGATCAGCGCTGCGGGGAAACCGGCGAGGACCAATATCTGCAGGATCTGTTTCCAGCGGACCCGATCGACGTCGTTCCCTTGACTCAAGACATATGCCATGGTGATGATCACGATCGGTTTGGCGAACTCCGCCGGTTGCAGGTTGAAGAGCGGAATCGGGATCCAGCGGCGAGCACCGTTCACCTCGGGGAACAGGAAGACCGCAAGGAGCAGCAGCACGATCGCCCCGTAGATGATGGGAAGGAAGTTCCGATACTCCCGGTAATCGATCCACGAAAACAGCCCGATGGCGATGAGCCCCGCGGTGACGAAGATCATCTGTCGTTCCATCGTCCCGGTCGGGATCTGCTCGGCCCGCTCGAGGCCGAAGCGGGTCGCGGAGTAGATCATCACGAGACCGAAGGCAGACAGCAGCAGGACCATCGACAACAAGATCGGGTCAGGACGGTTGCCGCGACGATCCGATACGGCGGTGAGGGAGGGAGCGACGGTTGCCATCAGATGTCATCCCTCATTGGGCGGACTCCCCGGCGACGATGGGATCGAGTTCCTCGCCCATCAGGTACTGCATGATCTGACGTGCAACCGGCGCGGCGACGGCGCCACCGCTGCCACCCTCGTCGATCAGCACCACGACCGAGTATCTCGGGTCCGAGATCGGGGCGATGCCTACGAACCAGGCGTGGTTGTCCTTCGAAGCGATCGACTGTCCCGTACCGGTCTTGCCTCCGACGTCGAACAGCGAATCACCGAACCCCCGAAAAGCGGCTGCGGCGGTTCCCCGAGTCACGACCCGGTTCAAATCGGTGAGGAGTCGAGAGACGTTCTCCGGATCGAGATCGACCTCGTTCTTGAGAGTCGGTGTGTTCAACTCCACGAGGTTGCCTTTCGGATCCCTGATCTCCCGCACGACATACGGTTCCCACACCTTGCCACCGTTCGCCATCGCCGCATAGGACACGGCCACCTGCAGCGGAGTCGCCGAAACGGTTCCCTGGCCGATCGCAGCGTTCATCAGATCGCCACCGAACCACGGATCGCGACCATCGAGTCTCGATTCGTCGAGAAGACGCGGTGCCTCCTCGGGATCGTCCATCTGTGCTTCCTGCCAGGCGAGAAACAGCTCACGATCCGGGATCACGCCCGACGGATCGCTGGTCAGGTCGATCCCGGTTGAACTGCCGTACCCCAGGCCACGAGCCATCTCCTGGAGGACGGTCTCGCGAGGGGTCCCGTCCCAGGCGTCGTGGATACCGAGTGCGACCGAATAGAAGAAGATGTTGCACGATTCCTGAAGCGAGGCAGAGACGTCGAGCCAGCCCTTGTCACCGGTGTACCAGTCCCGGAAGATCTGGGCACTTCCGTCGTTGAGCCGGGACAGCTCGAGCTGACCGTCACAGTGGACCACCTTCGAAGCCGGGTCGATGCCCTCCACGTCCGTCGGGAGCGGGACGTTCTCCTCGAGGAAGGTGAGATAGGTGACGGCCTTGAACGTGGACGCCGGCGGATACTGACCGGACACGGGCAGGTTGAGGAACGCCTGCTGGTCGGCGAGCAGCGAGTAGGTCTCGGTGTCCAGACCGCCGACGAACAGTGACGGGTCGTAGCTCGGATACGAGGCCATGGAGACGATCTCGCCGGTCTTGACGTCGAGGACGATCGCCGCCCCACGCACCGTCTCGTTCTTCGCAGCATCCTCGTTGCCGGCCGCGCGCTGGCCGTCTTTCCACTCGTTGGAGAGTTGGATCCCCTCCGCCAGGGCGTTCTCCACGACCGCCTGGAGCTCGGAGTCGAGCGACAGGATCACCGTGTCGCCTGGAGTTGCCGGAACCTCCGGGCGCTGCGAGATGACGTCGCCGAGCCGGACCTGATACGAGACTTCACCGGACTTCCCCTGGAGCCACTCGTCGTAGCGAGCCTCGACACCCGACTTGCCGATCCGGACACTCGGATTGAGATCCGGCCGCTCATCGATGTCCTCGGCGGTCGGGAGGCCGAGCTGTCCGATGACGTGGGCCATCGACGTCCCCGAGATGTACACCCGCTCAGGTACCTTCTCGATGCGAACCCCGGGGAACAGTGCGAGCTTCTCGTTGATCTGATAGGCCTCGGTCGTGTCGACGATCGCGACCGTGAACGTTCCGTTGACGCCGGCGGCCTCGTACATCGCGGCGATCTCATCGGCCGGAATCGCCAACAGGGCGGAGAGCCGCTGGATCAAGACATCTTTGTCCTCCCGGTTTACGAGATGACGGTCGACGACCACTGCCGGAACGAATCTCGACGTGGCGAGCACGAGGCCATTCCGGTCACGGATGTCGCCTCGTGGCGCCGGCGTGTCCACCGAGACCCACGACTGGTTGTCGGTGGCTTCCACCGCCGAGGCTCCTTCGGCGATCTGGACGAACCAGAGCCGCATGCTGAGGATCGCAAACAGAGACAGGAAGAGCCCGAAGAGAATGGTGAGTCTGAGGCTGAATCTCATAGGAATCCACGTCGTGAGGGTGCGAGTAGTCGGGCGGAGAGCGGCGCGAGCAAGATGGCGAGCGCCAGGTTGTAGAGCGGAACGAGGATGATGCGTCGCATGGCTTGACCTGCGTCCATGTTCACCTGACCGAAGATCGTACCAACCACGAGAAACAACACGACCCCGGCGAGGGACATGAGGCCCACCCACGCCGCAACCGAGAACGGGCTCGAATCCATTCGTTCGATGGTGCGGATCGCCAGGAACGCGACAGCGCTGTAGGTCCCCGCCCTGAGTCCGAGTGCGCTCACCGACAGGGCGTCGAAGACCAGACCGGAGACGAACGCGAACAGGATCGCCGGCTCGCTGCGAGCCCGAACTGCGAACAGCAGCACCGAGACGAGCACGACGTCCGGAGCGACCCCTCCGATCGTCAATCGCCCGAACAAGGTGGTCTGAAGGACGATTGCACCCAGCGCACCCAGCGCGCCGAGCGCGACCGTACGGAGCGTCATGGAACGCTCTCGTCGCCGGTGTCTTCGGGCTCACCACCGGGGACCACCGGGATGTCCGAAATCTCCTCGCCCTCGGGCGCTTGATCGGTGGGCCATGTGATCACGATCACATTCCGAAGCCGATTCGGATCCGTGAACGGGATCACGGTGGCGGTGAGCGCTTGGCCGGTCGGATCCGTGTTCGCAGCCACCTCGCCGACCGGGAGACCGGGCGGGTAGGCCTCGGCGAGACTCGAGGTGACAACGGCCTCACCTTCTCGGACCGGCACTGCGGTCTCGAACACCTGGAAGACCATCGTGTCGGACCCGATGACCGCTTCGAGCGTCCCTGTCTGCTCGCCGACCCGGACCGTGACCGCATTCACGTCGGCGATGATCGGAACCACGATCGCGCCACCGCTCCACGCCTGCGCGACCCTGCCAACCAGATACCCGAAGTCGTCGACGACCGGGTGACCGACGAGGATGCCTGATTCCTCGCCCTTGTCGATCCGGAACGAAAGGTCGAACGAGTCGGTCTGACCGACGACGTTGGCGACGGTCGTGGTGAAGTCGGCGAGGTCGTCGGAGCGAACGTCGTTGACGCGCTCGAGCACTGCGACACGGGCGGCGAGATCGGCGTTGGCGGCGTTGCGGGCCTGCTCCTCGGCGAGCTTCGCCCTGAGCGCCTCGTTCTCGTCCCTGAGGGACCTGATTTCACTGAGATTCTCGATCACGTCGGCCAATGGAGCAACGACCACCGACCCCATCCGCTCGATCGGCTCGAGCATCGTGTTGGTTGCTCCGCGCACGGTGGCGAGCACCCCTTGGCCATCAGAACGGATGTCGAAGGTCATGATGACGATCGACAAGACCACGAGCGTCACGACCAGCG
>CBDTXZ010000182.1:0-6131 GCA_965364515.1 uncultured bacterium
CCTTCGATGTCGGTGAAGAGCAGCGTGACCGTTCCCGTTGGAGTGGTGGACGAGCGCATTGGTGGCGCCAGGATACGACGGCATGAGAGCCCCGGTCGGACGACCCTCATGACTGCCGTTCCGTCTCGTCAGGGTCCGAGTTCCAGCGGCTGCTCCATGACTCCGCCGAGGCGGGACCGAGTGGTCGACGTGCCCCGCCGAAGGAGGCTCGAAGTGCGGCGACCGCTTCGAGCGCCACGGCGCGTTGTGAACGGCGTTCGTGAAGTCAATGATGTTTGCGTGCCGGGTGGTGTTGCGGGCACACTGGCGACATGACTGCAACCAGGCGTGAGAAGAACCGGGCTGCGACGATCACGGAGATCAAAGCGGCAGCGCTGTCCCAGATCGCTTCGGGAGGCCCGGGCTCGCTGACCTTGCGTGGCATCGCTCGCGCGATCGAGATGAGCCCCGCCGGGCTCTATCGCTACTACGACGGGCTCGATGCCCTTATCACCGAGCTGATCACCGACGCCTACACCGATCTCGCCGACGCAGTCACGTCCTCGATGGCCACCGACGAGCCGGCGAGGTCCCGGTTGCGGGATGGAATGCTCGGCTATCGGCAATGGTCGGTCGACCATCCCAACAGGTTCCTGCTCATCTTCGGGACCCCGATACCCGGCTACGCAGCCCCTGAAGGCGGCCCGACCGTCGACGCCAGCCGCCGGATCGGCGAGGCGTTCATGGCTGTGCTGATCGAGGGGTGGAAGCGGGGCGAGTTCGCCATGCCAGAACGGGACCGCCCACCCCAACCGGGAGAGATCGAGATGGCATCACAAGCCGACCCCGATCTGCCGGCCACCTCGGTCGGTGCATTCCTCGGGACGTGGGCACATTTCCACGGAATGGTCACCCTCGAGATCCTCAACCAACTCGATTGGGCCTACGAGGACGCGGCCTCCTTCTATCGAGCCGAGGTCGATGCTCTCGTCGCCCAGTGGGGTGCCGGCTGATCCCCGAGTGAACCGCGCCACGTGCGCCAGGTCGGTGTCACCGCCAGGGGCCGGACCGCACCTTCTCGATCGTCGCTTCGCTCATGTCGAAGAAACTGAAGAACATCCACGTTGCGCCGAGATCCTCGAGGTCTTCGATCGAGCGATCTTCGGCGTCGTCGTTGCCGATCACGAAGTCGAATGGCTTGTCAGAGGTCCGATGGTTCGACGTGTACTGGGCCATCGTGGCGATGTCGTCGTACGACATCTGTCCGAAGCCGTCGCCTTCGACGAGCAGCGGAAACACACCGTCCCACCGAGCGGCGCGTCGGAATGGACGCTTGTTCGGCCAGGTGGCCGCCACCCAGATCGGCACACGAGGCTGCTGGATCGGTGGAGGGAGGAAGGTCGACTCTTGGACGTGGTAGTGCTCTCCGTCGAACGAGAACGGCTCGCCGGTCCACATGCCGGCGATCACCGCTAGTCCCTCATCGAGTTTGTCGGCGCGGACACGGGCATCGGTCTCGTGACCGAACGTCCCGAACTCCGTGTCGGGCGGGAAGCCGATTCCCACTCCGAAGTCGACTCGACCGTTCGAAAGCCGGTCGAGGCTCACCACCTCTCGACCGAGCTTCCACGGGTGGCGGCGGGGAATGGGAGTGACCATCGGCCCCAGCCGAATTCGCTCGGTCACGGCGGCCGCTGCCGCCAGTGCCACCCACGGATCGGCGATCGGCCTCCCGTCCTCGATGAGGATGTGATCCCAGATGTAGACCCCGTCCCATCCTGCAGTCTCGCCCTCGGCGGCGAGTTCCGCGAAGGCTCGTGGCTCGGCGAAGTCACCGAAGTTGGGAACAAAGAGTGCGCGCTTCATGCCTTCACACCCTACGCAGCCGACGGGTCGGCGTGTCGAAGGGGGCTTGGTCGGCAGCGCGACCCGGGGAAGGTTCCTGCAGGTAGCCTCCCGGCCTCGTTGGCGGAGGGAATGACGTGTACGGGCTGATCGGGCGAATCAGGGCGGTGGCCGATCAGCGGGACGAACTCGTCGGCATCCTTGCGGGCATGGGGGAGATGCCTGGCTGTCTCAGCTACGTCGTCGGCGTCGAGGAGTCGGATCCCGACGCGCTGTGGGTCACCGAGGTCTGGGAGAGCGCCGACGCCCACGCCGCCTCGCTCTCCCTGCCCGCCGTCCAAGCAGCCATCGAGCGTGGCCGGTCACTGATCGCGGCGTTCGAACTGCGAGTCGAGACCACACCTCTTGGCGGTATCGGTCTCCCCTGAGGTCCTTCCGCGGTGTTGAAATAGATACGAGTCGATGCGGCGGCACCGCCGCCGGCATCCTCCGTACACTCCTGACATGCCACGGGTCTGTACTCACTGTGCCGCCGACCTCGCAGACGATGCGAGATTCTGCGCGCAATGTGGCCAATCCGTTGTGCCCGTCTGCCCGACCTGCGGCGCGGAGGTGGCTGAGGACGCCCGCTTCTGTTCCAGTTGCGGCACGGCACTCGAAGCCAAGGCACCGAGCGTCAGCCAGGAGGCCCGCAAGATCGTGAGCGTGCTCTTCGCCGACCTCGCGGGGTTCACTGAGCACACCGAGCGATCCGACCCCGAAGACGTTCGCGCCCGACTCACGGTCTTCCATCGCCAAGTGCGTGAGGACGTCGAGCGCCACGGCGGACGGATCGAGAAGCTCATCGGCGACGGGGTGTTCGCCGTCTTCGGAGCTCCGGTTGCCCACGAGGACGACCCAGAACGTGCGGTTCGCTCGGCTCTCCGAGCCCAGGAGTCGATTGCGCAGCTCAATGCGGACAACCCCGGGCTCGGGCTCCGCGTGCGCATGGCCGTCACGACCGGCGAGGCGATCGTCCAACTCGACACGTCGAATCCCGACCGGGAGGGAGTTATCGGAGACGTGGTCAACACCGCATCGCGGCTCGAGGCGATCGCCGAGACCGACACCATCGTCGTGGACAGCCGGACTCATGCGGCGTCGAGCAGCTCGATCGAATATGCACCGTTGCCGGCGGTGTCGCTCAAGGGCAAGTCGGAACCCGTCCAGATCTGGCGGGCGGAGGCGGCGCGGTCCCGCTTCGGTGTCGCCGTCGGCGAGACCGAACCGACGGAGTTCATCGGCAGGGAGCGAGAGCTCGGCCTGCTCATCGACACACTGGATCGGACCATCGAGCGCTCTGCCTCCCAATTGGTCACCATCACGGGTGAGCCCGGTGTCGGCAAATCACGAATGCTTCGAGAGCTCATGGCTGCAGTCGACAGGCGTCCGGATCTGCTGCTGTGGCGACAAGGACGGTGCCTTCCGTACGGCGACCAGACGACCTTCTCCGCTCTGGGCGAGCTGGTGAAGGCACAGGCAGGGATCCTCGAGAGCGAGCCCGTCGCCAAAGCCGCCGAGAAGCTGCGGATCGCGGTCGAAGCGCTCATTCCGACCGAAGCAGACCGGCTCTGGGTTGCTTCGACGCTCGAGCCCCTCGTCGGAATCGGCGGAGGCTCTGCGGGCGGCTCCGATGAGCTGTTCCCTGGATGGCGGCGTTTCTTCGGTGCGATGGCCCAGCAGCACCCCCTGGTCATCGTGATCGAGGATCTGCACTGGGCCGAAGATGCGATGCTCGAGTTCCTCGACGAACTCGTGGGATGGGCCTTCGACTTGCCGATCCTCGTGGTGTGTACGGCCCGCCCCGAGCTGTATGCCGACCATCCGGATTGGGGAGGCGGTCGACGCAACGGTGTCACCATCGGCCTCTCACCGCTCGCCGACGCCGACGTGGCCAGATTGCTCACCGGACTGCTGCCACAACGGTTGATCGAGGCCGAGCTCCAACGCACACTGCTCGAGCGGTGCAGCGGCAACCCCCTCTACGCCATCGAGTACGCCCGGCTCGTCGGTGAGGGTGGCGATCTGGCACCCCCGGACTCGGTGCAGGCGCTGATCGCCTCTCGACTCGACCTGCTGCCGAGGCACGCCCGGGCGATCGTTCAGGCAGCCTCGGTGGTGGGCCGCGTGTTCTGGTCGAAGGCCGTGGCGTTTGCGCTCTCGATCCCGGTTTCCGACGTGGCTGCTGGGATCCGTGAGTTGGTCGACCGCGACCTCGTTTGGCCGGTCCGCTTCCCATCGATGACCGGACAGGAGGAGTTCTCGTTCCGGCACATCCTGATGAGGGACGTGGCCTACGGCCAGATCCCGAGGGCCGACCGCGCCGCGCTGCATGAGGAGATCGCCCGCTGGATAGAGGCGATCGCGGCCGACAACGAGGACGTGGTAGGGATTCTCGCGCATCACTACGACAGCGCGCTCGAGTTGCGCACCTCATTGGGCGAGGAACGGCCGGACCTCCGGTCCCAGGCGCTGCGGTTCACGCTCGCAGCGGCAGAGCGGGCGGCCCGTCTCGACGTGCGCAGTTCGCTGGAGCTCTATAACCGAGCCGGTGAGCTGACGACCGACGACGTCCAACGTGCGGAGATCCTTGCGGAGATGGCCAAACACGAGGCCGACATGGGCCTGCTCGAAACCTCCCATTCGCACGCTCGGGAGGCCGAGGAGATGTTCGGCCGCCACGGGCTCACCGCCAAGCGCGCCGAGGTGCTGGCCCAACACGCCCACACGTTCTGGCTCGAAGGCGACAGGCCGGCGGCCGCCGGACATCTTCGGGCTGCGATGGAGGCGATCGAGGGCCTGGATGACGGCCCCGAGGTGGCCCACGTACTCAGGCAGTACACCAACGAGCTCCACATCGAAGGCAACTGGGAGGAAGCCGCGGAGGTCGGCGAGCGGGCGCTTGCCGTGTCTCGCCGGTTCAGCTCTCCTTCCGACATCGGGGCGGCGTTGCGTGCGCTCGGCTCGGCACTCACCTACGGGCCGGATCAGGCGCGGGGCATCGAGATGCTCAGAGAGGCCTATCGGATCGGCATGGACCTCAACGACATGTCATACGCCTACGCAGCCAACAACCTCCACGCGTCCCTCCAGGTGATGGAGGGACCCGAGGCGGCGCTCGACGTCATCGAGCCGGCCGTCGAGTTCCTCGAACTGCGGGGACAGAAGGCGTCGCTCGATTTCACGCGGTCGTCGCGGGTTGAGAGTCTCGTGTGGCTCGGGCGTTGGGACGAGTCCGAATCCGAGCTCAGGGAGGTCATCGACCACGACTTGGCCAGAGGTGGTACCCAGATCGTCACCATGGCCCGCAATCTGCTGATGCCCGTGTTCACCTACCAGGGCAGGTATCAGGAGGCATATGCGTTGATCGAGCCGACCATGGAGCGTTCCCGCGAGATCCGCGACCCCCAGGTGCTGCTGCCCTCGTTGTCGGCAGCGATCCACGCCGCAGCACGATCGGGCCATCCCGACGAGGCGCGTGCGCTGATCGCGGAACTGGAGGCGATCGCCAGTGAGGGCTCTTCGCCGACGGTGCTTGCGACCATGTTGTTGCCCGGCATCGATTCGATCACCGAACTCGATCGCCCAGCACTCGAACGGATGGCGGGGATGTCGGAGCGCCGTTTCGCGCTGTGTGATCGAAGCCTCGATGCGGTTCTCGGAGCGGTCGATCAATCGTATGGGCGGCACGGGGATGCCGTTGAGCGTCTGAAAAGTGCGGTGGCGGGTTTCGAGAGCCTGCACGCTCCGGTGTTTGCGCACCACTGCCGCATCCTCGAGGCGCGATCTCTCATCGAGCTCGGAGACGAGGACGGAGCGCTGGGTCTGCTGCAGACGGCCGAGGCATTCTTCGCAGCGATCGGCGGCAAGCACTTCGTCGACACGATCGAGGAACTCCGCTCCGAGGCAGCGGCATGAACTCGGTCGAACTCGGACTCACCAACATGCGCACCGTGACCGTCACGCCGGACCTCAGCCCCGACCACCTCGCGCCGGCCGTCGTGCTCTCGACTCCCGAGATGATCCGGCTCATGGAGGAGACCTGCACTGCTGCCGTCCAGCCGATGATCGAATCCGACGACCAGACCAGTGTCGGTACGCATGTCAACGTCTCACACGAATCCGCCGCCACCGAAGGCGAAGAGGTCGAGGTGAGCTGCGAACTCATCGAGGTCGATCGCAGGCGCCTCACCTTCCTGGTCGAAGCCCGAGTGGGGGATCGAATCATCGGGCGCGGCACACACCAGCGTCACGTCATCGACCGTTCG
>CBDTXZ010000183.1:0-6119 GCA_965364515.1 uncultured bacterium
CCCCTCCCCTCGTCGTCACCGAAGCGACCGAAGCCCGATTTGGCGAGATCCTCGCGGCGATCGACGCGAAGCCGGATGGACGGGTCCTGAACGCCGAGCTCCCCACCCCACCCGCAACGTTCGTGCAGTGGCTGATGAATCAGGAAGCCGTCATCTTTCACGGGTCGAATCGGGACGACATCGAGGAGTTCCAGCCGGTGCGGGCTTCGATGGAACTCCGGGACACTGGCGGTCGCGGCAATCTGGGTGCGGTGTACGGCACTCATGACGGCCTCTGGTCGATGTTCTTCTCGATCGTCGACCGCCAGAGGCTGCGAGGCAGCATCCGGAACGGTGTCATGCGCCACGGTCGGGCCGGCCGATCGATCGACCTGTATCACTTCTCGCTCCACCACGAGTGCCTCGACGAGGCGCCGTTCACGACAGGGGCGCTGTACCTCCTGCCCCGCGACCGTTTCGAACGGCTGAAATTCTTCCCGGGCGGCCCCGTCTCCAACGAGTGGGCGTGCCACGAGCCCGTCCGGCCGCTCGCACGTCTCACCATCGAACCCGACGACTTCCCGTTCCTCGCAGACATCGGTGGCCACGACGACGGCCCGCTGATCGAGTTCGGGAGACTCGGCGATGAGATCTACGAGCGGCTGGTGTCCGCCCAACGAATCGACTCCGGCTTCGAGATCGTCACGACGGCGGATCGGCAGCTTGTGGATCGGTTCGTCGAGATGAGCTCGACGTTCTACCCCGATGTCACCAGGACGGCCACCGACGTCGACGGTGGTGTGATGATCTCGATGACCGGGCCACCGGCGTTCGTGGACGGCATGGAGAAGAAGCTCGCCGATTACCTCGCCTGACGGGCCCGTCAGACCTGGTCGACGACGTCGACGGTGGGCTCGAGATGAATCTCTGCGCTGACCGAGCGACTGACGAGGCAGGCGGCTTCGGCTTTCTCGAGGAGCCGCATGGCCCGATCGACCCTGTCGGGATCCGAGACCACGACTCGAGGTCGCAGGGTGACGGACTCGAAGCGATACCGGCGCGATTCGTCTCGGATGAGATGTCCGACCGGGTCATCGCTGTACGCCACGACATCGAGATTCGACAGATCGGCGATGGCGCGGAACGTCGTCATCAGGCAGCTCGACACCGCGGCGACGAAGAAGTGCTCGGGGCTCCACACCCCGGCGGGGCCTCCGAACTCGGGTGGCGAGGAGACGTGCAGTGGCGGAAGCCCATCCTCGTCTGCGGTGATGATCCCGGTCTTGGGGCCGGTGCCTTCGATGTGCAGGACGTAGTCGTGTGATTCGATCATGCTCCGATCATCGCATCCATCGGGTCGTGCCGTCCCCGGTCGAAGGCCCTGACCGGGGACGACGTACGTCCCACTGATCGTCTTCAGGAGGCTGCCGGCTCGCGGAGCCCGCCCCTGAGCAGCCAGACCGTGAAGGCGAACTCCCCGATCACCGACGGGACCGCGACCATCGCGAGGAACGCGCCCTCGAAGTCGGCGTAGTTCGAGAGCAGCGTGAAGGCGCTGGTGTCGATCACGTAAGCCGCCCCGGCGACGGCGAGGACGATCGCCAGGAGGCGGGAGACCGACCCTGACCGAATCATCAGGAAAGCGATCACGCCCAGATGCATGCCGAACGCGACGAGTCCGATGAGCCACGTGTAGTTGAATGCGTCGACCGCAAGCGTCACCTGCGACTCGAGCTGCGCCTGCGCGAAGGCAGACAGGTGGCCGGCGCCGCTCACGAGTTCGAGTGCGAGGAAGAAGAAGATGGCAGCCACCCCGAGAAAGACCGTGTAGGTCAGCCGAAACCAGGCCGCCACGAGCGACACCTGGCGTGACACGCCTTCGAAGACGACGTGCAGGCCCCAGGCGATCCCGACGTCGAGGACGAAGATCGCGAGGAAGGCGGCCAGTCCCACCCGGAACAGGGTCTCCGACTCGGCGATGTTGGCGAACGTCGCTGTGGCATCGCCCGAGACGACGAGGCCTTCACGAACGAAGAAGTTGGCGAACATCGCCAGTGCGAAGAGCGCCAGATAGGCGACTCCGGAGTATCTGGCAGCCCGCTGTGGTGAGAGATCTGCGGATCGGGACGGCGCCGGTGCGGTCAGCGTGTTGCTGGTCATTGTCGGTTTCTCCTGGTCTGTGCGAGTCCGCAGCGTGAGGCGATGACTCGTTCGTACTTAGTACGAGTCACTGTAGTCGTACTAAGTACGAATCGTCAAGTGATTCCCGATCTCGGCCCCCTTCAGGGCTGGTTCCGGTCACGTCGGGTCGGCTCGTTGAGGGCCTCGAACCCCGACACCACATCGAGCAGCTCCTCGGTGATCAGCGACTGTCTGAGCTGGTGATACTCGTTGCGGAGGTCGGCGAGCCGATCTTCGATGTTCTGCTCGGCTGCCTGCATCGCGGAGAGCCTGGCCCCGTGCTCGGCCGTCTTCGCCTCGGCCACCGCCCGGAACAGCGCCACGAAGAGATCCTGACGGAAGAGGCCGGCCGTCAGCTCCTCCAACCGATGTGGCGTTCCCGGCAGGACGTTGGTCGGCCACTCCCTGGAGGCGATGCCCTCGAGCCGATGGACATCCGGCGGCACCACCTGGAAGATGCGAGGGGATCGCTGCGTGCGCTGAATCGGATGCTGAAAGATCACGACCACCCGCGACACGTGACCTTCCGTCCTCCACCGATCGATACGCACGATGAGATCATCGACCACCCGAGAGATCGCATCGACCGAACTCGGCAGTGCCGCAGACTCGTCGGGGTGGAGGCCCACCTTCTCGAGCTCCCGTCCGGCTCTTGCCCCGAGGGACAGGATCAATCGGTTCTCCGTTCCGACGTCGTGCTCGACGCACCACTGCCTGGCGGCACCGGCGGTCTCACGATTGATGGGGCCACACAGCCCCTGATCGGTGCCGATCACGATGACCGCGGTACGTCCCGACTCCGGCGATCCGACGGGGATCGGATCGGTTCGCAGCGACATCAGTATCTGCAGTCCCTGCTCGACCGTGATGGTGTACTCCCGCAGCGCCTGGACCGCCCGTTCGTAATCGTGAATCGACACGGCGGCGAGACCCTTCATGGTCCCGACCATCGAATAGAGCTCCTCACCCGTCCGCAACCGGCGATTCAACCCCTCGAGGGTCGGCATGGCGAGTCACCCCCTCGAAGATCCAGCGATGCGATGTGCGGTCTCACGCAACACCTCGAGCTCTTCTTCGGTCAACGTCCCGCCGGCTGCGACGTCATCGAAGGCATCCCGATGCCGACTGACGAGCTCGCGCGCCACACGTCGCGAGGTCCGCTCGACATCGGCGATCGGGGTGTGGTCGAAGACGCCGTCGGTGACGGAGACCAGTGTGGCGATCTGCTCTTCGAGGCTCATCGGCTCGTACCTCGCCTGCTTCAGGACCTCTCGAACGCGCCGACCCCGCTCGAGGTCGCGTTCCTTGTCCCGCTCGAGCCTCGCCCCGTACCTGGTGAAACGCTCTAGCTCCTCGAACTGGCTGTAGGAGAGCCGGAGGTCTCCGGTCACCGCTCGGTATGCGGGCATCTGCGCCTGACCACCCACTCGGGAGACCGATCGTCCGACGTCGATCGCCGGCAGGACGCCGTGCTGAAAGAGCTTCGGCGAGAGGAAGATCTGGCCGTCGGTGATGGAAATGAGATTCGTCGGAATGTACGCGGAGATGTTCTGTGCCAGCGTCTCGACGATCGGCATGGCAGTCATCGATCCGGCACTCCGCAACCTGGTGTGCCTCTCGAGAAGCCGGGAATGGATGTAGAAGATGTCGCCCGGGTACGCCTCCCGGCCCGGCGGCCGCCTGAGGAGGAGCGAGATCTCTCGATATGCCCTGGCATGCCTCGTCAGGTCGTCGTAGACGATCAACACGTCATCGCCCCGTTCCATGAAGAACTCGGCCATGGTGGTCGCCGCATACGGAGCGATGAACTGCCGACCCGGGGGATCGTCGCCCGTCGCAACCACGACCGCCGTGTACGCCATCGCGCCCGCCTCACGCAGATCACCGACCGTCTGCGCAACAGCGGAGCTGCGCTGTCCGATCGCGCAATAGATGCAGACCATCCCTTTGCCCTGCTGATTGATGATCGTGTCCACGGCGATGGCCGTCTTGCCGGTCTGTCTGTCTCCGAGGATGAGCTCGCGTTGACCCCGCCCGATGGGCACCAGTGCATCGATCGCCTTGATACCCGTCTGCAGCGGCGTGTCGACCGGTGCCCGCTGCATGATCTCGGCGGCGGGACGCTCGATCGGCCATTGATCCGTCGTGGCGAGCGCGCCGGCGTCATCGAGCGGCCGACCGGTCGGGTCGATGACGCGGCCGATGATCGCCTCGCCGACCGGGGCACTCATCACCTGTCCGGTGCGCCGGACCGCGTCGCCCGCCCCGATACCGGTCATCTCGTCGAGGAGGATCACACCGACCCGTCCGACGGCGAGGTCGTAGGCCATCCCGAGTCGACCGCTACCGAAGCTCACCAGCTCCTCCGACCCCACGCCCGGCAGGCCCGAGACCTCGGCAATACCGCCATCGACTCGCAGGACCGTGCCGATCTCCTCGACCACCGGCGCAGCCTCCATCTGGGACAGGCTCTCGTCCAGATCCCCGAGTCGTTCAGACAGCCCCGATCGCCACCGGGCGAAGTCGTCGACCACCATCACGGGGCGTCCACCTCCTCGCGGTCGGGCTCGCCCGCCTCTCCGAGCTGCGCCGGGTCAGGCACCCGCTCGACCCCGCGACGGAGCACGTCGGCGAATCGCTCCTCTACTTCTTCGAGATACGAATCGATCGCCCAACCGATCCGGCGAGCCCCCACGATCAATGCGATCCCGGCGATGAGCCCGGGATCTCGCACCCACTCCAGCTCCCTGGCCGGATCACCCAGCAGATCGTGAAGCGCCGTTCGGATCGAGTCTCGCTGCTCGTCGGAGAGCGGGAAGGCGGTCCGGACGGTCACCGGCTCTTCGGGCTCGGCGGTGAGGGCGTCCATCACCTCGCCGTCGTCGACCGAAGCGGCCAGGCGATCGAGGAACGTCGCCACGATCATCGCCTCGAAGTCGGCCCCGGCGAGGTCGCTCGAAGCGCGCCGGCTGATCTCGACGGCCCGCTCCCCGGTCTCACGCCGCAGTTCTGCCGCCAACCGATCCCGATGGTCCAGAATGGTGTCCCGCCACTGCCGCTCGCGTTCCTCGACCTGCGACCGGGCCTGCTCGAGAAGCTCGCGACGGCGCTCGTCGGCTTCGCGCCTGGCCTCGTCGATCATGTTCTCCCAATTCGATTCGATCTCCCTTCGCTCGGCCCTGATCCGCTCCGACTCCTCGGCGGCCTCGTCACGGAAGCGCTGCGTCTCCTCCTCCCGTTCGAGGAACCGCTGCCGTCGAGCTTCCATCACCGCGAGAATCCGGTCGTAGAGGAGGTATTTGAGCGCCACGACGAGGATCACGAAGTTGACGAACTGGGCCACGACGGTGAACCAATCGATCAGCATCGGAGACCTCGATTCGAGGTGGGCGAGGTGGTCACGCGATCAGCCTCCCACGACCTGATTCCAGAACGGGTTGGCGAAGATGAGGATGATGGCGATGACGAAGCAGTAGATCGCGGTGGACTCGATGAAGGCGAGGCCGACGAACACCGTCCTCGTGATCCGGCCCGCCTCGTCCGGCTGCTGCGCGATCGAGGCGAGAGCTCGATCGAGCGCCCTGGCCTCACCGAGAGCGGGCCCGATCGAACCGATGGCGATAGTGAGTCCGGCGGTGATCACCGAAACGAGTCCGATCACGGTTTGGGCGTCCACGAGGGGTTCCTTTCTAGAGAGTCGTCGTTCACACTTCGGGCCGGTGCGGGATCGTGATCCTCCACCGAGACCGACATCGCCGAGGCGATGTACACCATCGCCAGCACGGCGAAGATGTAGGCCTGGATCAGTCCGGTCAGAAGGCCGAGCGCACGGAAGACGATGGGGAACACGAGCGGGATGATTCCCACGAGCACCGCCACGATCTTCGTTCCGCTCATGATGTTCCCGAACAGGCGCACTGCGAGCGCCAGCGTCCGAGAGAGGTCTCCGATCACGTTGA
>CBDTXZ010000184.1:0-6061 GCA_965364515.1 uncultured bacterium
CTCGGCCAGCCGGGCTCTGAGCTTCGGGACCGCCTCGTCGAGGGCGCGCTCATACGCCGGCCGGAGGAATCGTGCGACCAGCGGGGCGGTGGGACCGGTTGCCTCGAGAATGAACAGGATCTCCGAGCCCGCTCCTGCCGAAGTCGCGACGTGGTCGTAGGACACCGAGGCGCCGAACACTCGGCCGGTCCACCGGAACGATCGACCCGGCCGGAACTCGGTCACCACCACGCTCATCGGACGTCCGGAATTCCATCGGATCACGGCCGACGTGCTCTTGTCGATCTTGCCCGGCGGGCTCGTCTCGACGCTCCGGACCGGCATCCACTCCTGCCAGTCCTCGGCCTTGATCAACGTCTGCCAGGTCTCGGTCAACGAGGCATCAACGCCGACGATGCGTTCGACGAGTCGCACGACCCTTCCTTTGCTCGCGAAGGCTCGACGCTACACCGGCTGCCGAGATGCGCGATTCGGAGCCGGGCTGGGCCACCGGAGCTGCCTCGGATCTCAGATCAACCGTCGATGGAGAAGAACAGCGGGGCATGGTCTGACGGCTTCGTGCCGGGGACCCTGGTCGGCTTGCGCCACTCCCGGCCGACGTGCGCTCGCATCGGCTCGAGATCGCGCGCAAGCGCGAGATCGATCCGCAATCCCATCCCCTTGTGAAAGGCGCCGGCCCGGTAGTCCCACCAGGTGAACCCCGAGGCTTCTGGCTCGACGGCCCGGAACACATCCACGAAGCCGGAAGCAGCCATGTCGCTGATCCGGCTCCGCTCCTGCGGTGTCACGTGGGTGCCTCCGTGAAGTCGCGCCGGATCCCAGGCATCGGCGTCGGTCGGGCAGACGTTCATGTCGCCGGCAACCACTGTCGGGCCGTTCGTCTCCCGAGTCCACACCACCATGGCATCGAGGAACACCAGCTTCTCGACATACGTGTCCGAGTCGACCTGCCGGCCGTTCGGTACATACACCGAGGCCACCCTGATGCCGTCGACCTTCGCCTCGATCCATCTCGCTTCGTCCTCGGCGGGCTCCCCGGCGAGCCCGGTGACCACTTCAGAGATGTCGTGGTCCTTTCGAACGAGCATCGCCACCCCTGCCCAACGGCCACCGGAGTGGTCGAGCACCCGGTACGGCAGATCGGCGAATCCGAGCGAGGGGAACTCGGCCACCTTGGTCTCCTGGAGCAGTGCGACGTCCGGATTCGTCTCAGCGAGGAGTTGGCGCACCCTCTCGAGCCGGGTCGTGATCGAGTTGACGTTGTAGGTCACGAAGTCCATCCGGGCAACCTACACCGGGTTCCGACAGCCGGCCCGTGCGTCCTAGCCTCGCCGTCATGCGTTTGGGAATCGACCTCGATGGCGTCGTCGCCGACTTCAACACCGGCTGGATCGACCGGTACAACGTCCAGTTCGGCTCTGCAGTCTCGGTCGAGCAGGTCGACCGATGGGACGCCATCCCGTCGCTCACACATTTCCGACACATGGGCGAGTTCTGGCACTGGGCAGCCGATATCGAAGGGGCGAGCCTGTTCCGACACCTCGATCCCTATCCCGAAGCGATCCCGGCACTCGAACGGCTCTCGAGAGACCATCGCATCGTCATCGTGACCACCAAGCCGCGTTTCGCCACGCACGACACGTTCGCCTGGATCGCAGAACATCGGATCCCAACCCGTGAAGTGCACATCACCGGACGAAAGTGGACCGTCGATTGCGACGTGTACCTCGATGACGGGCCGCACAACCTCGAGGACCTCGTCGAGCACCGTCCGAACTCCGCGGTCTTCCGATTCGTCAGACCGTGGAACGAGCCCGTCCCCGGAGCGACCGACGTCGGCGGCTGGGCCGAGTTCGAACAGTGTGTGAACGGTCTGTGAAGCCGTCTCCGGGCTTTGGACCGATCGTGCCCGATCGGTAACGTTCACCGCAGAGGAGGGAACGCCCTCTCTTTCTGTCCCAGACACGAAGGAACACACTCATGATGAAGCGTTGGCTTGCCGCGCTCGCCGTGCTCTCGTTGATCGTCGCTGCGTGCGGCGACGGAGACGACACGGCAGCGGAAGAAACCACCACGACCGAGGCCATGGAAGAAACCACCACGACCGAGGCCATGGAAGAAACCACGACCACCGAGGCCATGGAAGAAGAGCCCACCGTTGGTACCGCCGAGAACCCGATCAAGGTTCTCTTCGTGCCGTCGGTGAGCGCCGAAGAGATCGTCGCCGGCGGAGACCTGCTCGACCAGACCCTGACCGATGCAACCGGTCTGGAGTTCGAAGTTCAGGTCCCGGCCTCCTACGCCGCAACCATCGAAGAGATGTGCGCCTCGCCGGAGAGCTCGATCGGATTCATCCCGGCCCAGGCATACGTGCTCGCCAATCAGCTCTGCGGTGTCGACATCGCGCTGAAGGCCGAGCGCTTCGGATACACCGAGTACTGGGCACAGTTCATCGCACCCCGCGATTCTGACATCGAGAGCCTCGAAGACGTCGCCGGCGCAACCTGGGCCTACCCGGACGCCGGTTCGACCTCGGGCTTCCTGGTTCCGTCTGGAACGCTCGGCGTCCAGGGCATCGAGGTCGGCGGCGAGCTCGAGGCCGGTGGCCATGACGGCGTCGTGCGGGCCGTCTACAACAACGAGGCCGACTTCGGCACCACGTTCTTCAGCCCCGCGACCGACGCCGACGGCAATTCCCTCTGGGACGGAACCAATGACGGCGCCGACGTGCCGGCCGACCTGGTCGACGCCTGCGGTGTGGACGCCGACGGACAGCTGTCGTGCGGCGAGAACTACACGGTTCGCGACGCCCGTCGCAACGTCCGCGAGGAACTGCCCGATGTGATCCAGCAGGTGAAGATCTTCGCCGTTTCCGACCCGATCCCGAACGACGGTGTCGCCTTCGGCCCCGACTTCCCCGAGGATCTGCGCGCTCAGATCGTCGATGCGATGCTCGCCTTCGCAGCCGACGACGAAGAGGGCTTCAAGCAGGCGCTCGACGCCTACAGCTGGGACTCGATCGTCCCGTCGACCGACTCGGACTTCGACGCGATTCGCGCCATCGTCCAGCAGCTCGGCATCACGCTCGACCAGCTGTGATGTGACATCTGGTGGGGCGCGCTCGCGCCCCACCAGATACTCTCTCTTCCCGTCGCCGACATCGAGTGCCTCACCGGGCACTGGATACCGCTGATGGGGACGAACGGGAGACCATGCTCACAGTCGAACATCTCACGAAGGTCTATGACAACGGGACCGTCGCACTGGAGGACGTGTCATTCACGGTCCCCGAAGGCCAGTTCCTGGCAGTCATCGGACTCTCCGGTTCCGGGAAATCGACCCTCCTGAGGTGCATCAACCGGCTGATCGAACCGACCGAGGGTCGGATCCTGCTCGACGGCGAAGACGTCACGTCCGCGTCCCAGGAGGACCTCCGCCGGATCCGACGCCGGATCGGCATGGTGTTCCAGCACTTCAACCTCGTCCACCGGTCCAAGGTGATCACGAACGTGCTCGCAGGTCGCCTCGGCTATACGAACCCGGCCATGAGCCTCGTCAACCGGTTCTCGAAAGAAGACGTCGACACGGCCATCGATCGGCTCGCCAGGGTCGGGCTCGCAGACAAGGCATACTCGAGAGCAGACGAGCTGTCCGGCGGACAACAGCAGCGGGTCGGTATCGCCCGGGCGTTGATGCAGGAGCCGGACATGGTCTTGGCCGACGAACCAGTTGCGAGCCTGGATCCGGTCCTGGCGCATTCCATCATGCAATACCTGGAGGGGATCCAGGCAGACGGGGTCACCGTGCTCTGCTCCCTCCACTTCCTGGACCTGGTCCACCGATACGCCGACCGGGCGATCGCCCTGAACGAGGGGCGTCTGGTGTTCGACGGGGGGCCTGACGAGATCACCGACGCCAAATTCGAGGAGATCTACGGCAGGGAGGCTGAGCGCGTTGGCTGACAGGGACCTCATCACCTCCGACTCCGACGACAAGCGGCCCGAGCTGAAGCTGGTCGACGAGGTCATCCCCGACGTCACACCACCCGAGCCGCCCGAGAGGGGACCGCGCCGACGACTGTTCATCGTCATCGGCGTGATCGCGGCGATCGTCGTCTATGCCTTGGCGTTCGACTACACCAATGTCGATCTCGCCCAGGTCTCCTCGGAGACCAGACAGCAGTCACTCACGCGGATCCTCCGTGCACTGGCGCGTCCGGAGTTGGTCACGTACGACCAGGAGCGAGTCATCACCGAGCTCGACGTTTCGGTCCCGTGCGGCGCGGTGACGCCGGTCACGTCATCGAACGGCGTCTCCCTCTCCCCCACGTGCGCCGCACCCGGCGAGATCGTCACCATCACCGGTGAGGGATTCGATGCAGGCGAACGCGTCACGCTGTCCTTCGTACCGGACACCGAATTCGACATCACGTTGCCGCTGCGAACGATCAATGTAGAGGACGACGGCACGTTCTCATTCGACGCCACCCTGCCGGACCGCGAGTCGGAGAACGCTCAGCAGATCCAGGTTCTGACAGCGGACCCGATCGGGACGTGGGGCGACCGGGTCGAGGTCTGGACCGACACGAACGAGAACGGCGTCAGAGACCCGGCGATCATCGAGAACGAGTCGCTGGACGTGACGCTCGACGCCCGATTGCCCGAGGTGCCGGCAGTTGCGATCGTGGACGGGAGCGATGTCGTGGAGTTCATCTCATACGGCGACGCATTCACTGCCACGAGCGGCATCGCCAACCGTGAGATCGCTGTACCCGAGTCCGAGTTCGACCCGGGGCCCAGCGACTTGTACATCGCAGGGATCACCGGTGAGGGCGGTTCCACCACCGTGACCCTCAACGGACCGAACGGGTTCGACACCACCGGTTGGCGGCTCGCCCTCTACGACGCAACTACGACCGAGCTCGTCGACGTGACCGGCGTCAGCGACCTATACCAACTCTCTCCGAGAATCTCGGAGACGACCTGGGTGTCACTCGACCGAATCATCGAGACCGTGTTCCTCGCTCTGGTAGCGACCTCGGCCGGACTCCTCCTGGCCATCCCGCTCAGCTTCATCTCGGCCCGCAACATCATGGCGGACATCTCCTCGACGATCACCAACCTGGCGTTGGGTGTGATTGCAGTGCCGATCGGCGGCTTCGCCGGAATCGCGCTCGCCGGGCTCGCCCGCGATCTCACCGAACCGTTGCGGTCGTCGTGGTTCGGTGATGTCATCGGTATCGGAGTGCTCGCCGCTGCCATCGTGTTCATCGTTCGCTGGGCGGTCCCGCCGGTCGAGGACGAGCCCCCGACGCGGTCCGAGAAGATCGCCCATCGGGCGGCGCTCATCGGCGCAGGCATTCTGGGTCTCGTCGCATTCGTCCTGATCAGTGACCTGCTCGGCAGATTCGGAACCGCCGTGGCCCCGAGCCTGGGTGTCTTCTCGTTCCTCGGGGAGTTCTTCGCAACGCTCGGTGAGATCTTCTCGGGCCTCACCACGGTGGTCGCCACGCTCGCCGGAGCAGGCGTCGTCGTGAACCTCGCGTCCAAGGCCGGCTACGCACTGCGCCATCGGCTGTCACCGGTCGTCCTCGGACCGCTGAACGTAGCACTCGCCATGATCGCCGGCTCGATCTTCGCCGTCGGGATCATGGCGATCCTGGATTGGTTCTATCGCTTCCAGAACCCGACGATCACGCTCTGGGGACCGATTGGAGTCGGAGCGACGCTCGGGCTGTTGCTTGCGCTCAAGGGGATGGCGACCGGCCAGGTCAACGTCGGCCTGTCGACCTACACCGTCGCACGCACCGTCTTCAACACACTTCGGGCGATCGAGCCTCTCGTCATGGCGATCGTCTTCGTGACGTGGGTGGGCATCGGCCCATTTGCCGGATCACTGGCCCTGACCCTTCACACTGCGGCCGCCCTCGCAAAGCTGTACTCCGAGCAGGTCGAGTCGATATCCGCCGGGCCGATCGAAGCGATCCGGGCGACGGGAGCCACTCGCCTCCAGACGATCGTCTACGGGGTCGTGCCGCAGATCATCCCGCCGTACATCTCCT
>CBDTXZ010000185.1:0-6005 GCA_965364515.1 uncultured bacterium
CGGTAGAGATCGTTGAGATCGGAGGTCGCGAAGCGGCCACCGTCGAGCTGCACCATCGGGCGCAGGTCCGGCGGGATGACCGGGATCGTCTCCATGATCAGATCGGTCGGGAGGTTCTTGCCCTCGTAGAAGGGCTTGACGACCTTGAGCCGCTGCGTGGCGCGCTGGCGCTTCTGGGCCGAGTTCGCCTCGAGCATCTCGGCGAGATACTCCATCTCCGCATCGAGATCGATGCGGCCGAGGAAGTCGCGGATCGCCTCTGCGCCCATGCCGCCGGTGAAGTACTCGTTGTACCGCTCGTAGATCTCACGCCACAGCTGCTCGGACTCGACCAGCGACTTCGGCTCGAGACGCTTGAACATGTCGAGCGCGTCGGTGATGAGCATGATCTCGCGCTCGGAGCGCTCCTTGCGGTCCTTGATCTCCCGCTCGACCTCGCGACGCCGGGCGCTGATCTCCTGGGTCTTGGCCCCGCCCTCTTCCATGCGCGACAACTCGTCTTCGAGCGCTTCGAGGCGCACCTCGTGCCACTCTTCGAACTCCTCGTTGACGAGCTGGATCTCGGCCTCCATGGCCTCTTCGAGCTCGGGGAGGTCCTTGGTTCGCTTCTCGTCGTCGACGGAAGTGATCATGTACGACGCGAAGTAGATGACCTTCTCGAGATCCTTCGGCGACATGTCCAGCAGGTATCCGAGACGGCTCGGGACTCCCTTGAAGAACCAGATGTGGGTGACGGGGGCGGCGAGCTCGATGTGGCCCATGCGCTCGCGCCGGACCTTCGAGCGGGTCACCTCGACGCCGCAGCGCTCACAGATGATCCCCTTGTAGCGGATCCGCTTGTACTTGCCGCAGTAGCACTCCCAGTCGCGCTGGGGTCCGAAGATCCGCTCGTCGAACAGACCCTCCTTCTCCGGCTTGAGGGTGCGGTAGTTGATGGTTTCGGGCTTCTTGACCTCACCGAAGGACCATTCGCGAATCTGGTCCGAGTTGGCGAGGCCGATCTTCAGTTCATCGAAAATCTGAGCGGGCACGGTGCTCCTTGTCTGTCAATTCGAGGGCGGCTGGGCGGGCTGGGGTGTCGACGAATCCACCGGGCGCCACTCAGTGGCGCCCGGTGGTTCCGAGTCAGACGTTGGCTTCTGGACGTTCCGGGCGAGACAGGTCGATTCCGAGCGACTCGGTCGAACGGAATCCCTCGTCCTCGAGATCGCGGAGCTCGACTTCCTCACCGGCGGACAGCATCTCGACGTTGAGGCAGAGGCTCTGCATCTCCTTGACGAGCACCCGGAACGACTCCGGTATTCCCGGCTCGGGGATGTTGTCGCCCTTGACGATCGCCTCGTAGACCTTGACACGTCCCTGGACGTCGTCGGACTTGATGGTGAGGACCTCCTGGAGGGCGTAGGCGGCGCCGTACGCCTCGAGGGCCCACACCTCCATCTCTCCGAACCTCTGGCCACCGAACTGCGCCTTTCCACCCAGCGGCTGCTGGGTGATCATCGAGTACGGGCCGGTGGAACGGGCGTGGATCTTGTCGTCCACGAGGTGAACGAGCTTCAGGATGTACATGTACCCGACGGTGATGTCCGTGTCGAACGGCTCACCGGTTCGGCCGTCGTACAGCGTGGCCTTGCCGTCCCCGCCGACCAGCTTCACGCCGTCGCGGTTCGGTTTGGCGTACTCGAGCACCTTCATGATCTCGTCTTCACGGGCGCCGTCGAACACGGGTGTGGCTGTCTTCGTCCATGGCTCCGCTCCGACCGCAGCCGGGCTGTCACCCTCGAAGGGCTCCCAACCGCGGGATGCTGCCCATCCGAGATGGACCTCGAGCACCTGGCCGAGGTTCATTCGCGACGGAACGCCCAGTGGAGACAGGATGATGTCGACCGGGGTCCCGTCGGCGAGGAACGGCATGTCCTCCTCCGGGAGGATCTTGGCGACGATGCCCTTGTTCCCGTGTCGTCCGGCGAGCTTGTCGCCCTCGGAGATCTTGCGCTGGCTGGCGACATAGACGCGCACCAGCTCGTTGACGCCGGGCGGAAGGTCGAAGCCCTCGGCCCGTTCGAACACCTTGACGGCGATGACCTTTCCGCTCTCGCCGTGCGGCACCTTGAGTGACGTGTCGCGCACCTCGCGGGCCTTCTCGCCGAAGATCGCCCTGAGAAGACGCTCCTCGGGCGTCAGCTCGGTCTCACCCTTCGGTGTGACCTTGCCGACCAGGTAGTCGCCGGGGCCGACCTCGGCTCCGACCCGGATGATCCCGTTCTCGTCGAGGTCTGCGAGGACCTCGTCTGCGACGTTCGGGATGTCGCGGGTGATCTCCTCAGCACCGAGCTTGGTGTCACGGGCGTCGATCTCGTGCTCCTCGATGTGGATCGAGGTGAGCAGATCGTCCTTGACGAGCTTCTCGGAGAGGATGATGGCGTCCTCGTAGTTGTGTCCGTTCCACGGCATGAAGGCGACCATCAGGTTGCGTCCGAGTGCGAGCTCGCCCTGATCGGTCGACGGGCCGTCTGCGAGGACGTCACCGACCTTCACCTTGTCTCCCTCGCGCACGAGGGCCTTCTGGTTCATGCAGGTGCCCTGGTTGGAGCGCTCGAACTTGTCGAGAGGGAAGACGTGCTTCTTGTTCGCACCCTTCTCCTTGACGATGATCTCGGCGCCGTTGATCTCGACCACTTCTCCGTCGACGGTCGAGAGGACCATGTCACCCGAGTCGATGGCCGTGCGGTGCTCGATGCCGGTACCGACCAGCGGGGCGTCCGCCTTGAGGAGCGGTACTGCCTGGCGCTGCATGTTCGATCCCATGAGGGCGCGGTTTGCGTCGTCGTGCTCGAGGAACGGGATGAGCGCCGTCGAGACCGAGACGATCTGCTTCGGCGACACGTCCATGTAATCCACGGCGTCGGAGTCGACGATGTCGACCTCGCCACCCGCCTGCCGCACGAGCACCTTGTCGTTGGTGAACTTGCCGTCGGACTCGAGCGGGGCGTTCGCCTGGGCGATGACGTAGCGCTCCTCCTCGGTGGCGGTGAGGTAGTCGATCTGCGCCGTCACGACACCGTCCACGACCTTGCGGTACGGCGTCTCGATGAATCCGAAACGGTTGACGCGGGCATACGTGGCCAGCGAGCCGATGAGGCCGATGTTGGGGCCTTCGGGGGTCTCGATTGGGCACATGCGGCCGTAGTGGCTGGAGTGCACGTCTCGAACCTCGAAGCCGGCACGCTCACGGCTCAGACCGCCCGGGCCGAGCGCCGAGAGACGTCGACGGTGGGTGAGCCCGGCGAGCGGGTTCGGCTGATCCATGAACTGGCTGAGCTGGCTCGTCCCGAAGAACTCCTTGATCGAAGCCGTCACCGGGCGGATGTTGATCAGGCTCTGAGGTGTGATGGCCTCGGGGTCCTGGGTGGTCATCCGCTCCTTGACGACGCGCTCGAGCCGGGTGAGGCCGACTCGGATCTGGTTCTGGATGAGCTCTCCGACTGTGCGGATTCGACGGTTGCCGAAGTGGTCGATGTCGTCGGTGCGGACGGGGATCTCGACACCCTCGTGCGTGGTCATCGTGGGCTCACCGGCATGCATCTTCACGAGATACTTGATGGCGTCGACGATGTCCTCGTCACGGAGGAGCTGCAGGCCCTCGGCGCGATAGTCGTCTGGCACCGCAGCCTGGAACTTCTGGCTCAGCTTGTAGCGACCCACTCGGGTGAGGTCATAGCGCTTCGGGTTGCGGAAGAGCGTCTGGATCAGACCACGGGCGGACTCGACCGTGGTCGGTTCGCCCGGACGAAGCTTGCGATACAGGTCGACGAGCGCTTCTTCCTTGGTGTCGGAGGGGTCGCGCTCGATCGAGTTGCGAATCGATTCGGCTCCGTCGAACAGATCGAGGATCTCCTCGTCGGTCTCGGCGATGCCGAGGGCGCGGATGAAACCGGACACGTACTGGCGGCGCTTGCGGTCGACGCGCACACCGATCGTGTCACGCTTGTCGGTGTCGAACTCGAGCCAGGCGCCACGGCCCGGGATCATCTTGCCGGAGTAGATGAAGCGGTCGGACGTCTTGTCCGGGGTCGCGTCGAAGTAGACGCCCGGCGAACGGACGAGCTGGGAGACCACGACACGCTCGGTGCCGTTGACGATGAAGACGCCATCGTCGGTCATCATCGGGAAGTCGCCGAGGAAGACCTGCTGCTCCTTGATCTCACCGGTCGACTTGTTCATGAAGCGGGCGGTGACGAACAGCGGCATTGCGTAGTTCGCATCGCGTTCCTTGGCCTCTTCGAGGGTGAGGAGCGGATCACCGAAACGATGATCGGTCAGCTCGAGCGCGAGCGAGCCGGTGAAGTCTTCGATCGGCGAGATCTCGTCGAAGATCTCTTTGAGTCCCTCATCGAGGAACCACTGGAACGATTCGTGCTGAACTGCGAGCAGGTCTGGGAGTGGGAGAACCTCAGGGATCTTCCCGAAAGAGAAGCGCTGAGCGACGCGCGAGGACAAGATTTGCCTCCTATTGAGAATGGGTCCGGACAACCAAGGAAGGCACAGTAACACAGTCGGTCACTAGCCCGCAAGACGAGAACAGTTCGGTTGTAGACCCATCGAGGGGTCGGAGACCCACGCCGATCGGCTGAGCGACACTCTACGCCATGACCCTGAGACGTGTCAACGAACTGGGGTCGGGCTGGCGCCCTCCCCGCTGTCGGATGTCGGCTGTCAGCTGTCGGCTCCACTGACCGAGCACCGCGCACGGCGCCGGAGTTCGATGCCCGGCGCCCGCCCGGTTCGGACATACGCACTGGGTGTCGAGGCTGGAAAGGGGTGTTCGTTCCCCCTTCGGGAGAACAAGCTTGCGCCAGCAAGCCATGGGGGCATACGACACCGCCGGGGGGAGGGGGCCCTTCGCTCGCATCGCCGTTGCCTGTTGTCGGTCGTCGGTTCCGCTGACCTGAGAACAGGCTGACTTTGGTCGACGGCCGGCAGCTTCCCGGTTCGGGAGTTCGGGGCTGGATTTCGAATTGGCCAGGGTCGGGTTGATGCGGCCGGATACGCTCGAGCGATGGGATTGGAACGGCTTCGGTTGTGTGATGACGTGTCTCCGGCGCAGTGGATCGTCGATCGCATTCACCCGTTTGCGCAGGATGTCGGGTCGATCGTGCCCGAGGGGTTCGAGGCCTATGCCCGAGTCTTTCATCCGGCCGGGCGGAACGAGGGCGGCGAGACCGTGGCGGTCCGATGGTCGGAGGTGGCCGAAGCCAACGGCCGGATCGCGCACCCCGAGATGCAATGGCCGACAATCGCAATGCGTGAACCCTATTCCAATTGGAGACACCCGGGCCTGTGGGATCACGTGCCAAACGAGGGGTCCTTGCCGGCCGAACTCATCCCCGAGCTCATCGAGGTTCTCCGTCGCCACACGACGAGGCCCGATCGAGTCTGGTTTGCCGTCTGGAACGGCTACTCGGGTCTCGTCTTCGACGAGAGCGGCATCGGCACGACCGATCTATGGGCCAGGCCGGAGTCGCCTATCGAATCAGGAAAACGACTCCGGTCCCTCGGCGCACGCCCCCAGCCACCTTCGGCTCCGACATTCGAGCTGCCAGGGCGCGCGTACTGGTTGCTCTCAGGTCCGATCGAAGCGGCCGGCGAGTCTCTGGGAAGTGGGCGATGGGAGCAGTCGGCCAACCTGTGGTGGCCGGAGGACCGGTCGTGGTGCGTTGCGACCGAGATCGACTTCAACACGACCTATGTCGGCGCCTCCGAAGCAGCGATTCGCGAGCTGCTGGGCGATCCGTCACTCGAGTCCACTCGGGCAGAGATCTCACACGGCATCACGTACGACCCGGACGGACTCAACCGTTGACCGCGACCCACCAACCGACCGAAAGTCGATGCCGAGAGCCCACACTCAGCTCACAGCTGACAGCTCACAGCGCATACCGCACGCCGCACGGCGCATACCGCACGGCGCATACCGCACGGCGCATACCGCACACCGCCCAGCG
>CBDTXZ010000186.1:0-5941 GCA_965364515.1 uncultured bacterium
CCGCCGTGATCGATGGCGCCTCCCCATGGCAGCGATTCCTCAAGGTCGTCTGGCCTGGGCTCTCACCCATCACCTTCTTCCTGCTCGTCACCAATCTGACGTACGCATTCTTCGAGATCTACGCAACGATCGACTTCATGACCAGGGGTGCTCCGGCGGGCGACACATCGGTTGCGATCTACGAGATCATCCGAGTCGGCGTCAACAACGGGGACCTCGGCAGGGGAGCTGCGCAGTCCGTGCTGCTGTTCATCGCCGTCATCGGGATCACGCTGTGGCAATTCCGCACCAGCGGTCGACGAGTCACCTATGGGGGCGCCTGATGATGGGATTCAACCCCGGCGTGAAGAAGCGCACGTGGATCAGAGGCCGTGACTGGCCCTATCACGTCGCACTGATCATCACTGCCCTCGGAATCGCGTTCCCGCTTCTCTACGCCACGCTGATCGCCACTCAGAACAACACGGAGATCTTCGCATTCCAGGCGTCTCCCGGCAGCGCGCTCGGATCGAACTTCCAGTCCGTCTGGGTCAATCGTGACTTCGCCGGCGCGATGTGGAACTCCACGCAGCAGGCCCTCTACGTGACCACCGGCAAGACCGTGCTGGCCCTGATGGCCGGGCTCGCGTTCGTCTACTTCAAGTTCCGTGGGAAGTGGCTGGTCTTCTTCCTGGTGTTGATCACCCTCATGATGCCCACGGAAGTCATGATTCTCGCCATGTTCAGACTCGTCTCCGGGTTCGGCTGGCAGGACACGATGGCATCGATCGTCGTCCCCTTCCTGGCGTCCGCGACCGGGGCGTTCCTCTTCAGACAACACTTCTCGAACATGCCGGTCGAGCTCCTCGAGGCCTCACAGATCGACGGGGCGACGCCGGTCAAGTTCCTCACCCGTGTCCTCATCCCGCTGTCGTGGAACGTCATTGCGGCGCTCTTCGTCATCCAGTTCGTCTACACATGGAACATGTTCCTGTGGCCGAGCCTCATCATCCGGGACGAGTCGGCCCAGGTCACGCAAGTCGCCCTCCAGACGCTCACCAACATCGACGGCGCTCTGACCTACGGTCCGCTGATGCTCGCGGCGATCATCGCGTCGATTCCCCCGGCGGTGGTGTTCCTGCTCATGCAGAAGCCGTTCATGAGCGGATTCGCCCTCGGCCAGGACAAGTGAGTCAGGTCCGAGCGCGGCGCTTGGCTCGGAGGTAGGCAGCGACGGTCCGCGCCGACAGACGATGCACGTCGCCTTCGACCACGTCGATGCCACGGTGGGTGAGCCTCGAGACGAGAAGCGAGCGGGGCTCGAGAATGTCGACAGCGACCGCCGTCTGCATGGCCTCATCCAGCGACGTGGCCGGCGTCGAGAGCAGGTGCTCGACGTCGGGGTCGGTGAGGCTGGCAACGATCACCGAGTGCTTGCGTGCGAGAATCGGCAGCGACCGGACGAGCGGTTCTCCCGCAGTGTCGTCCAAGAGGTCCGTCAGGACGATGACCAGGCTGCGCTTCATGCCGACCATGTGCTGGAAAGCTCGCTCGTAGTCTGCGTCGACCCCGACGGGCTCGAGGTCGTGGATCGCCTCGAGCACCACGTCCTCGGAGTCACGACGCGGGCTGACCTTGCGAATGATCTCGTCGGTGAATGCCAGAACGCCCACCTGATCGCCGACCTCTTTGGCAACCGCAGTGATGGCTGCGACGACATCCACGGCGACGTCGAGCCGGGTGATCGTGCTGACGTCGTCGTTGGCCTTCACAGGTGCGGCCATCAGACGCCCGCAGTCCACGAGACACATGATCTGGCGGTCGCGTTCCACCCTGAACGTGTTGCTCATCGGGCTGCCGACCCGAGCGGTCGCTTTCCAGTTCACCTGTCGGATGTCGTCATCGGGCTGATAGTCACGGATGGATTCGAGGTCGGTCCCGAGCCCGAGCGGCCCCCGGGATCGTCTGGCGTCGTCACGGAATCTCCCGAGCCGCACATCGAGGGCGAGCCGACGGGCGGCTGGCAGATCCGGGTACACGGTGACGCTGTGGTCGGAGCCGACACGGTGGTACCACCGTCCCAGCCCCAGAGGTCCGGTGGAGATCGTGGCGAGCGCCGGAAGCAGGTGGTCGCCGCGCCGCTTCGCCAGCAACGCCGAACGCAGTCCGCGTTCACCCACTTGCTCGCCGATCACCAGGTCGGCATCACCAACCGGTTGTTTCACCAAGAGTCGTGGGCTGCCGGTGAGCACGCGACAGCTCATCTCCGCCGCCACGCCTCGACTCATGGCCTGTGGAGCGGACCGCTCGATCGTCGGCGGGGTTCGGACCTGCAGGGCGTCTGCCGTGGCCGCGACCGCGATCCCCAACATCACCAGCCCGCTCAACTGCCACGGGACGACCAACCCAGAGAACGCCGCTGCGACGATCAGGACGACGGTGCGTGGGGTGAAGCTCATTCAGCGCGGAACGGCCACAGAACGAAGGCTCGCCTCGATGGCGTCTGTCGGCGTGTATCGCTCGATCTCGGCTTCGGGACGGATCAGGATCCTGTGGTTGAGCACGGGGCGAGCCATCCTCGAGACGTCGTCGGGAGTCACGTAGTCACGGCCTGCCATTGCAGCGATGGCCCGCGATGCTGCCAGCAGATGCACGGCTGCGCGTGGGCTGGCGCCGAGCTCCACCGAAGGCTGATCGCGGGTGGCTGCGACGACCTTGCTCAGGTAATCCAGCACCTCGTCCTCGATGCGCAGTCCACTGACCTGGTCCCGCATCGCAAGGAGCTCGTCGGCCCGCGTGACGGGCTCGACTTCGTCGATGGCAGTCGGGCGGACCCCGTCACGAGACATCCGTAGCATCTCGAGTTCCTGCTCTGGGCCGGGATATCCAACTTCGATCTTCATCAAGAACCGATCGAGCTGGGCCTCGGGCAACGGGTAGGTGCCCTCGTACTCGACCGGATTCTGGGTGGCGACGACCATGAACGGGTTCGGGAGGACGTGGGATGTACCGTCGACCGACACCTGGTTCTCACCCATCGCCTCGAGGAGCGCCGACTGGGTCTTCGGGGGTGTGCGGTTGATCTCGTCGGCGAGGAGAACGTTGCTGAACACGGGTCCGGGACGGAACACGAGCTCACCGCCCCGGAGTGTCATGGTGCCGGTGAGATCGGATGGGAGCATGTCTGGCGTGAACTGCGCTCTCGAGAACTCCAGGCCGACCGCCTTGGCGAAAGCGTTCGCCAGCAGCGTCTTCGCCGTGCCAGGTACGCCTTCCAGCAACACGTGTCCGCCCACTGCGACCGCTGCGAGCAGGGCGTCGAGGGCCGGGGTCTGGCCCATCACGACCTTCGAGACCTCCTGGTGGACTCGGGTACGCAGCTCTCTCATCGGGAATCCCTCACTCGTCATCTCGTCTTTCGTCCGATCAAGCGTGCGAGTGCACGGTCGGCGATCGTCACGGTATCGGGCCCCGGTTCGAAGATCGCGTTCACCTCGTCGGGTGTGAGGAAATCCGCCGATGCAGTGCGAAGCTCCTCATCGGTCGTGTCGGGGCCCAGCATCGCGCGTCTCCGGATCTCTCGCTTCGCCCGCGACCGGATCGGCTCCGTTGCGGCGACCGGTGAGCCCGAACGTCGCAAACTCGCCGCAACCGAGTCGATGAGTTGCCGGCGCGATGGCACGAACCTTCGTCCCTGTGGCTCGGGCGGGCCGAATCTGCGTCCGTACACCACCAGTCCGATGGCGAGTGAGACGAGGAGCAGCCACCCCGTGGAGGTCCAGCTGTCTGGGGCGGCGTCGAGCAGGCCGGTGGACCCCTGCTCGGTGAAACCGTGTCGGAACTCGTCGAAGACGATCCTGCCCAATCCGGCTTGGCCGACGATGAACTCGGCGTTGTCGAAGAGCCCGAGACCCTGATTCGCGATGGACGCGGTGTCGGAAAGCATCACCAGACGCCCCTCGCCAACCGTGTACACGACGGCGAGATGGCGATCGCCTGCCACGACGAGGGGGAGCCCGGCTCCTGGATCGAAAGCGCCGAATCGGGGCGCACTCACTGTGCCGGTCCCGATGGTGACGGTGCCCGGCTCGGTGGTGACTGGGCTCCAGTCGGGCCCCCGGGTGACGACTTCGTCGATCAGATCGCGGTTCGGGGGGCCGCTGGTGACCAAGGTGAGCCCCGCTTCGATCGCGCCGGCCACTGCGGCTCGCTCGAACGGATCGTAGAACGCATCGCCGACCTCCAATGCGAACAGCGTGTCGACGCCTGCGAGAGCAGGCCCGGAAAGCGGCTCGCGACTGCGTGAGACATCGGCTCCCAGTTGATCCAGCGTCTCGAACAGGCCTGCAGAGCCGAGTGAAGTCGTGACGTACGACGAACCGGCCGGACCATCCACTGCCTCGTCGCTTCCGAACGCAGACACCACCACCAAGGCGACCATCACCAGCAGGATCGAGGCGACTCCCGTCACGATGTTCGAGCGGATTCGTTGCCCTTCGGCCGTGATCGTCGTCATGCGGTCGCCGAGCTCCTCTCGAGGAGGTCGTGCCAGGTCTCCACGGCGTCGGCGTAGGTGCCTGCGTCGGCGTGACGGCCGCCGTAGGCGACGTCGTTGAACGTGTCCATGAGATGGTCGAACCGCGGGTCAACGAGTCGATCGGCGATTTCGCCGGTGGTGAGGCCGGGCCGAAAGGTGATACGACCGACCAGATCGAGGCGAAGGAGGCCTGCGAGGAAGCGATAACGCAGCGCCTCGTCGAAGGCGCCCGCCGCCGCAGCGTCGGCTGCAGCGTCTTCGTAGTGCTTCGGGTCGCCGCCCTCGGCGATGAGTCGTTCGAGGCTGAGCTCGCGCTCCAGAACTGCCGAGCGACGACGAGCCAGGAACGTGAACGCGGCGATTCCGACGAGCACGACGATGCCGATCGCGACGAGTGCCGCATTCGTCGGTCCACCCAGCGACGCCGTGAGCCAATCGAGAAATCTGTTGAACCAGGCGAGCAGCAGGGAACCGAGACGGTCCAGCAGACTCTCGCCGCCGATCTCGTACTTCGATTGCTCGAGGACGGTCCGGGCGGTGTCGCCGACCTGTTCTCCGAGCGAGGCCGGATCGAGCCCGTCCGAATCCACGAGGTCGCCGAGCGTCTGGAGTCTGCGCTCGAGCGTCGGCTCTGCCGCGTCGAGAAGCGTCGGCATGTCGACAGCCACACCTTCGACTTCGCTGATCGAACGCAGGGACTCCAGGTCGCCCGTTTCGACGAGCTCTGCAACCTCTTCAGCCGGGAGCATGTTCGAGAGCCGCGGTCGGCTCACTCGGGCGAGTCCAGTCCGAACGGATCCGAGCCGGGTTCTGTACCGCCTTCCCTGCCGGTCGACTCGTCGAGCTCACGACCGAGGAGCTCGAGATCGAACCCCTCGAGCCGGACGCGCAGGTCGAAGTAGACCGCGAGTCCGACGGCAGCCAAGAACGGCGTCTGGAAGATGCTCACGAGCGCACTCGAGACCGCGGAGGAGGCGAAGACGAGACCGCCAGAGAGCTCTCCGGTTTCGGTTGCCGAGAAGATCGCAGGTCCCGCAACGCTCAGCTGGATGATGCTGCTCACGATCGCACTGATGATTCCGGCGATGATGGCTGCCAGGAATCCCGTCCAGAAGGTCGGCCAGAATCGATGTCGAACCATCGAAAACGAGCGCCCGATCGCCTGGGTGGGCCCGAGATTCTCGACGATCAGTGCAGGCACCGCCACATACGCCAGCGTGAAGATCGAGACCAGAGCTCCGATGAATCCGAAGAAGGCTCCGACGATCGCAAGGATCTCCGAGACCTGAGCGAGGATTACGACTGCGATGCCGATGGCGATGAACACGCCGATGCCGATGAGCCCGATCAGAATGCCCGTGAGGAGGACCGGAAGCGCCTTGCGGAGGCCGATCGAGAGGCCCTCGCGCCACGTCGTCTGTCTCC
>CBDTXZ010000187.1:0-5910 GCA_965364515.1 uncultured bacterium
ACTACGTGGCCTGCCACCTCGTCGAATCCGCCCTCACAAGCGCCTAGCCTCGCTCGCTGGCGCGGGCCTCGCTCGCTGCGCTCGCATTGGCGTCATCGGTGGTCCGTCCTCGGTCTTCGGTCTCGATGAGCGAGCATCGGCGCCCTGTGACTGCGTATCCTCGCGCTCGTAGAAACCGCGTACCGAGAACTGAGAACCGATGACCGAGAACGGCGAAGTGAGCGCAGCGAACAAGCCCAGCTTCTGGCAGGATGCGCTGACGATTCCGAATGCGGTGTCGTTCGTTCGGCTCCTGGGGATTCCCTACTTCTGGTACGTGCTGCTCGGCGAGGAACGGTACGGGTTCGCTGCCTTTCTCATATTCCTGATCGCCAGCACCGACTGGATCGACGGCTACCTGGCGAGACGCTTGAACCAGGTCTCGGAACTCGGCAAGGCATTGGACCCCCTCGCCGATCGCCTGATGATCGGTTCGGCGATCATCGGCGGTCTCATCGCCGGGATTCTCCCGCTCGTGATCGGGGTCGCGCTGCTGGTCCGTGAGGTGGTGGTAGGCGGAGCTGCGATCTATCTCGGAGTCGTTCGCAAAGAGCAGATCGCGGTGCGGACGCTCGGCAAGACGGCGACGTTTCTCCTCTACGGCTCGATCCCGTCGTTCTATCTCCTCGCCGCCGACATCACGCCCTGGCTGTTCGGGCCTCCTGCCTGGATCGCCGGCATCAGTGGTCTGGTGCTGTACTACCGCGTGGCATTCGACTACCTCCTCGACATTCGGAACCGGCTCGGCGGCACGCCATCGGCTTCGGCGGTCTAGCATCGACCGCGATGAACGTACCCAATGACCTTCGCTACACAGAAGAACACGAATGGATCTCCGTCGACGGGACGACCGTTCGACTCGGGATCACGGACTTCGCCCAGGATCAACTCGGCGACATCGTCTACGTCGATCTCCCGGAGGTCGGCGCCGAGTTGAGTAAGGACGACGTGTTTGCCGAGGTGGAATCGACGAAATCGGTCGGTGAGGTCTACGCCCCGTTCGACGGCACCGTCTCGGCAGTCAATGACATGCTTGCGGACACGCCCGAACTCGTGAACGCCGACCCGTACGGTGAAGGATGGTTGGTCGAGATGACCGCGGCGACTGAGGTCGGACCGTTCCTCGATGCCGATGCGTACCGGGCGCTCACGGAGTGAGGGCGCTCCCGGGCGGCCTCGCCCTGAACCGTGACTGGCGGTACGCTTCGGGGTGATGCGGTGCCCGAACTGTTCTGAAGTGATACCCGAGGGGGTTTCGACGTGTCCGGAGTGCGGGACACACCTCGAGACCGACCCCACCATGGCGTATGTTCCGGTGGGTCGGATCCATCCGGTCATCTCGCGGGACGATGCGTCCCACGTGGACGGGATCAGCGGTCACGCACTCATCGTCGAACGCGGACCGAGGGCGGGTATGACGTTCATTCTCGCCAATGGCGTGACCACGGTCGGACGGCACCCGGAGTCGGACATCTTCCTGGACGACGTCACGGTGAGCCGGCATCACTGTCGATTGTCGGCAGCCGGAGATGAACTCGTCATCGAGGATTCGGGTTCGACCAACGGCACCTACGTCAACGACGATCGCATCGACTCGGCTCGTCTGTCACCCGGAGACGAGGTGCTGATCGGTCGGTTCCATCTGATCGTCGCCCGGGGTGGAGCCGAGGAGTGACACGCTCGGCAGGCGTTGCAGGGCGCTGATGGCTGAATCGACGGAAGCATTGACCATCGGTGAGGTGATCAACCTGCTCAAGGACGACTTCCCGGACATCTCGGTGTCGAAGGTTCGCTTCCTCGAGTCCCAGGGTCTGCTGTCGCCGGGCAGGTCTGACGGCGGGTATCGGCAGTTCGACACCCATGACATCGATCGGCTGCGCTTCATCCTCGGCCAGCAACGCGACCACTTCCTGCCGTTGAAGGTCATCAAGTCGAAACTGACACTGTGGGAACGAGGCGAGGATGTGGGAGCGGGTGTCGGCGTCGATGACGATCGGCTTCTCCAGTCGACGCCTCAGTCGGTCACGCGCGACGAGCTGCTCCGACGGTCGTCGCTGACGTCCACAGAGCTCGACGCCCTGATCGATCACTCGCTCGTCCACACCAACGATCAGGGAGGGTTCTCGACTGAAGCCGTGGTCGTTGCAACCGAGGCGAGGCGGCTCTTCTCCCACGGTCTCGAGGCACGGCATCTCAGGACGATCGTGCACGCCGTCGAACGCGAGGCTGACGTTCTGGCCCAGCTGACCGCTCCGCTCCGACGGGCACGCAACGCCGAGGCGCACGAGCAGGCGCGGAACATCCTGTCTGGTGCCGGCGAGGCGATGATCTCTGTCCATCGAGCACTGCTCACCGAAGAACTGAAGCGGCTCGCAGAATCGTGAAGACCCGTCGGCTCCACATGGTCGCGATCCTCGCGCTCGCCATCCTCCTCATCTTCCCTTCGCCGGTCGGTCATGCAGTGGTTTCGCCCCCGGATCTCCATCCGCCCGTGCCGGCCACCGAGTACCGGCCCGCACCAGACGTCAGCGCAGCCAGCTGGATCGTCTTCGATGCCCTCGACGGAGTCGTTCTGGGATCTCACAATGCCGACGAGATCCGTCCGATGGCCTCCACCACGAAGATGATGACGGCGCTGATCGCGTTCGAACAGGCGGAGCCTGGCCAGACCGTCCCGGTGAGCAGCCGCGCCGCCGACGTCGGGGAGGCCGAGATCGGACTCCTCGAGGGTGAAGTCCTCCCCATCGACGACCTCACGGTGAGCATGGTGGTGAGATCGGCGAATGACGCCGCAATCGCGGTTGCAGAGGCGATCGGCGGCGACGTCGACACCTTCGTCGACTTGATGAACTTGCGAGCCGTCGAGCTCGGCCTCACCCGGACGGTGTTCATGAACCCCCACGGCCTCGACGCCGAGGGTCATGCTTCAACCGCCCGGGATCTGCTCCGACTCGGTCTCGCAGCGATGGCCAACCCCCGGTTTCGTGAGGCAGCGAGCCTCCGCCAGGTCTCCATCCCGCCGGCGCCCGACGGAACGCCACGAACCGCCTCCACGACCAACGAACTCCTGGACACCTACGAGGGGGCGATCGGCGTGAAGACCGGGTTCACGTTCCAGGCCGGCCTGGTGCTCGTCGCAGCGGCGGAGCGCGATGGACGGACGGTGTATGCGGTGGTCATGGGCTCGGAGGGGGCCGGGGCCCACTTCGCGGACGCTCGCGCCCTCCTCGACTACGGATTCGCCGGGCACCGACTCGTGAGGGCGGTCACTGGTCAGACTGCTGCCGGAGCGGGTTCGATTGCGAAGGTTGCCGCCATCGAGACCCAGTTCCACATTGCAGCGCTCCTCTCCGAGAGTCGAGCTCCCGCAGTGGTCCCGGTCACGGCGACAGCAGACCCGACGTCGCTGCCCGGGTTCGGTGATGCGCTCTCGTGGCTCTTTGCGAGAGGCCCTGATGGCTGACGTCGCAAAAGAGATCATCACCGCTGAGATGCTCACGGAGAGGATCGCCGAACTCGGGTCCATCATCTCGGACGACTACCGCAGCCGCAACCCTCTGCTCGTTGCAGTGATGACGGGGGCGATGTGGTTTCTCGCCGATCTCGTGCGACAGATGGACATCGATCTCGACGTGGACTTCCTGGCGCTCAATCGCTTCGACGAGGGTGGCCGGATACGGATCGCATCAGACACCGCCGTGCCTGTAACGGATCGCCACGTGATCCTCGTCGAGGACCTGGTCGACACCGGACTCTCGTTGTCGGTGCTTCGGGCCCTGCTCGAGGATCGGCAGCCGGCGTCGCTGGCGACGGTCACGTTGATCGACAAGGCGGTGCGTCGTCTCACGGATGTCCCCGTGGAGTACCGGGGCTTCGAGGCGGGCGACGAGTACCTCATCGGCTACGGGTTCGACCACGAAGGGCGATTCCGTAACCTTCCCGGCGTCTGGGTCGTCATGGATCCTGCCGGTTTTCTGGAGGATCCCGCCGGATTCGCGGATCGTGTGTTCTCGAGCCCCTGATAGGGTACGGGGTATGGAAGATGCGGTTCCGATGACAGTGACGGGGGTGCGGGTGGAACTCCCCTCGAACACGCCGATCGTTCTCCTGCGGGAGCAGTCCGGTGTGCGGTTCCTGCCCATCTGGGTCGGAACCGTCGAGGCGATGTCGATCTCGTCTGCGATGGAAGGTGCCGAGCCTCCTCGCCCTCAGACGCATGATCTCATGCTCTCCGTCATCGAGGCCCTCGGCGCCACTGCGGTCAGGATCGTGGTCACCGAACTCCGGGACAGCGTCTTCTTCGCCGATCTGGTGTTCGAACGCGACGGCCGCGAGATCGTGGTGTCGAGCCGGCCATCTGATGCCATCGCACTCTCCGTTCGTGCAGGTATCCCGGTCTTCGCCAGCCAGGTCGTGCTCGACGAAGCCGGTATCGAGATCGAGACAGAGACCGAAGAGGAAGCCTCCGAGGAAGAGATCGAACGTTTCCGCGAGATGCTCGAGGAGATCACGGTCGATGACTTCATCGACCCCGACGAGACTCCGTGAGGCTCACCAACAAGCTGTGGGCCGGCGTCTTCGGCCTGTCGGTCCTCACCGCACTCGGCACGCTCGGATATGTGCTGATCGAAGGCGTCGCCGTGCTCGACGCGTTGTACATGGTCGCCATCACGATCACGACGGTCGGTTTCTCGGAGGTCTTCGAGATGTCGCCTGCGGGGCGGGTGCTCACGATCGCCATCATGGTGCTCGGTGTCGGGTTGGCTCTCTACACTGCCAGCGCGGCCATCGAGCGTCTTCTCGACCTTGGTGTCGAACGGCAGAGAGCGAGGACACGAAAGGTGATCGGCGAGTACCAGGATCACGTGATTCTGTGCGGTTTCGGCCGAGTCGGACGCGGTGTCTACCGCAATCTCGTCGATCGTGGCGAGCAGGTGGTCGTGATCGAAGAGGATCCGATGTCCGCCGTCGACGCTGAGACGGACGGCGTTGCCGTCATCGTGGGCGACGCCACGTTCAACGACACACTCGAGGCGGCGGGCATCGGGCGTGCAAAGGCACTGGTCGCATGCGTGGCGGACGATTCCGACAATCTCGTGATCATCCTCTCCGCACGGTCGATGCACCCGACCATCCACCTCGTGTCCCGTGCAAGCGAACAGGAATCGGAATCGAAACTCCGGCTGGCGGGCGCCGATCGGGTGGTGGCGCCGCAGGTCGTCGGCAGCGAGCGCCTCGCCGCCATGGCCGTCGAGAAGAACCTGGCAGAAGTCTTCGACATCTTCGTGGGAGGACGTGCGGTCGAGTTCTCGGTCGAAGAACTGCGAGTGGATGAGAACTCGGCGGTGGTCGGCTCTTCGATTCGCGATGCCGCCATTCGTGAGCGCAGCGGAGCCTTGATCCTCGCCGTCGAGGACCAGAGCCGCAACATGCTGCATGCGCCCTCTCCCGACCACGTCCTGTTGCCCGACAGCGCTGTGATCGTGGTCGGGACCGCAGAGCAGGTGAACGCCGCCGCCGAACTGTTTGCCGGCTGAGCTCGGGCTGGCGCCCTCGCTGCTGTGCGCTCTCCGCCATGCGCTCTGCGCTCCACAGAGCCTGGCTGCAGTGAGGTGGAGTTCGAGTCGGTGCACGATCGTGCTCTTCACGTTGCCAGAAACACGGTTGACAGACCACTGCGCCGGACTGCGCGGTTGGAACTTGGGTGAGCACCTTCGCAGGCGGACTCGACCTACGACGGCGACCCTGTGCCCTCCGTGAGGCGCATATCGCACAGCGCATGGCGCATCGCGGTGAGCCGCCAGGCGAGCCATTTATCCACAACGGTTGTTGACAACTCGGGGCGTGGTGAACTAGCTTCCCGACGCTGGT
>CBDTXZ010000188.1:0-5873 GCA_965364515.1 uncultured bacterium
CGCATCTGTTGAGCGCCGCGCGCCAGGCGCGGCTGCACCGCGAGCGTCATCGGGCGCGCGACATCTGCTTCGAGCTGCTCCGAACCCTGGACGACGAGACGGGGGTCTCACCGCCTTCGGGTCGAGGGCTATGCCACCAGCATTGTCAGGGGTGGCAGCGAGGGCCGCACGGCGATGACCTCGAAGGCCGCCCCGACACTCCAGCACTGAGCGGCAGCCATGCCGATCCGAGCAACCGACCGAGAACCGCGTGTCCCGTGCGAAGGCCGTTTGCCCCTGGTCGCCTTCGTTGAGCCTGGGGCATGGTGTCCACACAATCAACGAGGGGCAAAGAACAGGGAGGCCAAGCATGAAGCGGAAACTCGCCGTATTGGTGGCGATCGCGCTGATACTGCCGCTCGGAACAGCGGCTACCGCAGAGACAGTTGCCACTGGCACCATCTCAGGCGTCGTCCGTCTGGATGGCCAGCCTGTGGCTGGCGTCGAAGTGTGGCTCGGGATCGACCTCAATGGCCCGAACGCTGAGTCACGATTCGCGTGCACCGGGGCCGATGGATCGTTCTCGTTTGTTGGCGTCCCCTTGAACGTGACACTGTCCTCGGCGACGGGCCACGGAGTCCAATTGCAGGGACGTTGCACCAATCAGGAGTTTCTCGACCGTGTTTCGGTCCCGGTCCGTCCGCTCCTCACGCAGTACTACGGGACGGAGCCGGGGGGCCCAATAGCGTCGTTTGTGATAGCCGGAGACAAGGCCGACCTGAACTACGACCTGATGAGAGTTCCCGACCCGGAGCCGACGCTCACTGCTGTGGCGGTGAGCGCATTGAACACGTGCTACACCGGCCTGGACGCTGCCGGAGCAACGAGTCAAGGGCAAACCTATGTAGCCGAAGTCGATCTCATGGAAGCCAATTCCGAGATCGACTCGGTGACGGCAGATCTGATGCGACTGTTCGGGGAGAACCTCAACTCCATATTTGCCAGTCCAGCATGTCAAGGCTCTTTCGTCGATGACGACAACAGCATCTTCGAGATGGACATCGAATGGCTGTCTGCTCGGGGTGTCACCAAAGGGTGCAACGCAGACGGAACCGAGTTCTGCCCGATGAGCAATGTCACCCGTGGTCAGATGGCTGCGTTCCTGGCAAGAGCGTTCAACCTTCCCGATGCCGGTTCCAGTCCGTTCACCGACACCGCAGGGTCGATCTTCGAAGCGGACATCGCCAAAGTGGCAGCAGCGGGAATCACCCAAGGCTGCAACCCAGGAGGAACACTGTTCTGTCCCGACGGGTTGGTGACTCGGGGACAGATGGCTGCGTTCCTGTCGAGAGCGTTGGCGCTCCCAGAAGGGGCGGTGAACACGTTCGTTGATGATGACGGGTCGATCTTCGAAACCGATATCGCCAAGATCGCCGCGGCGGGAATCACACAGGGTTGCAGCGCCGACGGCACACTGTTCTGTCCCGACGACTTCGTCACCAGGGGCCAAATGGCCGCTTTCATCCACCGGGCACTCGAATAGACCCCAGCTCGACGAGCGACAGTTCGCGTGGCTTGACTCAGTGACCGTTGAGACGGACCGCGCAGGTGACGGCAACGTGACCTTGCTCACACGATGAGTTCGGCCACCCCGGCGAAGGACCGCAGCAATGCGACCAGACTTGATCACCCCTGCGAGATGTCCGTCCGAGAATCTATTCGCGCGAACGTGGGTCGTGGGACGAGGACTGAGCAAATGACCAGATCTGGACCAAGAGCACTTCGGTCCCAATGAAGCAGAGCGGCGTACATGCCAGAGAGCCAGGGAAGACTTGATGTCTTCCGAGGTGGGTCCCGTGGGACTCGAACCCACAACCAATGGGTCAACAGATCGCCGAAACCCCTTTCGGTCGGTGTCCGCTGATGTCCTCTTGTGAGGCAGAGCAAAGGATTTCAGCCAGTCGGGCCGTGACTTGCGTCCTCGTGTGTCCTTTGGTTGTCGCGTATGCGTTTGCAATTTGGTTTGCACGAGACCGAACGAGGTCTTTGTTCCTCGATCAGTCAAGGATCTCGTCGCCGGGTCCGAGTTCGAAGATCGCGGGGGACTCCCTTGAAGGCGTTCCGGACAATTGACAGGTACACGCGATCCTCGGATCGATCCATCCAGAACGGCACCTGTTCAGAGACGGAGCCGTACATGACGGCAGTTGTGTGTGCCCCGAATCAGGGCCTACTTGTTGAGGAATGCCGTGACTTCGTTGGTGAAGCGTGCCGTGGTCTGTGTCCCGGAATGTTCGCCTGGCACGGTCACTGATTGTCCATTTGGTATGGCGTTGGCGAGCAGATCCGGGTCGGGAGACCAAGGGTCGTCTCCACCTGCGATCACCAATGTTTGTGCTGTGATCTGAGCGAAATCGAACGGATCGGTGTGGAAGACCCGCAGGTGGGCGGCGAGGGCAAGTCGGTCAATGTCCGATGCGTCGATGTTGCTCCGATATTCTCTGAGCTTCGGATCGGTGATTTGGGTTGGGTCGGCGGCTGATAGAGCTGCGGCGAACCCTGCCGAGTCGAAGTGCGGTAGGGGACCCCCGTCGTATTCGAACTGGTATCTGCCGATACCGCCGAGCACCAGCCTTCGAATCCGACGGTCAGAGGCTGCTGTGATCAGAGCCACCACACCTCCCATCGAGTAGCCCAGCAGATCGACTTGGTCAAGCTCGAGCGAGTCCCAGAGTTCGACCAGATCCCGGCTCATCCTGGTTTCGCCATAGAACTCAGAATCATGAGGCTTACCACTCAGCCCGTGGCCACGAGCATCGATCGCAAACACTTCCCGACCCGCATCAACGAGTCCTTGGGCAAATCCTGGGTCGATCCACGTGCTCTGAGAATCAGAACCAAGACCGTGAAGCAGGAACACCGGAGGCACACCAACCTCCGTCACAACGGCGGGTTTCAGATGGTGGTAGGAGACGGTGATCCCATCGCTCGCTATGAACGATTCGACAGCTGGCACCCCGTCGACAGTAGCCGGGGTCACCAGCAGAGCGCCCATATCGGCAATGTGTGTGCGCCTCGGAAGCCCGGGTTTGCACTCTGCCGGGTGACCGACGATCGCAAAGAAGTCACCACCCGTGGTTTCGTCACGCAGCCATTGAGCGTCTCGGTGGGTCCCGTGGGACTCGAACCCACAACCAACGGGTTAAAAGCCCGGTGCTCTACCAATTGAGCTAGAGACCCGAGACGCCGGGGCTCCGGCGTCGGGTTGCGACAGTGTACGCCCCGCGGGCAGGACGATGCCAGGTGTCGAGCCTTGCGGTGCGAGACGCCTCAGTCCCGAGGCTCGACCACGCCGTAGTGGCCGTCGTATCTTCGATACAGCACTGCACCGCGGCCGGTGGAACTGTCCTTGTAGAAGACGAACGGCTCGTTCGAGGAATCGAGTCGGTCGGCAGCCTCCTCGTCCGTCATCTCGGGGGCAGGCGCCTCGACGACGCGGATCTCGTAGTCCTCGACCTCGGGAGGCGCGTCACCGGTGAGACGACGAAGCCTCACGCCGCCGCCTTCCTCGTACACGACCGAATCGACCTTGTCGGCCGTGTCGGTGAAGAGATAGAAGCGATGGTCGAGTGCGTAGAGATCGAACAGGGCGTCGGTGAGCGACACCCGCTCTCCGGACCACGTCTTCCTCCGTACGATCTCTCGGTCGCCGGCCGGACGCGGGAAGAAATCCGGCCGGGATTGCGACAGATCGCCGCTCCTCCAGGTGCCGGGCTCGGCGGCCGGGGTCCTTGTGTTGGCGTCTTCGCGGCGCTCGGTGAGGTCCCTCAGCCTGCGATCGAGTCGTTTCCCGACCAGATTGACCGCTTCGATCATGCTCGATGCGGCGACCTGAGCACGGAGGACGGCACCACTCACATCGATCGTCGCCTGAGCGATGTGCCGCTCGTTCGGAGGTCGTGAAGCCTCCTCGGTCAGCTTCACCTTGGCGAAGATCACCGGTCTGGGCGCCTTCTCGGCGAGGTCTCGGACGACCTCTTCAGCCCTTCTGCGGGCAGCGTCCGTGACGCTGCCTTCGGCGACAAAGCCGATCTCGAGATCGTCGGAGAGGGTGGTGGGATCGTTCTGCGTGGCCACGGTCTATCGCCTCCAATGCGCTGTCAGACCTCGTTGTTGCTCAGAGTGATCTCTCTTCCCAAGGTACTCCCTTTCGAGCGTTCCGTGAATCGGGAGCCGTCAATCGAGCGATGCCGGGTCGCGGTTCCGACCTGCCGATGCCTTTCACTGTGTCCTCAGCAGGCGGGCAAGCTCTGCCGGATGCTCGAGTGTGACCGCGTGGCTGGCGTCGAGCTCGGTGATCGGAAGCCCGTGCCGGTTAGCGCTGTCGATCTGCTTGGCGGCCGGGATCACGGTGTCGGCTCCCGCCACGATCCACTCGCTCCCCTCGGGAAGTCGAATGTCCGCCGTCGAGAGGTCGAAGCGCATGAGAGCCACTGCGGACTGATTCAGCACTCTTCGACTGGGCCGGTGCCGGAAGATCCAGGCGACCATCTCTCGCTTGGAGACGCGAGCGCGCCGCCACGTCTCCTGCAGAATGAAGGGAGAGCGATCGCCCGCACCGAAGATCCGAGCCGCCCACAGCTTCATCGTGAGTGATGGTGCGGCGAAACGGTCCGCGGTGGCCACCGCCACGTAGCGGTCGACAGAATCCAGGATGCCCATCGAGAACCCGGTGAGGCTTGCGGCACCACCCATCGAGAACCCGACCAACGCCACCGGCCCGAGTGACGCGGCGCGGTCGACGACCGCAGCGACGTGCCATGCGGCGTCGTCGAGGTGGAAACCGCGTCCGAGGGGTGCTTCGCCGTGGCCGGGGAGATCGAGGGCGTAGATGGAAGGACCTCCGGCGAGGTGTGGAATGACAGCATGCCAGGTGACGTCCGCACAACCCGACCAGCCATGCACCAGTACGACCGACCACGGCTCGGAACCGGGAACGTGGCGCACATGCACCGGGCCCGTGTCCGACTCGAAGACCTCACGCCGGCCCAAGAGCTCCGGGCCCGTGACGGGCATCCGCACGAGCGGTCTCCGGGCGAGTTCGACCAGACCCCTGATCAGAAGGGGAATCCCGGCGGCGAGCCCGAGTCCGACTCCGCGCTTCGACAACGGGAGCGTCATGCGAAGCTCCCGGGACGGGAGGCGGGTGACCCCGCCATCGGTGTCAGCGACGGATCCACCATGAGTACCCATCGGCAGAAATCTCGTGCACCAAAGAGGTCACGAGGCCCAAATCACGAGGCGGAGATGAACCGGGAGTAGCTTTCGTCCGAGACCAGGTGGTGATGCAGTGGGCTCAGAACAGACGTCGATGACGGTCCGAGCGGGGGCTCGATGCTGATCCTCGGATCGACCGCGGAGGACTTCGACGGTCCGCGAGAAGTCACCCACCCCCCGACACCTGCAAAGGGCTGGATGGTGACCGAGCGTATCGATGCCTCCAGTGACGGCCTCGTCGTTCTGCGGCGTGATCAGGATCCCGAGAACCTCATCGAGCTGCTCGAGGGGTTGGACCATCCCGTGGGCATCGTCACCGCTCCGGACGGTTTCCCGACCATGGGAGATCTCGCAGGTCTCCCCGGAGAGGTCGTCCCGGTGTTGGACTGGGCTTCGGTCGGGGGGATCCCCAGGACATTGGAGGGCTGTCGAGCGGTGATCGCATTCATCGTCTCCTCCTTCGAGGCTCACCGCATCGACCCGATCAGGTCTCGGTTCACGGCCACCGCAATGCCCGACCTCGGGCCCCTTGCGGCCGCGTGCGAGATCGAGGACGTCGACTTGGTGCTGATCCTCGACGGGGTCGATCCGGCGCGCTTGGCCACGGCGAAATCGAA
>CBDTXZ010000189.1:0-5788 GCA_965364515.1 uncultured bacterium
GAGCTGGCGGCGGGATTCGAACCCGCGACCTGCTGATTACAAATCAGCTGCTCTGGCCAACTGAGCTACACCAGCGTCGAGAGAAATGTACAGCCTCGCCCGACATCTGACCATGTCGGGCGTTCACGGCTCGAGGTCGGCGGTGTCCGTGATCGCGGTCCGGTATCGATCGAGCGAGCGTGCCACAGCCGCCTTGGCGTCGCCTGCGACGGCTCGGCCCCACCAACCTCCATAGACCCGATCGAAGTTCAGCGGCGCCAGAGCACGCTCGATGCCGTCGAGGAGGGTCGCGTCGAGCGGGATCAGGTTCGGGTAGCTCCACATGAAGCTCACCCACTCCCGATCCTGAACCACGGTGACCGTGTCGCCGGAGAGGAGCACGCCTTCTCCGTCGCCCGCACCGGTCCAGTGGAGCACGGCGCTCCCTGGGAAGTGCCCTCCCGTCCGCACCAGGGTCACGTCCGGTCCAATCTGGTGGGTGTCCTCGTACCACTCGATCCTGTGGGACGGTCGGACGAGCCAGCGACGGTCGGCTCCGGGCAGAATGATCGGAGCGTCGAAAGCGTCGGCCCATTCGGCGATCACGCCGTAGAAGTGTGGGTGCGACGCCGAAACGGCGGCGAGGCCACCCCGATCGGCAACGGTCTTCATCGCGGCTTCGTCGACGAACCCGGGGACATCCCACAGCACGTTGCCGGCGGCGCCCTGGACGAGCAACGAGCGCTGGCCGATCCCCAGAGACGGAACCACTCCGATCCCGAGGAGGCCCCGCTCTACCTCTCGGACCTCCGTCCGATGGCCTTCGGCGCGGAGTTCCTCGAGTGTCGCCCATTGCTGCCCCTCCCACCCCACGTACTGCCTGGGATCACTGCAGATCACACATTCGCTCGGCGGCGCAACAGAAGACGGGTACTGAACCCCACACGTCCGACAGATGAAGGCTGGAATGGTCGGCTCCTCTCCTCGTCTCGCAGGCTACGCACGGGAACGTGGAGTGGCGGCGACGAGAGTCAGGTCGACCTGCGTACCCGCATCAGCTCGAAACACGCCAACGCTGCCGCCACCGACGCGTTCAGGCTCTCTGTGAGACCGCTCATCGGAATGAACGCGACCACATCCACCCTGTCCCGGACCAGCCGGCCCAAACCGGTCTCGGCGCCCACGACGATCGCCACAGGTTCGGTGAACAGTTCCAATCCGAACAGCGATTGGTCACCGTCTGCATCGAGTCCGACGGTCCACACGCCGGCCCCCTTGAGCGCCTTCACCGCATCTGCGGTCGAGCTGACGGTGGCGATCGCACACTGTTCGAAAGCGCCGGCCGCCGCCTTGAATGCGGCACCGCCAAGCGGCGCACCTCTCCGAGTCGGAACGACGATCGAAGTGATGCCGGCTGCGACGGCGCTCCGGACGATCGCACCGAGATTGTGGGTGTCCTCGACATGATCCACGATCACGATCGCGGTCGGCGTCGTTCGGGAGACGAGATCAGAGAGATCGTGATCCCGCATGGGTTCGCACTTCGCCACGACACCTTGGGGAGCGGTCGTGGCCGCAAGTGGACGGACGTCGTCGACCGGCTCTACTTCGACGCCTCGGCTTCGCGCCATCGATACCAGATGAGCGACGTCCTCGGACTTCTCGGCGCGACGTCGTTCGACGATCAGCTTCCGGACGCGACCCGCTTCGAGGGCAGCCCGCACCGCATGGGTGCCTTCGACCCTATCGCCGATGCCACTGCGAGCCATCAGCCCCGTCCTCGATGCTGATGCCCAACGCAGCCAATTCGTCGCGGATGCGGTCGGATGTGGCGAAATCGCGTTGGGCTCGTGCGGCCGAGCGTCGTTCCAACAGCCGGTCGAGGGTCTCGCCCGGCGTTGCCGCAGCTTCGACTCCCAATCCCTCGGCCACTTCGCTCACCTGTCCGGCGATGTCGTCGAGCCCCTGCACTTCCGCCTCCGCAGCGATACCGAGCACGTCGGTCATCTCCGCCACGGCCGCGACGAGGGTCGCAGCGTCCTCACCGGCGTCGATCCGTCGATTGGCCTCTCGAACCGTGTCGAAGACGACGCCGAGCGCCTCGGGGGTGTTGAAGTCGTCGTCCATCTTCTCGATGAAGGACTCGATCACCTCGGGGTCGGCCTCGTACTCGGAGAAGTCGACCCGGTCCAACAACCCTGAGATTCGTCGCAAGGACGTTCCGGCCTCCTCGACGAGCGCTTCGGAGAACTCGAGCGGAGAGCGGTAGTGCGCACGGAGATAGAACAGGCGTACGGCGACACCGCCGTAGCGGTCGATGGCTTCGGCGAGGTCGATGAGGTGACCCGTCGACTTCGCCATCTTCTCTCCGCCCAGGTTGACCATTCCGTTGTGCAACCAGTACTTGGCGAAGAGCTTCCCGCTCGCTCCTTCGGATTGAGCGATCTCGTTCTCGTGGTGGGGAAAGATCAGATCGGCGCCACCGCCGTGGATGTCGAAGGTCTCTCCCAGGTACTTCTGAGCCATCGCAGAGCACTCGATGTGCCATCCGGGCCGTCCGAGCCCCCACGGTGAGTCCCAGGCGGGCTCACCGGGCTTCGCGGCCTTCCACAGAGCGAAATCGAGCGGATCCTGTTTCAGCTCACCGACGATCTCCCGGGTCCCCGAGCGCATCTCGTCGATGTCCCTGCCGGAGAGACGGCCGTAGTTCTCGAGCGTCCGGACCGAGTAGTAGACGTCTCCAGCCTCGGTCGGGTAGGCCAATCCCCTGTCGATGAGCTTCTCGATCATCTCCAGCATCTCACCGATGTGCTCTGTGGCCTTGGGCTCGACGTCAGGCTCGAGGGCGCCGAGTGCCGAGTAGGCGTCGGAGAAGGCTGCGGCAACGCGCTCGCTGAGCTCGTCGGTGCTCTCGCCGGTCTCGGCGGCAGCAGCGATGATCTTGTCCTCGACGTCTGTGATGTTGCGAACGAAGGTCACGTCGTATCCCCGATACACGAGGTAGCGCCTAATCATGTCGAACGCCACGCCGGCGCGGCCGTGTCCGAGGTGAGGAGGCGACTGGACGGTCGGGCCGCAGACGTACATCCGGACCGTGTTGCCCGCGACCGGCACGAAGTCCTCGGTCTGACGCGTCAGCGTGTTGGTGACTCTGATCTGGGAGGTCATGATTCGATGACTCTAGGGCAGCACAGATCCAGTCCTGAATGGCGTGCCGCTCAGTCGAGCGGAGGCTCCGACTGTGACAGGGCCCGGTCGATCGCAGCAGCAGCCGTCTCGGCGTCGATCGCAAGCTCACGGGCCACGAGTGGCACCAGTCTGCCGTGCAGGGACCGCATCATCTCGGTGAGCTCGGCGGAGATGCCGGCCACCCGCCGAGCGTGGTAGAGATCTCGGAGCGCTGCCGCCCAGCGCAAGGGATCGTCGGACGACGATTCGGCGTCGAGTGCTTCGTGCCAGGCCTGCCAGTCGGGATCGCGGGGTCGTCGGGGGGCCTCGAGTTCTCCGAGTACCCCGGTGTCTCCCGAAGCGACCCGCTCGCGATCGGCGGATTCGACGGTCACGGTGGCCGCCGCAGCGATCCCCTCGTCTGAGCCGATCCAGCCCATTCGGTCGGTGGTCGTGGCCTTGACACTGATCGCGCTCGCGTCGAGCCCGAGACCTGCTGCGAGATTCACCCGGATTCCCTCTCGGAGCGGGCCGACACGAATCGTCTGGGCGAGCACGGTGACATCGACGAATGTCGGTCTCCATCCATGGGCAGCCAATTCCGACAAGGTGAGTTCGAGCATGTGGAAGCTGTCGGCCCCGTGCCAAACCGGATCCTCGGACGGGAAGAAGGATCCCAGGTCGCCGAGTGCAGCTGCGCCGAGCAACGCATCGATCACCGCATGCACCACGATGTCCCCGTCGGATGTCGCCTCTACGCCACGATCGGACGACGCTTCGACGCCTCCGAGCAGGAGCGGCGGCTCACCACCGAATCGGTGGGCGTCGAACCCCCAACCGACCCGAAGCCCGCTCATTCGTCAGGTGGATCGAACTTGGGCAGCGCCCGGTCGAGCTTCTTGATTGCGTCTTCCTCGTCGACATCGAGGGCGAACTGCAACTCGGACGTGAGCGTCGTGCGCGCCTTTGACAGCATGCGCTTGAGCGCAGGAGAGATGCCCTTGGTCTGCTGGGCGTAGTTCAGGTCACGGACGACCTCGGCGACCTGGAAGATGTCGCCGGACGTCATCTTCTCGTTGAGGACTTTATACCAGCGGGACCAGTTCGAACCCGCCTCTTGCGGCTCCTCCTTGAGGACCGCGAGCACTTCGCGTGCCTTGTTCTTCGAGATGACCGGACGGATCACCTCTTCGATGTTGTCGACCGGCACCATCACCGTGAGCTGCTCGGTCGCGATGTCCAGCACGAAGTAATCGCGCTTCTCACCGCCGAACTCCTGCTTGAGCTTCTTGGCGATCGTCGCTGCCCCGTGTTGGGGGTGAACGACCTTGTCTCCGACGCCGTACTTCGAATCTTTGGTCTTAGCCATCGGGCCGCATTGTACAAGCGCTGTCCACCTGCACCGCCGCCCGGCGATCGGGGCGGTTCACAACGCCGACGGCGCCCAGTTCTCGGCTGCCGTGTGCAGTCGGTCGAAGTAGTGGACGAGATAGTCGGCACGCGTCGAACCGATGCCTTCCACCGATTCGAGTTGCTCGGTCGAGGCCTTCAGAATTCTGGGCAGCGTCTTGAAATGCCGAACCAGCTCCTCACGGACGCTTTCGGGGAGACGACCGACCTTGGAGAGCAGTCGGTAGCCCCGTGGCACGACCGGCTCGTCGAGTTCGTCGAACCCGAGCGCCCGGCCGATCTCACCCGGATCGTGGATCTTCGACTCTTCGAGCGCATCGAGACGATCGAGGGCTGCGTTGGTGAGCGCAACTCGACGGGTGGACGTGTAGTCGCGCATCGTGATGAATCGCAGGTGATCGACACCCCTGACCATGTCATCGAGCTGGATGTATGCGAGCCTGCCCTCGTCACCGAGTTGAACCACATGATCCTCGATCGAGAGCCCGACTCGACGGACCAACTCGCTGCGCTGGATCAGTGTGACGACGGCTCGATACGTGACGAGACCCGTCATCTCGAGCTGGGTGAGCGTCACCTCGGCCTCGTCGAGCCTGCGTCGGAGACGATCGAGGGTCTGCAGCTCCTGGTTCACCCGCGCAGCGATCTCGGTGGGGCTGCGCAGCTCCGTCTTCTGATCCTCGAAATAGACCGTCACGATCTTTCGACCTTCGCTCACCGCCACGACGGGGTACCCCGTCTGGATGGCGATGCGCTGGGCGGTTCGATGACGCGAGCCGGTCTCGTCGGTCCTGATCTCGTTGGACGGGACGAAGTGGACGTTGCTCCTGATCAGGTGGTCACCCGAAGGATCGAGCACGATCCCACCGTCCATCTTGGCCAACTCGGACAGTTTCGCCGGTGTGTAGGCCACGGGCTGATCGAAGATGAAGCCCCCGCTGGAGATGGCGTCCATCTTCGGTCCGTCTCCGAGGACGATGATCGCCCCCTTGCCCATCTGGATGATCCGCTCCAGTCCGGCTCGCAGCGCTGAGCCCGGAGCGAGACGCTCGAGCGTGGATTGGTGAATCGAATGGGCTTCCGGCACGTTCGGCCAGATTATCAGCTGGTGACAGCACGGGGGATGACCCCGGCCGTCAAGCTCCTACCCCGAGCCCGGCCATGACGAGCGCGGCGCTCACTCGAAGGTGGCTCGCAGACGAGATGAGCGTCTCGACCCCGAGTCGCTCGG
>CBDTXZ010000190.1:0-5776 GCA_965364515.1 uncultured bacterium
TCAGTACGGGCGGCGACGCCGGACATGCACCCGCTCGCAGCACCTACGAGAAGGCGGGCTTCGTGAGCCTCCCGTCAGAGCACTACTACCTGGTGTTGTAGCCGGCACCACCGGCTTCGAGCTGCGCATTGCCCACACCATGGACGAGCTTCGCCCCTCGAACCGGCGTACAGTGCCGGAGGTGAGCAGAAGCGGCATCGAAACGATCGAAGAGACCACCAACGAGGGCGCACACGCGGCTGAACGGCTTCGCTCTTCGCGGGTGATCTGGCTCACCACCGTGTCGCAGCGCGGGATACCCCAGACCTCCCCTGTCTGGTACCTGTGGGACGGCGGCGACTTCACCGTCTACAGCCTCGAATCGCCCCGTGAGGAGAACGTGACCAACAACCCTGCGGTCGGCCTCAACCTGGACGGCAACGGCCTCGGAGGCGACATCGTCGTCGTGGAGGCCCTCGCTCGCATCGACAACTCCCTCCCGTCGGCGGAGGACAATCAGGCATATCTCGACAAATACGGGCCGATCATGAGCGAACGAGGCTGGTCGCCGAAATGGTTCGGGGGCCGCTACTCGGTCCCGCTGACCATCACACCCACCCGGTATCGCTACTGGTGAACTTCGGAGCGACCTCGGCCGGCCAGCGGTAGCGTCTGAGCATGGCGGATGCGATCGAGCTCGAGATCGACGGCCGGTCGGTGCGCGTGTCGAACCCCGACAAGGTCTTCTTCAGTAAACGCGGTGAAACCAAACTCGATCTCGTCGACTACTACCTCGCAGTGGCGGAGCCACTGCTGGACACCATGGGCGGACGCCCGACCCTGATGCAGCGATTCCCCGACGGTGCCTCTGGCAAGAGCTTCTTCCAGAAGCGAGTCCCGAAGGGAACCCCGGACTGGCTCGAGACCGCTGTGGTGTCGACGCCGAACGGAACCACCTCGGACGCACTCGTCATCGCTGACATGGCCCACGTGGTCTGGGCCGTCAACCTGGGTTGCCTCGGGTTTCATCCGTGGCCATACCTGGCCGCAACGCCGAAGGTCACCGATGAGCTGCGCATCGACCTCGACCCGGTGCCAGGCCTCGTCTTCGACGACGTCCGCAACGCTGCCGCACTCGCCCACGACTTCCTCGAGGAACTCGGGCTCGAGGGGCACCTGAAGACCACAGGAAGCAAGGGGCTGCACATCTACATCCGGCTGCAGCCTCGATGGGATTCCTACGAGGTTCGTTCGGCTGCCGTGGCGTTCGCCCGGGAGATGGAACGGCGGCACCCTGACACCGTCACGGCTGCCTGGTGGAAAGAGGAGCGCGGCCGGCGCGTGTTCGTCGACTTCAACCAGAACGCTCCCCACAAGACGGTCTTCGGGGCCTGGAGCGTCCGGGCGAGGGTCGGAGGTCAGGTCTCGACGCCGATCCGCTGGGACGAGCTCGAAACCGTCGACCCCGACGAGCTGACCATGGATATGGTCCCGGCGAAGCTCCAGCGACTCGGAGACCCGTGGTCCGGCATCAACGATCGCCCCCAGAGCCTGGAACCACTGCTCGAACTGCACCGAGCCGACATGGAGGCCGGACTCATGGATGCTCCTTGGCCCCCCGTCTATCCGAAGCAGCCAAACGAACCGCCCAGGGTGGCGCCGAGCAGGGCCCGAAAAGAGTGACCCGTCAGCGGGGGTAGTTGGCCGCGACGTTGATGCTCACCATCAGAGCCACGAGGGTCTTCGCCTTCGGACTGATCAGTCCGGCAACCGTTCCTGCGACGATCGGTGCGGGATGAGCGGCAATGACCAGCTCGCCTTCCTTCCGGGTCACTTTCTGACGGATGACGGATCCGAGAACGGCTCCGGCAAGAGCGGGCAGGGCGATTGAGAGGAGCTTCTTCATACCGACAACACTATCCGATCGCACCGCCGTCTCATACTGACCGGTGGGCTACGCCACAGGCGAAGGTTGGTTGCTCCCGACCGACCGCGGATGATCGAGACGACGAATACGATCGGGGTATGACCACTGTCGTCATCGAGCGAGGGGACATCACCCGAGCACGCACCGATGCAATCGTCAACGCCGCCAACGAGGCGCTCGCCGGAGGCGGGGGTGTCGACGGAGCGATCCACGCCGCGGCCGGGCCTCGTTTGTTGACCGCCTGCCGTGCGCTGCCCGAGGTCCGGCCGGGTGTGCGGTGCCCGACCGGGGAAGCCAGGATCACACCCGGCTTCGACCTCCCGTCGCGCTTCGTCATCCACGCCGTCGGGCCGAGGTACTCGATGGATCGTGCCCCCGAACTGCTTGCATCGGCGTTCGTTTCTTCCTTGACGATCGCATCCGACCACGACGACATTCGCAGTGTTGCGCTGCCGGCGATCAGCTGCGGGGTGTTCGGGTATCCCGTGGACGAGGCGGCAGCCATCGCTGCATCTGCGGTTCACGGTCGCTCCTACGATCTCGACGAGATCAGATTCGTCCTGTTCTCGGATGATGTTCGGAACGCATTCGAACGCGCCTTCGAAGACTGACCAACCCGGTGCTCTGCAACGGCAGATTGCTCGATCCGGTTCACACGACGCCGGCTCAGTTCGGCGCGACAGCCGGGAGGATGCGGCGAAGCACCTCCACCGTCTGATGAGCCACTCGGTCGAGGAATCCGGTGAAGTCCGCCGGAGACCCCGACCCCGCTCGGTCTGAAACCGTCCGGATCGCCAGATGGTCGATGCCGTATTCGGTTGCGACTTGAGCAACGGCTCCTCCCTCCATCTCGATCGCAGCTGCGCCGAATCGGCCGTGGAGCCGCGCCCGCTCCGTGTCCGAAGCGAGGAACTGATCCCCGGTCAGGATGGTTCCGTACACGACCCGCGCACCGCCGCCGAGTTCCATTGGTGGGACGTCGAGCGCGGTTCTGACCGATTCGAGGAGCCGGCTCGATGGCTGGTACCCCAGCCGATCCGTCGGATTGAAGAAGGGGATGTGGCCGGCCTGATACGTCTCCGTTCCATCGTCGGTCAACACGCCGGAATCGTGTTGGATGACGTTGGTGCCGATGACGACGTCGCCCACGTCCAGGTCGGGATCCAGGCCACCGGCGACCCCGGTGAAGACGATCAGCGACGGCGCGAAGCGCTCGCACAAACGGGTAGCGGCGACCGCGGCATTGACCTTCCCGATCCCGGTGGTGCCGACACACACCGGGTGACCTTCGATCGTGCCGAGCAGGAAGCCGTCTTGTGCGGCAGTCCCGGACATGACCCGCTCCAGAGCGGCTCGTTCCTGTGGGATGGCTGCAAGTACTCCGATCCGGCTCACCATCCGAGGCCATCCAGCGTTTCGGCGAGCCTCTGGGTGTAGGAGCCTCCGAACAGCCGCACGTGTACGAGGAGATGGTGGAGTCGCAATGCCGGTCTCCTGCGCTCCCAACCGTCATCGAGCGGCCAGGCTTCGCGGTAGGCCGCCTCCAGTGTCTCGGGCACGCCGCCGAACATCGTGAGGAATGCCAACTCCATCTCCCTGTCGGCATAGGCAACGGCCGGATCGATGAGCCACCGGCCGTCGACGATGTTCCCGCTCCACAGGTCACCGTGGATGAGGGACGGCGCCGGTTGGTGCTCATCGAGCAGCGCCCGCATTGGTCCGTCGCACGCACGCGAGAGCCGCTTCGTGAGATCGGCCGGGACGGTCGGATCATCGAGATGGACCCGGACCCTGGCATCGGCGAAGAACTCGGCCCAGGAGGAACGCCAACCGTTTCGCTGCGGGAGCCCTCCGATCATGTTGTCGTGAGGGAACCCGAATGCGGCTGCGGTGGTGCGGTGGACGTGTGCGAGCCGGCGCCCGAGAAGCTCCCAGTCGGCGGCCCCCGCGACCCATTCCATGACGATGCGCTCCCTGGTCACCTCGTGGATCTCCGGTACCGGCGCACCTGCGTCCTCGAGCGCCCACAGCCCGCGAGCCTCCAGCCGGGCGTCGTAGTCGGTCTCCTTGACCGCCCGCACCGTGCCGTCGGCCCGTTCGACCCGATGGAGCGTCGCCCAGCTCATGTCCCGATCTGATCGACGAGGCCGGCCGCCGCCCGCCTGACCATGGCGATGACTTCACGGAACCCGTCAGGTCCCCCGTAGTAGGGATCGGGCACCTCGAGATCGTCTGCCTCGGGGTCGAAGGACCGGAAGAGACGAACCCGTTCGGCGGCCCGCTCGTCCGGCGCCTGATCGAGCACGTCCTCGAGATTCGATCGGTCCATCACGACGATCAGGTCGTATCGGTCGAAGTCGGCTGGCTCGAACTGGCGAGCGCTCCCATCGATCTCGAGTCCGACGACGGACCCCGCTGCTCGCATCCGGCGATCGGGCGGCTCACCGACGTGATAGGCAGCTGTGCCGGCGGAGTCGACTTCGACCTGCAGGCCGGCCGCCTCCGCGGCCTCGACGATTGCCGCCTCCGCGGCCGGGGAACGGCAGATGTTTCCGAGACAGACGGTGAGCACTCTCATGGGTCAAGAGGGTACGAGCGGGGGCCGCACACTGCCCCATCGCGGGACGTTGCTCGATGGCAGCCGAAAAGGATCAGGAGTTCGGAACCAACTCGACGATCGAGCCGGTCATGGAGACCGCAAACAACTCCCCCGCCGGTCCACTCGAAATGTCGACGGGCGTGTCCACCTCGACACCGGTGAGCGAGCCGACGCCGGCCTCGCGATCGAAGACGAGAATCTCGGACCGGCAGTAGTCGGTGAACACGTAGAGACCTTCGAGATCATCGATGGCATCGCCTCGGTAGACCTCTCCCCCGACGACGGCACAGAAGCCGCCATCTCGCCAGAAGTCGAAGACCGGAGCGTGGTGTTCTCCATCGAGCTCACCACGAAACGGTCGATTCCCCTCGAAGACGCTCCAACCGAGGTTGGCGCCGGCGTCCGCCGTCGGATCGAGGACCGAGATCTCCTCTACGCAGGCCTGACCGACGTCGGCAACCCACAGTTCTCCGGTGACCGGGTCGATCGAGAAACGAAACGGGTTGCGTATCCCGATGGCGAACACCCACGGATGCCCCTCGACCCCGTCCAGGTAGGGGTTGCCCGGTGCGCCACTGACGTCGAGGTCGGGTCCGACCTCGAGACGGAGTATCGACCCGAGTGGTGTCGTCGGGTCCTGGGCATTGGCGTAGCGGTCGCCCTGTCCACCTCCGTCCCCGAAACTCGCCCAGAGATAGCCATCAGAGTCGAAGACGAGCGTGCCACCGTTGTGCTGCGTCGAGGGTTGCTCGACTGTGAGCACCTCGATCCGGCCGGTCACGGTGGGCACACCGTCGACGAGTGGTTGGGCGATCACCTTCGACTCGTCTTCGGTGGTGTAGTGGACCAGCAGGTGACGACGGTCTGGAGTGACGGCGAGCCCGATCAGGCCTTGATCCTGCTCGGTGCCGGTGACGGTTGTCAGGTCGATCACGGCCTCGGTCGAGCCGGCCGAACGATCCCAGAGGAGGACCATCCCCTCTCGCTGACCGATGAAGGCGAGGTTCTCGTCGAAGAACTCGAGCACAGTGGGAGCGTCGAGGCCGTCGATCGCAACCCTGGTCGAGAACCCGAAGTCGCCGACCTCGAACGGGCGGCGCTGGTGGTCCTCACAGCCCTCGTTCGCTCGGATGAAACCTGGGCGATCGGTCCCGGGGACACCGGGCATCGGGTCTGGCTTCGCCTCGATGTACGGGGCCTGATCATCGTCGCCGGCGACGATCGCGCCGATCCCGAGCGCGAGCGCGGCCGTCAGGGTGAGCGCACCGAAT
>CBDTXZ010000191.1:0-5693 GCA_965364515.1 uncultured bacterium
CGGGGATCTCGGTGATCTCCCATTCCTTGCCCATGTCGTCGAGCCAGATCTTGGCATTCATCTCGACGAGGTCGACAACGCCGTGGAAGTCGGACTCGGCGCCGACCGGGAGCTGCATGACCAGAGGCTTGGCCCCGAGCCGATCGATGATCGACTGCACGTCGGCGTAGAAGTCGGCTCCCGTGCGGTCGAGCTTGTTGATGAAGCAGATACGTGGCACGCCGTACCGGTCGGCCTGGCGCCAGACCGTCTCGGACTGTGGCTCGACGCCTGCGACGCCGTCGAACACTGCGACGGCACCGTCGAGCACACGGAGCGAACGCTCGACTTCGACGGTGAAGTCGACGTGGCCCGGGGTGTCGATGATGTTGATGGTGTGGCCGTCCCACTCGCAGGTGGTCGCAGCGGAGGTGATGGTGATGCCGCGCTCCTGCTCCTGCTCCATCCAGTCCATCGTGGCCGCGCCCTCATGGACCTCACCGATCTTGTAGTTGCGGCCGGTGTAGAAGAGGATCCGCTCGGTCAACGTGGTCTTGCCCGCGTCGATGTGGGCCATGATTCCGATGTTGCGTACCTTGTCGAGGGGCGCACTTCTCTTGCTCATTGGTCTCTTTCTGGATCAGGTCGTGAATCCAACAATCCCACGACCGCGATGGAAGTGGGACTGCCGGGCGTCAGAACGTTGGGTGGACTACCAGCGGTAGTGGGCGAAGGCCCGGTTCGACTCCGCCATCTTGTGGATGTCCTCTTTCCGCTTGACCGCCGCACCTGAGTTGTTGGACGCATCCATGATCTCGTTGGCGAGACGCATGGCCATCTGGGGCTCGCGGCGCTTGCGGGCGAAGTTGACGAGCCAGCGCACTGCGAGTGTGTTGGAGCGGCGCGGCGACACCTCGATGGGGACCTGATAGGAAGATCCACCGACACGACGGGAGCGGACCTCGACCTGCGGACGAATGTTCTCGACCGCACGCTTGAGCACGATGGTCGGGTCCTGGTTGACCCTCCGTTCGACGATCTCGAGTGCGTCGTAGACGATCTTGCGGGCAGTGTCCTTCTTGCCGGCCAGGAGAACCTTGTTGATCACTTGGCTGACGAGGACGCTCTTGAATACGGGGTCCGGCTCGATTCGGCGCTTCTGTGCTGGGGCGCGACGCATGTCAGGATTCCTTCTTCGTTCCGTAGCGGGAGCGAGCCTGCTTGCGGTTCTGGACGGATGCGGCATCGAGGGCGCCGCGAACGACCTTGTAGCGAACGCCCGGCAGGTCACGCACACGACCGCCGCGGACGAGCACGATGCTGTGCTCCTGGAGATTGTGGCCTTCCCCGGGGATGTAGGCGGTCACTTCCATGCCGGAGGAGAGTCGCACGCGGCAGACCTTGCGGAGTGCAGAGTTCGGCTTCTTGGGGCTCACCGTATAGACACGGGTGCACACACCGCGACGCTGCGGTGCACCGGCGAGACCAGCGGTCTTGACCTTCTTCTTCTTCTTTTTCCGGCCATCGCGGACGAGCTGCTGGATCGTCGGCAAAACGTTCTCCTGACGCATGCGAGCAGCACGATGTTCGTGCCACTCTGAGTTCTCAGTGGTCTCCGCTCCCCAGACACACCGCTGCTCAGAGCGACTCATCGAGAGAGAGGGAAGTAGCTCTGCGCAGCATTGCAACAGACCTACGAGTGAGCAGTATATGACACACCGTGTTTCCGGTCAAAACGCCTGCGGCACGCCACACGTGGAATGGAGAAGGTCGACCGTTACCCGTCGTTCTCCATGTCGCGAACGGTGCGATCCAGGGTACGTTCTCGCAGCTCCGTCCGGAGCGCAGCGAGTTGCTCTTGGAAGACCGGGTCGCTCAGCCGCCGGTAGGCAGTGCGCTCGGACATCCCGGCAGCCTTGGCGGCGTCTCGGATGGTCATTCCCCGCGACAGCGCCACCTGCAACGTCAGTTCCTTGCCGCCGGGCTTCGGATCCGGGGGCCCCGGTCGGGCCCGATGGCGCCGGACTCCGTATCGGAGGGTGCGGCTGAAGGAGTCACCACGCACCTCGCGCTTCAGAACGAAACCCGCCGCCCCGGCTTCGAGTGCGGCGTCGTCGACCTCTTGCGACTCGACACCGGTGACGATGAAGACCGGGAGGTCCGGACGGGCCTGGCGGGCATGGTCGAGGAATTCGAGTCCGGTGCGAACACCGAGAAGCTGGTCGACCAGAACAGCGTCGAACGCGCCGCTCTCGATCAGTTCGATGCCGGCCTGGAACCCGTCTGCCCACACGATGCGTATGCCGAACCCGTCGAGTTCACGTCGAATGAGTTCGGCATCGTCGGCGTCGTCGTCGATCAGGAGGACGTTCACCGGGGCGACTGTAGCTGGCAGGTTCTGTCAGGTAGGCGGCAGGATGGCTTGCGCTTGTCAAAGCCTGCCAAAGAACTAGTCCCTCCTTGCGGAGGGAAATGATCTGCCCAGGTTTGTGTAACGGCGGAGATCCCGTGCAACCATGTCGATGGCTATCGGGAGGGCCGCAAGGTGCTCCTCGAGGTTGCTTCGATGGGAATCCCGATGTCTGCGCTGTCGGTCCCCTCGGAGCACATGGACGGCCGGGCCTTCGGGCCCGGCCGTTTCGTATGTTCGCCTCTCGATCCGGATGGGGTGGTTGGGTAGATTCGGTGGTGCGCAGACATCGAAGAAGGCCGGGACCTCTCGGCTCCGGCCTTCTTCAGTGCATCGATTGTGACCTGAGGTCACTCGTCCTCGTCGACGTCCTCGTCCTGGTTTCCGAGGCTCGCCAGCCATTCCGCCGGGTTCTCCGGCAGACCGGCGTCGCCGCCTTCCCCCGAAGGGATCTCGCCGAGGATGCCGAGCGACGCAACCGTGGTTGCCCCGGGCAGCGCCGGCTGGAGCGACTGGTACTCGGTCGATCCGGTTCCGGCCGGGATCAGCTTGCCGATGATCACGTTCTCCTTGAGACCACGCATGTAGTCCGACTTGCCGCCGATGGCGGCGTCCGTCAGGACCCGGGTGGTCTCCTGGAACGACGCCGCGGACAGCCACGAATCGGTGGCGAGCGACGCCTTCGTGATACCCATCAGCTCGGGACGCCCCTCGGCGGGCTGCTTGCCCTCCGAGACCAGTTGGCGGTTCGTGTCACGGAAGCGCTGGTCGTCGACCAGTTCTGCCGGCAGGAATTCGGCGTCGTTCGGCGACACGACCCGGATGCGCTTCAGCATCTGGCGCACGATCAGCTCGATGTGCTTGTCGTGGATCTCCACACCCTGGCTTCGATAGACCTCCTGCACCTGGTCGACCAGGTACTGCTGTGCAGCGCGCACACCACGGATCTCGAGGACCTCCTTCGGATCCAAGGGGCCCTCGGTGAGTTGGTCACCGGGCTCGACGATGTCGCCATCGGAAACGCGGAGCCGGGAACGACGGCTGATCTTGTAGACCACGTCGCCCTCCTTGGTCTCCACCACGAGGCGACGACCTTCCTCGTCGTCGAACTCCCGGATGGGACCGCCCTCTTCGGTCAGGGTGGCCTTGCCCTTTGGGGTCCGAGCTTCGAAGAGCTCCACGACTCGAGGCAGACCATGGGTGATGTCGTCACCCGCCACACCGCCGGTGTGGAAGGTACGCATCGTCAGCTGCGTGCCGGGCTCACCGATCGACTGGGCTGCCATGATGCCGACCGCCTCGCCGATCTCGACGGTGCGACCGGTCGCCAGCGACATGCCGTAGCACGCCTGGCAGACTCCGACCTGCGTGTCACAGGTGAGCACCGAGCGCACTCTTGCAGTCTCGAGTTCGGTTGCGGCCGCCTCGATCGCGATGAGCGCCTTCGAGGTGATCACCTCGCCGGCTCGGAGCTTCACGCCATCGCGCGTCTCGACCAGCTTGCGCTCGATCTTGAGATCGTCGGCCAGTACGCGCCCGAAGATGCGAGACCTCAGGTTCCGGATCACGACGCCGCGGCTGTCGAGCAGGGAGATCTTGATCCCCTTGTCCGTCTCACAGTCGGGTTCGGTGATGATGAGTTCCTGTGACACGTCGACGAGACGCCGGGTCAGGTATCCCGAGTCGGCGGTACGCAGAGCCGTGTCCGCCAGACCCTTCCGGGCACCGTGGGTGGAGATGAAGTACTCCAACACCGACAGTCCTTCCCGGAAGTTCGAGATGATCGGACGCGGGATGATGTCACCCTTCGGGTTGGCCACCAGGCCGCGCATGCCGGCGATCTGGCGCAACTGCATCATGTTCCCACGGGCACCGGAGCCGACCATCATGTCGACGGAGTTGAACGCCTCCTTCTTCATGTGCTCGGTCATGGCGTCCTTGACCGTGTCGGTCGCCTCCGTCCAGATCTCGATGAGCTCCTGACGACGCTCCTCCTCGGTCACCACGCCCTTGTTGTACAGCGACTGGACCTTGTCGGCCCGCTCCTCGTAGGCCGCCAGGATCTCCGCCTTGTTCGGCGGGGTCTTGACGTCGTCGAGGGCGATCGTGAGACCGGCCTTGGTGGCGTACCGGAACCCGAGGCTCTTGATGGCATCGAGCGTCTCGGCGACGGCCGAGCGGGGGTACCGCTCGATGACCGCTTCGACGATCCGGCCGATGTCGGACTTGATCACCGTGGCGTTGATGTATGGGAAGCTGTCGGGGAACGCCGAGTTGAGGATCGCTCGACCCAGCGTCGTGTCCATCAGCTTCGACCCGTCGACCGGCTCCGGAGTCAGGTGATTCGGGAGGGTTTCGATGAGGTCGGCGTGCATCTCGGCCGTACCGGCGAGATCGCCGACCCGCAGCCTGATGGGGGCGTGCAGGTTCAACTCGCCGAGGTCGTAGGCCATGAGGGCCTCCTCGACCGACCCGAACACTCGCCCGCTCCCGATCTCCTCGCCGATCGCGTCGGCGGAGAGGTAGTAGACCCCGATGACCATGTCCTGCGATGGCGTGACGATCGGACGTCCCGATGCGGGGCGCAGAACGTTGTTCGTCGACAGCATGAGCACACGCGCCTCTGCCTGGGCCTCGGCCGACAGCGGAAGGTGGACGGCCATCTGGTCACCGTCGAAGTCGGCGTTGAACGCCTCACACACGAGCGGGTGGATCTGGATCGCCTTGCCTTCGACCAGCACCGGCTCGAAGGCCTGGATGCCGAGACGGTGCAGGGTCGGTGCTCGGTTCAGGAGCACCGGGTGCTCCTGGATGACCTCGCCCAGCACGTCCCACACCTGGGGGCGATGACGCTCGACCATCCGCTTGGCGGACTTGATGTTCTGGGCGATGTCCCGGTCGACGAGACGCTTCATCACGAACGGCTTGAACAGCTCCAGCGCCATGATCTTGGGGAGACCGCACTGGTGGAGCTTCAACTGGGGGCCGACGACGATGACCGAACGGCCCGAGTAGTCGACGCGCTTGCCCAACAGGTTCTGACGGAAGCGGCCCTGCTTGCCCTTCAGCATGTCCGAGAGCGACTTCAGGGCCCGGTTGCCCGGACCGGTCACCGCACGACCGCGACGACCGTTGTCGAACAGGGCGTCCACGGCCTCTTGCAGCATGCGCTTCTCGTTGTTGACGATGATCTCGGGGGCTCCGAGATCCAGCAGTCGTTTGAGACGGTTGTTCCGGTTGATGACACGACGGTAGAGATCGTTGAGATCGGAGGTCGCGAAGCGGCCACCGTCGAGCTGCACCA
>CBDTXZ010000192.1:0-5677 GCA_965364515.1 uncultured bacterium
GTCAGCCGTACATCAAGGAATAGTCGAGGCGCCACCGGATCGATGCCGGAGCCGGGCTCACTCCACTCTTGCCGGTGGAAGGATCGGCTCTGGTGGAAGCAGACTGGGGAACGGAAGCAGTTGGAGTCCGCCGTATTCCCAGTGCCACGGTTCGCGGGTTTCACGGTTGCACTGCGCCCAGTCCGGGTGGATCCAACCGAACTGACCCGCATTTTCCTGCAGCCACCTGAACGCCGAGTCTCCACAGCCCATCGTCCGGTTGCGCACCTCGAAGTCGACGGCACGGCCCCAGCCGTGGTTCGATCGACTCGGCGTCGCCGTCGGAAGCGTGCATGAGCGCTCGGGTGGGCCAGACGTGACGATGGGTTCGCCGTTGTCGTCGAGTTGCGGTGTCCCCGTCACCGGATCGAGCAACGGCTCTTCCGACTCGACCAGCGGGCAGTTGGCCTCATAGGTCGAACGCTGCTGCGCCAGACTCCGGTAGCACCAGGCTGGACGGAGTGTGACGCCGTCGGCGGCGGCCGCCTCGACCATCTGCGACATCGTGTACGCGGCGTCGCGTTCGAGCCGACAGGAACCGACCGACATCAGGACGGACGCCGGGAGCTGCCCGTTCTTGAGGCCTTTGTCGATCAGGTCCCAGCTGTATGCCTCCAGGGTGACGGGCACACGGACGAGCACGTCGGGGTCGTACGTCTCGAACGATCCGACCTGTAGCTGGGCCTGCCGGGCCCTCAGCATCCGATCGACGTAGCCCTCGGTCACCCCATCTCCCTCCTGGGCTCGGGCGACCTCGTTGAGTGTGGACGCCACGTCCATGGCCGGCGCCTGGCCGAGCATCGTTGCGGCGATCGTGACGAGCGCGATAAGTGTCGTTTTCATCGCAGTGTGCCTGATTCCATTACGGTGGTGATGTTCCCAGCTCCCGACAAAACACAGTAGACCAGCTGATCGGGCTTGGGAAGACGACCTCGCGAAAAACCCTCCCCCGCCGCTGCTGCGTGCGAAGGAGGGTCTGCGCTGTTCTCCGGGTGGGCTACTCCTGCTCTGCCAACTCCGCAGGGGGTTGTTCGGGGGTTTCGAACGCTTCGAACGTGAGCTCGTCGCTCTCCTCGTCGACCCCGACCAGCACCGTCGTACCGGCGGTGTAGCCACCGAGGAGCATCTGCTCCGACAGCGGGTCTTCGAGCCGGCGCTGAATGGATCGCCGCAGTGGCCGAGCACCCAACTCGGGGTCGTAGCCCTTGGTGGCGAGGTGGGCCTTGGCATCGTCGGTGAGAACGAGGTCGAGACCTTGCGAGTCGAGCTGTTCCTTCACCCGAACCAGCATGAGATCCACGATCTGCTTGACCTCTTCGAGCGTGAGCTCGTGGAAGACGATCGTGTCGTCGATGCGGTTGAGGAACTCCGGACGGAAGTGCCGTTTGAGCTCTTCCTGCACCTTCTCCACCATCTTGTCGTAGGTGTCACGCTCGTCCTGGGTGTTGAAGCCGATGTTGGTCTTGCGCAGATCACGACTTCCCAGGTTCGACGTCATGATGATCACGGTGTTCTTGAAATCGACCGTCCGACCCTGGGCGTCGGTCAGACGACCGTCCTCGAGGATCTGGAGCAGCGTGTTGAACACGTCCGGATGGGCTTTCTCGATCTCGTCGAACAGCACCACCGAGAAGGGCTTCCGCCTGACGGCCTCGGTGAGCTGGCCGCCCTCGTCGTACCCGACATAGCCCGGAGGCGAGCCGATCAGCCGACTCACCGTGTGCTTCTCCATGTACTCGGACATGTCCAGCTGGATGAGGGAGTTCTCGTCTCCGAACAGGAAATCGGCGAGCGCCTTGGCGGTCTCGGTCTTCCCGACGCCCGACGGGCCGAGGAAGATGAACGAGCCCGACGGTCGCTTCGGGTCCTTCAGACCCGCTCGGGTGCGCCTGATCGCCTTCGACACGGCGACGATGGCGTCGTGCTGTCCAACGATTCGGTTGTGCAGCTCGCTCTCCATGTGGACGAGCCGCGCCGTCTCTTCCTCGGTGAGCCGCTGGACGGGAATGCCGGTCCACTGCGCCAGCACCTGGGCGATCTCTTCGTCGTCGATGACCCAACCGAGCTCCCCACCCTCGTCGGCGAGGCGACGCTCGACATCGGCGCGATCCGAGATCAATGAACGCTCTTGATCCCTCAGCTGGGCGGCGCGTTCGTACTGCTGAGACTGGACGGCATCCTGCTTCTCGGCCCGAACGTCGGTGAGCCGCTTGTCGATCTCGGCGAACTCGGGGTTGTTGGCTGAACGGCTGATCCGCATCCGGCTGCCGGCCTCGTCGATGAGGTCGATGGCCTTGTCCGGGAGGAAGCGATCAGAGAGATAGCGGTCCGCCAGGTTGGCTGCGGTCACGATCGCCTGATCGGTGAAACGCACCGAGTGATGCGACTCGTAGCGGTCCTTCAGCCCGAGCAGGATCTGAATGGTGTCGGCCACCGTCGGCTCATCGACCTGAACGGGCTGGAAGCGCCGCTCGAGAGCCGAGTCCTTTTCGAGATACTTGCGGTACTCCTCGAGGGTGGTCGCCCCGATGGTCTGCAGCTCGCCCCTGGCGAGCATCGGCTTCAGGATCGACGCCGCATCGATGGCACCCTCCGCCGCTCCGGCACCGACCAACGTGTGGATCTCATCGATGAAGATGATGATGTCACCGCGCGTCTTGATCTCTTTGAGGACCTTCTTCAGGCGTTCCTCGAAGTCGCCGCGGTACCTCGACCCGGCGACCAATGCGCCGAGATCGAGCGTGTACAGCTTCTTGTTCGTGAGGGTCTGGGGCACTTCGTTGGACACGATCTTCTGAGCGAGTCCCTCGACGATGGCCGTCTTGCCAACCCCGGGCTCGCCGATCAGGACCGGGTTGTTCTTGGTGCGGCGGGAGAGGATCTGCATGACCCGCTCGATCTCCTTGGACCGCCCGATGACCGGATCGAGCTTGCGGTCTCGTGCGGCCTGGGTGAGATTGCGACCGAACTGGTCGAGCACTGTCGAACCCTGGGACGAGGAGGAAGACGACTCGGACCGCGACGAGCTGGACGCTCCGGCCCCGGCGGTGGGCTGCTCTTCCGACCCCGTCGGCCCAGACAGCAGCTGAATGACCGTCTGTCTGACCTTCTGGAGTTCGGCTCCGAGCTTCTGGAGCACCTGGGCCGCCACGCCTTCACCTTCACGGATGAGCCCGAGGAGGATGTGCTCGGTGCCGATGTAGTTGTGACCGAGCTGCAACGCCTCGCGAAGGCTCAGCTCGAGGACCTTTTTGGCGCGCGGGGTGAAGGGGATGTGACCCGTCGGGGCCTGCTGGCCCTGACCGATGATCTCGACGACCTGTTCGCGGACGCCGGAGAGGTTGATGCCGAGGCTTTCGAGCGCCTTGGCGGCGATTCCTTCGCCTTCGTTGAGCAGACCCAGGAGGATGTGCTCGGTACCGATGTAGTTGTGATTGAGAAGTCGGGCCTCTTCCTGTGCCAACACGACGACACGGCGGGCCCGATCTGTGAACCGTTCAAACAAGGCTGGGCCTCCTCTAGAGAATCCCCCGCAGGGATGGCAAGTATACCCGTCGGCAGGTTTAGGCCCGACCCTGAAGATTCCGGCGATGCCGATCCAGGGGCGGCCGCCACCCCAGGGGGTTCGTGTCCACCGGCGATGGGCGGTTTCGAGGAGTCCACTCTGATTAACTCCACGTATCCGACCACCGGTAGGGTGACGCCTGCATGTCCGAACTCCAGGATCTCATCCCACTGCCCGACGTGTGGACGTCGATGGCCCAGGTCGAACGACGCCTTCTCGAGGTGTCCACGTCCGAGCACGGCCAACTCACCGAGATCGCCCAGCACCTGTTGCGCGCAGGCGGCAAGCGATACCGTCCGCTCCTGGCGATCCTGGCAGGCCAGTTCGGCACGGTCTCCGATCACCGTCCGGTCGAGGCGGGAGTCTCTGTCGAGCTGATCCACGTCGGAAGCCTGTATCACGACGACGTCATCGACGAGTCGGATACGAGACGGGGCGCCGCCTCCGTGAACGCCAACTGGACGAACACGGTCGCAATTCTCGCCGGCGACTTCCTCATGGCGCGGGCCTCGGAGACGGCAGCCACCCACCTCAGCCTCGAGTCGGTGCGTCTCTTGGCCGCCACCTATGCGGAGCTGGTCGAGGGCCAGACGCGAGAGCTCGAGCTCGACTTCGATGTCGATCACGATCTCGCTGCCTACGAGAAGGTGATCGAGCAGAAGACCGCATCGTTGATCCGCACTTCTGCGCGGCTCGGTGCGATGGCTGCCGACGCAGACGACGACGTCGTCGAGGCGATCTCCACCTGGGCTCACGAAGTCGGCATGGTGTTTCAGATCGCCGATGACGTTCTCGATCTGGTGGCGACGACCGAGGCCATCGGCAAACCTGCAGGATCCGACATCGCCGAGGGCAAGTTCACGATGCCCGTCCTCCTCGGGCTGAATGGCCCTGATGGCCGGCAGATCCGCGAGCTGCTGTCTCAACCGCGCCCGTACGCGCAGGCGACGATCGACGAGGTCATCCATCTGGTCAGGAGCGGTGGGTTCGTGGAGCAGGCACTCGACAGCGCCGACCAGCGGCTCAGCCGGGCAGCAGAGGCCATCGCTCACCTCCCCGACATCCCCGCCAAATCGGTTCTCGGCTCCTTGGGGGAGTATCTGGTCACACGGGTGTCTGGCGTCCGAAGCTGACGGAACGCCATTTCGTGAGGCCCAGCTGAGCTTCCAAACTGCACGGTGGGCCACCCAGATTCGGGAGCGTCGCCTCACCTCCGTTGCCCGTCACAGGAAAGCCGCGGGTCACTGTGAGCGATCGCTTCAGTCGGACCGCTCGGGGCCGATGAGTTAGGTATGGACGACCTCCAGCAGTTCTACCGAAGCGCCGTCGGAGATCAGGCGTCGCCACTCTCGCGTGCTTTGGTCTGCTCGAATCTCAAACGCTTCACGAGGGATTGACATGAAAGTTCTCATCTGCGACGACGACCCGGTGATCAGGTATCTCCTGACCGTCGTGCTCGGAAAACGTTCGGGCCATGAGGTCATCGAGGTCGCCGGCCCCGACGATGTATTCGAGGCCGCCGATCGCCACAGACCGGATGTCATCGTGCTCGACTACGTGATGCCGGACCGGAACGGCGCTGACGTCGTTGCCGAGCTTCGCACCGATCCGAACCTCGGATCGATTCCGGTGGTCTTTCTCACGGGCCGATCGGATATCGCCGAAGAAATGCTCGACGAGATCGGAGTCGCCGGCCTGATCGAGAAGCCATTCGATGCCTCGACGCTGCCGGAACGGATTGAGGCGTTCGCAGCCTCTAGCGTCTGACAGGGGACGGGCCGAGGGAGGAGACGCCGCGCCCGGCTCGAGGCGTAGTGTCAGAGGTGAAGCGTCGGATGAGGTGCCATGGGAGCGGCAATCACCACAGAGAGCCTCTCGAAGATGTACGGCAAGCGCCAGGGTCTGGCGACGCTCGACATGAACGTCGAGACGGGCGAGATCTATGGGTTTCTCGGGCCGAACGGCGCCGGGAAGACAACGACGATCCGTATCCTGCTCGATGTCATACGGGCGACGTCGGGACGCGCCGAAGTGCTCGGACTCGATCCGACGACCAACAGCGTCGCAGTCCGG
>CBDTXZ010000193.1:0-5645 GCA_965364515.1 uncultured bacterium
CGGTCGGATACGGTGACACGACCGACGGTGGAGATGCGGAGGGCGATGGCGGATGCGGTCGTCGGTGACGACGTGTTCCGGGGCGACCCGACGGTGAACCGGCTCCAGGAAGAGGCGGCCGAGGCACTGGGATTCGAGGCGGCGCTGTTCGTGCCGTCGGGCGTCATGGCGAACCAGGTGTCGATCATGGCTCAGACGCGACCCGGTGACGAGGTCATCTGCGATCCGCTCGCCCATGTGCGCAACATCGAGCGTGGCGCCTCGTCGGCCTTCTCAGGCATCGCCTTCCGGCCGGTCGACTCCGATGCGGGGTTCATCACCGCCGACCACATCGATGCGGTCATGGAAGTCGCCGGTTCGTTCCACCAGCGGGTCAGTCTGGCTTCCTGGGAGAACACCCACATGCTCTCGGGAGGGAGAGTCGTGCCGAGGTCTGTGATCGCCGAGGGGTTCGCTGCGGCAGACGCCCACGGGATCTCCAAGCACATCGACGGCGCGAGGATCTTCAATGCGGCAGTCGCCCTCGGTGTCGATGCCTCGCAACTCGTCGAGGGTGCGGACACGGTCTCGTTCTGTTTCTCGAAAGGACTCGGTGCGCCGGTCGGTTCCGCCGTGGTCGGCGAGGCGGCCTTGATCGAGGAGATTCGCTATCTGCGGGCTCGGATGGGGGGTGGGATGCGTCAGGTGGGGATCCTCGCGGCTGCGGCCTCGATCGCGCTGCGTGACCGAGACAGGCTCGCCGACGACCACGCGCTGGCTCGGTATCTGGCCACGTCGCTCGCCGACCGGCAGAGCGACCTGATCGATCCGGAGACCGTCGAGACCAACATCGTCAACATCCGTGCCGCCTCCCTCTCGCGCCCGTGGGCGGAGTTGGCAGACGAATTCGAACGGGCGGGGATCGCCGTGTACCCGCCGTTCGATCAACGATTCCGGGTCATCACTCACCGGGATGTCGACCGAGCCGATGTCGATCGGCTCGTGGAGATCGTCGCCAGGGCGGCGTAACCCCGCCGGGTGCCTGCGAGTCGAAACCGTCGACCCGGAGGTGTCGGGCGTATGGTCTTCTCGAAGAGCTGAATGTCTGGAGAGTCATGAGTGGTGTCGCAGTGCTGTTTCCCGGCCAGGGAAGCCAAGAGGTCGGGATGGGGGCAGATCTGTTCGAGAACCATCCCGAGGTCCTCGGCTCGGTGAGCGACCGCATTCTCGGTTGGTCGCTCAGAGACGTCTGCCTGAACGGGCCGATCGAGAACCTCACCCGGACCGAGCACGCCCAGCCCGCGCTGTTCGCCCTCGCCTACGCCAGGTGGCTCGACGTGGCGGACACGCTCGCAAACCGAGTCGCCGGCGCCGCTGGGCATTCGCTCGGTGAGTACACCGCGTTGGCCGCCGCCGGGATGATCGATTACGAATCTGCCCTCGCAGTGGTCGCCGAACGCGGTGCTGCGATGGCAGAGGCAGCAGATGTCGAGCCTTCCGGAATGGCCGCGCTGATCGGAGCCACGGTCGAGTCTGCAGAACAGATCGCCGATGGCCGCCGCGCAGACGGGGGTCGGCTCACGGTCGCCAACATCAATGCGCCGGGGCAGGTGGTCGTTGCAGGTGGCGTCGACGACCTCGACTGGCTCGAGGCGAACGCCCGAGACCTCGGCGTCCGCAGAGCGATTCGCCTGAACGTCGCCGGTGCGTTCCATTCGCCGTTCATGGCTTCGGCGACCGAGCGGTTGAAGGTGGCGCTCGAGGCCGTCGAGGTGACCGAGGGGGCGTTCGAGGTGTGGAGCAACGTCACCGCAGAACCCGTCGAGGCCTCCGAGGTCGTGGAATTGCTGAGCCGTCAAGTCGTGTCGCCGGTGCTCTTCCAGCGGACGCTCGAGAACATGGCAAGGGCCGGCATCGACACGTTCGTCCACGTCGGTCCGGGTGACGTGACAGCCGGGATGGCGAAACGGAGCGTCGAAGATCCGACCGTTGTGGTCGTCAACGACGCCGACGGAGTCGATCGCCTCTCTAGTCTGTTGGGCGGATGAGTCAACGCTACGCCGAGATCACTGGTTGGGGAACGGCCCTGCCTCCGGCGGTCCTCACCAACGAGGACCTGAGCCGGATCGTCGAGACGTCCGACGAGTGGATCGCATCACGCACCGGAATCAAGGAACGCCGCATCTCACACGTCGACGTGAGTGAGATGGGCAGGGTCGCAGGGCTGCGGGCGATCGCCACAGCCGGGCTCGAACCGGACCAGATCGATCTCGTCATCAACGCAACCTGCACGCCCGAGAACCTGCTGCCCGCCACCGCGGGCCTCATCCAGGACAAGATCGGCGCAACCGGCGCAGGGGCGATGGACCTCAACGCCAACTGCTCCGGCTTCGTCTATGCCCACGTGGTGGCAGACAGCATGATCAAGGCCGGTGTGGCGAACCGGGTGCTCGTCATCGGCGCCGAGAAGTTCTCGTACATCCTCGACTGGACCGATCGGTCGACATGTGTGCTGTTCGGAGATGGCGCCGGTGCGGTCGTCGTCGAAGCGACGGACGAGCCGGTGGGCCTGCTCTCCTCAGAGCTCGGAAACGATGGCAGCGCCGCCGAGCACCTCTGCCTGCCAGGGCGCGGGACGGCTGGTCAGGTTGCGGCGCTCGATCCCCTGACTGCCGGCGTCCGGATGAACGGACCGGAGATCTTCCGGCGGGCAGTCACGATGATGGGAGATGCCTCCGCGCGCGTCGTTGCGGCTGCGGGATGGGACCTGGACGATGTGGATCTGCTCGTTCCGCACCAGGCCAACCAGCGGATTCTCGACGCCACCGCTCGTCGGCTCCGTCTCGACAGCGCAAAGGTCTTCTCGAATCTGCATGCCTACGGGAACACCTCGGCGGCAACGATCCCGATCGCCCTCGCCGAGGCACTCGATCAGGGTCGCGTTCTGCCGGGGTCGAACCTCGTGTTCGTCGCATTCGGTGGTGGCCTCTCCTGGGCGGCGAGTGCCGTCAAATGGGGGAGTCGGACCGAGCCGCTTGCGACGTCGGACGCCAAACTGCCGGCGTTCGACGGTGACGCCCTCGACCTCCTGCGCCCGAACGTCGAATTCTTCGGAGGGAGCATCTCGCCATGAGCAGAACTGCGCTGGTGACCGGCGGTTCGCGAGGTATCGGTCGGGCAATCGCCATTCAGCTCGCCGCACAAGGCTGTGACGTGGCCGTCAACTATGCGAGCCGGGCGGATGCCGCCGAAGCCGTGGTCGCCGAGATCGGCGCCGTCGGCGGCAGCGCCATCGCTGTCGGCGCCGATGTCTCCGATCCGGCCGCGGTGGATGCGATGCTCGCCGAGATCGGCGATGCGTTCGAACCTCCGACGATCGTCGTGAACAACGCAGGTATCACTCGCGACGATCTGATGCTCCGCATGTCCGTCGAAGCCTTCGACGAGGTGATCGCCACCAACCTCCGATCGGCGTTCCTCGTCACGAAGGCGGTGCTCCGTCCCATGATGAGGGCCAGGTGGGGGCGGATCGTGTGCATCGGCTCGGTGTCGGGGATCGGCGGCAATCCCGGTCAAGCGAACTACGCCGCTTCGAAAGCCGGACTCGTCGGGTTCACGAAGTCGGTTGCAAAGGAGATGGGAGCTCGTGGCGTCACGGCGAACGTGGTCGCCCCAGGCTTCATCCAGACCGACATGACCGACGAGTTGGGTGATGAGGTCCGGGACTCCGTTGCCGCAGCCACGTCGGTCGGTCGCTTTGGGACCCCCGAGGAGGTCGCGGCCCTGGTGGGCTTTCTGGTCTCCGACGCAGCTTCGTACATCACAGGCCAGGTCATCGCAGTGGACGGCGGGATTGCCATCTAGGGTGACCCCAAACGAGAAGGAGAGAGAACCACATGGACCGCAGTGAAGTCGCAGAGCGTCTCCGGGCGACCTTGGTGAGCGAGCTCGGCCTCGACGCAGCCAAGCTCGAGGAGGGCGCCTCGTTCGAAGAGGACCTGGAGGTCGACTCGCTCGGCGTCGTCGAGCTGCTCATGGCGCTCGAAGACGAATTCGACGTCAAGATCCCCGACGAAGAGGCGGAGAACATCCAGACGGTGGGCCAGGCCATCGACATGGTGCACGGCAAGCTCTGAGATGACCACACGCAGAAGGGTGGTGGTGACCGGGATCGGCGCAGTTTCGCCGGTCGGGCTCACCGCACCCTCGACATGGCAGGCACTCGTCGCCGGCGTCTCCGGTGCCGGGCAGATCGCCGCGTTCGACACCTCCGGTTTCAAGACGACCATCGCAGCCGAGGCGTGGGATTTCGATCCAGAGGACCACTTCGAGCGCAAAGACGCCCGTCGGATGGATCGTTGCACTCAGATGGCGCTCGTCGCAGCCAATGAGGCGATGGCGCACTCCGGGCTCGAGATCGATCCCGATGGGCCGCTCGCCCCTCGCGCCGGTGCAGTCATCGGGGTCGGGTTCGGGGGGATGGCCACCTTCATCGAGGAGGTCAGGGTCCTCGACGAACGCGGTCCGGGTCGAGTCAGCCCGATCGGGATTCCGAAGATCATCGCCAACATGGCCGCCGGCACGGTTTCGATCGAGCACAACCTGATGGGGCCGGTGAGCTGCGCGGTCACGGCATGTTCGGCTTCTGCCAACGCCATCGGTGACGCTGCCGAGATCATTCGTCGTGGCGCTGCCGACGTCATGGTCGCCGGGGGAGCGGAGGCGGCGATCACCGACTTCGGTGTGGCGTCGTTCGCCCAGGCCAGGGCATTGACCTCGAGAAACGACGATCCGAAGGCGGCGTCCCGTCCCTTCGATCTCGACCGCGACGGGTTCCTGATGGGCGAAGGTGGTGCAGCTCTCGTACTCGAAGAGCGTGAGGCCGCCATCGCTCGCGGCGCCGACATCCTCGCCGAGGTGACGGGTTACGGCATGTCTGCGGATGCGTACCACATCACACTGCCGCGTCCGGGTGGCATGGGCGCTGCGCGTGCCATGACGGCGGCGCTCGCCGACGCGGAGATCGAACCCGGGGATCTGGACTACATCAACGCCCACGGGACTTCGACAGATGCCAACGACGCCACGGAGACTGCGGCGGTGAAGATCGCGCTCGGAGACGCCGCCTATGGGGTGCCGATGTCGTCGACCAAGTCGATGACCGGCCATCTGCTCGGCGCTGCGGGTGCGATGGAGGCCGTGGTCGCCATCAAGTCGATCCAGACAGGTGTCCTGGCTCCAACCATCAACCTCGATACCCCCGATCCCGAATGCGACCTCGACTACGTCCCGAACGAGGCGAGAGAGACCGACGGCGTTGCCCATGCCATGAGCAACTCTTTCGGCTTCGGCGGCCACAACGTCGCCCTCGTCTTCTCCAAGCACTGAGGCCCTTCCGGCCTGGCGGCCGGAGCGCAGTTTCCGTCCTCGGCCTGGCGGCCTCGACGGAGCGTGTCATCCGGCCTGGCGGCCGGAGCGTGGTGTGCTCGCTGGCGCTCGCAGCGTGTCTCGCCTCCGGCGGCGTGTCCGCGACCTGTGGGAGACCTCGGTCTTCGGGGCGAGAGCATCAACGCTATGAACGTTCTCACCCCCGCAGTCTCAGTGCCGGTCAGTCCTTGCGGACACGCTCGCGTAGCGACGACACGCTCACGAAGTGAAGACACGCT
>CBDTXZ010000194.1:0-5638 GCA_965364515.1 uncultured bacterium
GGCGGGCAAGTCGACCCCCGATGCGCTTTCACGACCCTCTTCTGAACACACCGGTGATACGGCCAGATTTTGTCATAGGCGAGAGAGATACTGTGCCATGTTCACAAACGGGACGGCCGCCACGGCGCACGACTCGCCGCTCGAGCTGGTGACTTCGGCGCTCGAGATCGCCATCGACCTCGACTACGCCTCAGGTGAAGGACTCGCCGAGACGGTGACTCGGGTGAGCCAGATCGTCGATCGTCTTCAGGTCAAACTCACCGAGCTGGTCGCAGAAGCGGACCGCCGAGGCGTCCACCGCACCGACGGCTACACCTCGATGACGGCACTCCTGGCGCACAAGGCGCGGATGCGGGCCGGGCGGGCCAAGCGCACGGTCGCAGACGGGAGGGCCCTCCAGCACATGCCGGAGACGACAAACCGCCTCCGCTCGGGGCGACTGTCATTCGACGAGGCTCGGCCGCTGATCGCCGCACGAGAGGCCCATCCGGACGAGTTCGCCGACCACGAAGCCGGATTGTGCGACGCGGTCGAGACCACAAACTGGGTGCGAGATGCTCACAAGGTGGTCGACTACTGGAGGCAGGCCATATCGGATCCCTCCGACGACCGGCGTCGGTACGTGGACCGGGCGTTCCACGGATCGTTCACCCTCGACGGGATGTTTGACTTCTCCGGACGTATGCCTGCCGATATGGGGCGTGCGTTCATGGACAAGGTCGAGTCGGCGGTTCCACCGCCCTCGGCGGAGGATGACCGAAGCCCCGGTCAGCGCCGACTCGATGGGTTGTTCGATGCGGTCGTCTCCGAGGGCGATCGCCCCGCCAAGCCGGCGGTGATGGTCCACGTGGCAGCCGAACGGCTCACCGACAGTGCACCCGGCATCGCGGAGATCGCCGACCAGGTTCTGGCAGACGAGGTGATCCATCGTCTGACGTGTGACGCAGCGATCTCCAGAATCGTGATCTCCCCTGATTCCAAACCGCTCGACATCGGTCGCAGCACCCGCACGGTCCCCGAACCGATGCGCCGAGCGGTGATCGCACGAGATCGACACTGCCGATTCCCCGGTTGCCGGCGTCCGGCCCGTTGGTGCGACGCCCATCACATCGTTCATTGGAGCGACGGCGGACACACCAACGTCGACAATCTGATCCTCCTCTGCCGCCACCACCACACGCTCATCCACAGCGGCTTCGGCTTGACCGGCACCGGGAACGACCCCGGGTTCAGCCGCCCGGACGGCACCCACCTCCCCAACTCCCCTCCCCTCAGCGGGCGGGCCGGATGCGTCCCGTGAACCGAGATTCTTCGTGGTACGGGGACCGAGGGTTCTGTACCCTCCGCGGCCGTTTGATGGACCGACCTCGGGGCCGAATCTGGCTCTGGATACTCCGACCACTGGCAGCGATCGAGCTCGGTAGATGCTGCCTCATCCGCATCAGCGAGGAACGCGGAGCGCGGATGCATAGCGATGGAACAGAGACGCCGACGGAGCCGGACAACTGCACGTTCATGCGCCGCGACCCCCCGACCAAACCGTCGACACGACGTGCCTCCATTGGTCGCTCCGGACGTTTGCTCCTACGGTGGGGCACCAGGAAGTCCCCGTTTGGGGGCTCTTCTTCGAGAAGACCGCCCTATGGTCGGACTCGGCCTCAACGGGTTCACAGATCGTTGCGGCCGTGTCTGTCGAAGCAACAAGACGCGATTGAACACTCTGAAAGACAGACGTGGAGGAGAAAATGAAAACACAACGATGGCTACGAACGACGGCCCTTTTGTCGATCCTGGCGCTCGTCCTCGCCGCATGCGGTGGAGACGATGAGAGCACTGACGGAGGCGACGGCCCTCTGTCCGGCGTGGAGGTCACGGTCGGGTCAAAGGACTTCGACGAGCAGCTCGTGCTCGGGAACATCTTGGTTCAGGCATTCGAACAGGCGGGAGCGACCGTCGAGGATCGGGTGGATCTCGGTGGAACCCAGGTGGCACGATCCGCACTCGAGTCGGGTGAGATCGACGTCTACATGGAGTACAACGGAACGGGCTGGGCTGAGCACCTCGGAAACGCGGCAGCACCTTCCAACGATCCCGAGGAGCTGACCGAGGCAGTGCGTGAGCAGGACCTCGAGCAGAACGACATCCGCTGGATCGGTCGTGCGCCGTTCAACAACACGTACGGATTCGTCTCGAGCCCCGAGACCACCGAAGCCAACGGCGGCGAGGGCTTCACGATGCAGACGATGGCCGACTATCTCGAAGCCAACCCGGATGCAAGCCTGTGCCTCGAGTCGGAGTTCCCGAGCCGTGCAGACGGACTCGTGCTCTTCGAGGAGGCGACCGGATACGAGGTGCCCGACGATCAGATCGAGATCCTCGACACCGGCCTCATCTACACCGAGACCGGAGACAACAACTGTGACTTCGGTGAGGTGTTCACGACCGACGGCCGCATCGGCGGACTCGGACTGACCCTCGTCGAGGACCCGGGCGTGATGATCCTGTACAACATCTCGATGAACATCCGGGACGAGAAGTATCAGGAAGCACCCGACGCCTTCGACGACATCGCAGATCAGATCCTCGGTGGCCTCACCCAGGAGAAGATGACCGAGTTGAACACGAAGGTGTCCTTCGAAGGCGAGACGCCTGAGGACGTTGCCGAGGAGTTCCTCACCGACATCGGCTTCCAGCCGTGATCGGCTGAGAGGACCCGATGGCATCACTCTTCGACTTCATCAGTTCCCGATGGGACGACGTGCTCCAGCTCACGCTGGAGCACGTCCGATACGTCGTGTCGGTGGTGATCGTCGCGACCATTCTCGGCGTCGCCACCGGCATCTACGTTCGTCACCGCCCCGCCCTGCGCGAGGTGGTGCTCGGGATCTACGCCGTGTTTCTGACGATTCCGTCGCTCGGGCTGTTCGTGCTGTTCATCCCGATCGTCGGTCTCGGCTTCTGGGGCCCGTTCATCGCTTTGACGATGTACGCCCTGCTGCCGATCACCAGAAACACGGTCGCCGGCCTCACGGGAGTGGACCAGGCCGTCCTCGAGTCCGCTCGCGGCATGGGCCTGAACAGCCGGCAACGCCTCATGCGGGTTCAGCTGCCGCTGGCGTGGCCGGTGATCATCACCGGCGTGCGCGTCTCGGCGCTGTTGACGACGGGGATCGCTGCCATCGCAACGCTGGTGGCCGGAGGCGGGCTGGGCGACTTCATCAAGAGTGGCCTGTCCCGCCTCGGTACACCCAACTCCATCGAATCGGTGTGGACCGGCACCATCTTCATCATCCTGCTCGCACTGATCATCGACTCCGTCTTCGTGATGATCCGGCGAGCCACGACGTCCCCCGGCATTCGCTGAAGGAGCTCCATTCATGACCGAACCCCTCATCAGACTCGAAAACGTCGGAAAGATCTATCCGGGAACCGACGCCCCGGCGGTGGCCGATCTCACCCTCGACATCAACCGAGGCGAGATCCTGGTCCTGGTCGGCCCTTCCGGTTGCGGAAAGTCCACGACACTCAGGCTCATCAATCGGATGATCGAACCCACCTCGGGAAGAATCATCTTCGACGGCGAGGATGTCACCCACGTGAATGCGGACCTGCTCCGCAGACGTATCGGGTACGTGATCCAGCAGATCGGGCTCTTCCCGCATCGCACCATCGCCGAGAACATCTCGACCGTCCCCAACCTCCTCGGTTGGGACAAGGAGAAGACAGCCGCGCGAGTGGACGAGCTTCTCGAGACCGTCGGCATGGACCCGGACATCTACCGGTCCCGATACCCACGCGAGCTCTCAGGCGGACAGGCGCAGCGCGTCGGTGTGGCGCGAGCGCTCGGCGGCGATCCCGAGGTCCTCCTCATGGACGAGCCGTTCGGCGCCATCGACCCGATCACACGTGACCGGCTTCAGAACGAGTTCCTCCGTCTTCAGGCGGAGCTCCAGAAGACCATCGTCTTCGTCACCCACGACATCGACGAGGCGATCAAGATGGGCGATCGAATCGCCATCCTCAAAGAGCAGTCGGTGGTCGCACAGCACGACTCTCCCGAGCGGATCCTCGCTCACCCGGCCAACCAATTCGTCGAAGATTTCCTCGGATCGGGCGCCACGCTCAAAGGTCTCAACCTCATGCGTGCTCGCGACATCGAGCTCCACGACGTCCCGACCGTCACCGAGCCGACCAGCCGCGAGCAGGTGGTCACGGTCCTCGACGAGACCCGTTCCGAGTGGGTGCTGTATCTCGACGGGAAGCGACGCCCGCGGCGCTGGCTCAACCGACAGGCGGTCGATGGAGCCGCTGCGCTGTCCGAGGCAGGGAAGGCCGTTCAGGTCACGATCGAGCCCGAGGACACGCTCCGTGACGGATTGGAGAAGATGTTGCAGTCCGCGGTCGGGACCGTCTGTTGCGTGAACCCCGACGGTTCCTATCGCGGGGTCGTGCGAATCGAGACGTTGATCGGCATCATCGAGCAGATGCAGGCGGCCGAGCGTGAGAGGCTTGCGGCCTCGTGACGACCGAAGCTGCCCCGACACCGTCCGATTCCTCGTGGGTCATGGAGCGTTTTCGCGGAAACGTCGAGCTGTTCATCACGCCTGTCTTCTTCGGGATCCTGGCACTCACGACGAGCGTCGTGTGGATCTACTCCGAATTCGACTTCCAGACGAACGACATCCTCGAACCGAGCAAGCTCCTCAGTCAGACTTGGGAGCACATCATCCTGACCTTCTGGTCGACGTTGATCGTGCTCCTGATCGCCATCCCGCTCGGGATCGTGCTGACGAGGCCACGGTTCCGGAAGTTCGCAGGCCCGATTCTCGGTCTCGCCAACGGTGGTCAAGCCATTCCCGCCTATGGGTTGCTCGTCCTCTTCGCCGCGCTACTCGGCACCGACGTCTCGACCGCCATCATCGCTCTCGCAGTGTTCTCGGTCCTGCCGGTGCTACGCAACACCATGGTGGGTCTCGACCAGGTCGACCAGGCCGTGATCGAGGCAGGACTCGGCATGGGGCTCTCCAAGATGCAGGTGCTGCGTCAGATCGAGTTGCCACTCGCGGTGCCCGTGATCCTCGCAGGTGTCCGGATCGCTCTCGTCATCAACGTCGGCACTGCGGCGCTCGCCTTCCTCATCGGAGCCGGCGGCCTCGGTGAGACGATCAACTCGGGTCTGAAACTCCGACGCGACACCGCTGTGTTCATCGGTGGTGCACTCGTCGCGATGCTCGCCCTCGTGATCGACTTCACGGCGGCACTCGCCGAGCGCTACATGCGCCCGAAAGGCGTCTGAGGACTCAATCGAGGCGAACGGCCGTGCCGGTGGCAACGATCAGAATCAACTCGTCCCCGATCGGGGTGTGTTCCACGGACACCGAGATCACGCCGTTTGCTCCCCCGGTCTCTGCCTGAGCCCGAAGACCTGCGAAGGCCATGCGCAAACCCGTCGACAGGTCCTGCTGATAGCGTTCGGAGCGCCCATCGAAGGCCCGGAACGTCCCTTTGTTCAGTGAGACGATCGCCTCGGCTGACACGACGGCAGAACCGGTCACGATTCCGAACGTCTGGACGATCGACCGTCCGGCGATGGTCGCGGAGGTGGCGATGGGAATGGCGTGCGCCTGCTCCGAGCGGA
>CBDTXZ010000195.1:0-5588 GCA_965364515.1 uncultured bacterium
TCTGGAGTCACCCGCTCGTGTCGTTGAAGGTGATCGGAGGCATCCACTGGGAGGCACTGAAACTGCTGGCGAAACGGGTGGGATTCCGCTCGAAGCCGGAGCCCCCCGCCACACCAGTGACGCAGATACGGTTGAGCCAACGGAGCAACAGATGAACCAGAAGCTGGCGTCGAGACTCGTCGACGCAATCGCCGGAAGGATCGACCAGGGATCATTGCGTCTCACCCGTCCCGACGGCTCGACGGTCGACTTCGTCGGGACCCGTCCCGGGCCCGCCGCCGAGCTGACCATCGTCGATCATCGCGTCGAGCAGTCGTTGATACGCAATGGCGCAAGCGCTCTCGGCGAGGGATATGTGGAGGGATGGTGGACCACGCCCGATCTAGCCGAGTTTCTCACGATGGCCGCGATCAACCAGGACGCCTCGTTCTCGGGTGCGGTCGGGTCGGCGGTGAAGCGTGCGGTCTCTGCAGCGTGGAATGCCGTGAAGCCTTCTCGTCGGGACGGCGGCGTGGACACCATGGCCGGGCACTACAACCTCGGAAACGAGTTCTACGAGTTGTGGCTGGATCCGACGATGACGTATTCGTCGGGGATCTTCACGCACACGGACGATCTCGAGCAGGCGCAGCGGGCCAAGTACGAACGAATCGCGACCGCTGCCGGGCTCACCGCCGGATCGAGTGTTCTCGAGATCGGGTGTGGCTGGGGCGGATTCGCCGAGTATGCCGCCGGGATGGGGGCCGAGGTCACCGGCTTGACAATCGCCGACGAGCAGCTCCGATATGCAGAGAAGCGGATGGCCGATGCAGGTCTCTCGGATTCGACCTCGTTCAAGTTGCTCGACTTCGCCGATGAACGCGGCCGCTACGACTCGGTGGTGTCGATCGAGATGATCGAGTCCATCGATCAGGACCGCTGGCCTGCGCTGTTCGATGCCATCGCCGCCAACGTGCGTCCGGGAGGTCGCGCCGGCCTCCAGGCCATCGTCATCGACGACGACATCTGGCAGACGTACCGGACCCGGAACGACTTCATTCGTGAGTACATCTTCCCGGGCGGAAGGGTGCCGCCACCGTCGCTGATCCACCGTCTGGCCGACTCGGTCGGCCTCCACACGGTCGAGGTCGTCGACTTCGGGCCGTCGTACGCTCGGACCCTCTCGGCTTGGCTCGAACGGTTCGACGCGGCGTGGCCGCGAATTGCTCCACTCGGGTTTGACGACCGGTTCCGTAGGATGTGGAGGTACTACCTCGCCTATTGTGAGGCAGGATTCAACACCGGACGCATCTCCGTACAACAGTGGGCGTTCGAGAAGGGAACATGAGCCCATGGCATTTCAGGAGGACCTAGAGCTGCTCGAACTCGTCGAGCCGACGGTCGAGCGTCTCATCGCCGAGCACAAAGAGCGTCGAAAGCACTGGTACTTCCATGACCTCGTTCCTTGGGAACGCGGAGAGAGCTTCAAGGACAAGCCGTGGGAGGAGTCGCAAGCGACCATCAACGAGCGAGCCCGAACCTCGCTCGTGCTCAACCTGCTGACCGAGGACAATCTTCCGTACTATCACGTGACTCTGGAGAAGTTCATGCCAGAGGGCTCGATCTGGCGCGAGTGGAACGGCCTGTGGACCGCCGAGGAAGGACAGCACTCGATTGCGATCCGCTCATACCTTCTCACGTCGAGGAATTGCGACCCCGTCGAGCTCGAGGACGACCGCATGGCGACGATGCAAGTCGGCTGGGAGCCGAAGTGGAGCAGGCCTGCCGAGTTGTTCGCCTACACGACCGCCCAGGAGCTCGCCACGCGTGTGTCGCATCGCAACGCAGGCAAGATCACCGACGACGAGGACGCCTTCGAGCTGATGCGAAACATCGCAGCCGACGAGAACCATCACTTCGTGTTCTATCGCGGCGTGATGACCGAGATGATGAAGGTCAAGCCGACGGCGGCTCTCGAGGGTCTGTGGAACGTCCTCGACAATTTCGACATGCCCGGCGTCGGCATCCCCGGTTTCCTTCGGCGCTCCATCGAGGTGGCTCGAGCAGGTGTCTACAACATGCGGATCCATCACGACAACGTCGTGCTGCCGCTCCTCAACTACTGGTCGGTCGGTGAGATGACCGGCCTAGACAAGAAAGGCCAGGAGCTTCAGGACAAGATCATGTCGCTTCCAAGTCAGCTGATCCGCAAGGCGGAGCGATTCGAGGCGAGGTTCGCCTGAGCGTGCGCCGGGGGACTGCCTTGGTGCTCGCCCTCGTCGTCACCGCTTGCACCGACGGCGTCGCCGACGTCACGACGACGGCCGCCCCGCCGACCACGGCCGAACCGACCACCACCACCATCGAGCGTCTGGTCGACTGTCCGGCCCCGTCCTACGAGATCTCCTCGTTCCCTTCCGGGATCTCCTCCGAACAGGTCCCGGTCGCGGATCTGCCGTTCGACGACTACACCATCGTTCCGGGCAGTTCCTCTCAGATCTGGCTCGCCGACGACGGAGCACTCGCAATGGCGCTCATCCGGGGCGCGCTTCCCCCAGAGCAGTGGCCGGGTGAGCGTGGTGAGGTCTCCATCGACGGCGCCCGCGGCGTCGTTGGCCCCTTCGAGGACGGAACATGGGTGGCGGCGTGGTTCGAGGCACCGGGGGAGCGCTGCGACCAGTACACCCTCGTCTTCTATCCCCCCGTCGATCCGCTCGAAGTGCAGTCGACGATCGAGTCGTTGGACCGAACGGCCGGCTGAACACAGCCGTCACACGACGGGTCTTCTGTCACTGTCCAGACATCTCTTGTCTGCGTAGGTTCGAGACAGGTCGAACCTGGAGGTGTGGCTTGACCAGCCAAGAAACCAGAGCCTCTCGCGACGTGGTGGACACGCCTGCCCGCCTGAGGCGTTCGCAGAGCGACAAGGTGTTCGCAGGCGTGTGTGGGGGTCTCGGTGAATACTTCGGGGTCGACCCGGTGTGGTTCCGAGTTGCGTTCGTTGCGCTCGTCTTCGCAGGCGCGGGTGGCGGAGCGATCCTGTACATCATCGCCTGGATCGCAATCCCCGAGCGGGCTCCGGACGAGGAGCCCCGAACTGCACCCCGCCACGCCGAGACTCGCGGATCGGTCATCGTGGGTGTCGCGCTCATCGCGATCGGAGCGATCGCGCTCATCAACATCGCAGTCCCGTGGGTCGACAACCTGTTCTGGCCCGGTGTGCTGATGGCGCTCGGGGCTGCGCTCATCTGGGGAGGTGGTTCACGTGACGATGGTCGATGAACGAAAAGAGGTGACTGACCAGCGGCCGGCTGGGACTCCGTCCGGTGGCCGGCTGGCGCTCGGCGCACTCCTCGTTGTCGTCGGCGCCGTTTGGCTCGCCGACAGGGTGGGATGGTTCGACATCGACGCCTCGCTCGTGCTCCCGCTCCTCCTCACGGCTGTCGGAATCGTGCTCGTCGTTCTCTCCTTCGAGGGTGAGCATCCTGGCATGGTCACATTCGGGATCATTCTGATGGTTCTCACACTGCTCGCGTCTGTCGCCCCGACTCGGGGATTCACCGGAGGGGTGGGCGAGCGGAGGTATGAGCCGACGACGATGTCCGCGATCGATTCGCCTTACCGGCTCGGCATCGGTTCGATGCGTCTCGATCTGCGAGACGTGGCCGTGGAAGGCAGGGTCGAGGTCGAAGCAGACGTCGGCATGGGTGATCTGCTCGTGATCGTTCCGGACGATGTGGCAGTCGACGTTCAGGCTCGATCGGGCGCCGGCGAGGTGCGTCTGTTCGGCGAGCGGACCGAGGGTGTGGACGTGGAGGACACGTTCGTCAGCCCCGGCTCGTCGCAAGATGTGCTGGTGATCGATGCCGGGGTGTTCCTGGGTCAGGTGGAGGTGCGACGATGATCGATCGTATCCATGTTCCGACCTTCGTCTGGGGGGTCGTGTTCACGGTGTTCGGGATCGTGTTCAGTCTCGAGGCGGCAGAAGTCTGGGAGTTCACCTTCGGTGACCTCCGCTATGCAGGCCCGCTCGTCCTCGTGGCAATCGGCGTGATCATGGTGCTCACGGCGAGGCGCCCAACGCGACGCACGGACGTCCCCGGAACCTGATCAGCCCGCACACACGGAATGCGCCGGGCGGCACGTGCCGCCCGGCGCATTCGCGTCCTTCGGTTCGCGACGCGTCGATGAACCGGTCTCGGGTTCAGCGCTCTGCGGGAGCTCCTCCGTTGACGCCGTTGAACAGTTCACCGATGGCGGCGACACTGCCCAGCACCCCGCTCGTGTCGAGCGGGAGGAACACCTTTGTGGCGTTGCCGTCGGCGATGCCCTGGAGCGCCTCGAGGTACCTGATGGCGATCAGGTCAGGTGTGGGATCACCATTGTGGATGGCAGCGAAGACTCGCTCGATCGCCTGACCCTCACCTTCGGCCACGGTCAGCTTCTGATACTGCTCTGCGTCGGCCACTTCCTTGATGGCTTCCGCCTGACCCTTGGCCTCGAGCACGTTGGACTCGCGTACGCCCTCCGCCTTGAGGATGGCGGCGCGCTTCTCGCCTTCTGCCTCGGTGACGGCAGCGCGGCGATCGCGCTCGGCCTTCATCTGGCGGTGCATGGCCTCTGTGACGTCGGCAGGCGGTTCGATGCGCTGAATCTCGACGCGGACCACCCGGGTACCCCACTTGTCCGTGGCGTCGTCGAGGATCTGGCGGAGCTTGGAGTTGATGACCTCGCGTGAGGTCAACGCCGAGTCGAGGTCGAGGTCACCGACCACGTTCCTCAAGTTGGTTTGAGCGAGCTTGGTCACGGCCAGGATGAAGTTGCCGACGTTGTACTTGAGCTTCACAGGATCGGTCGGCTCGTAGTAGATGACGGCGTCGACCGTCACCGCCACGTTGTCCTTGGTGATGACCTCCTGTGGCGGCACGTCGACGACCTGCTCACGCATGTCGACCTTCTCGAGTCGTTTGACGAAGGGGATGACCCAACGGAGACCGGACTCGACGGTCTTCTCGTAACGACCTAGGAACTCGATGAGGCCGCGCTCGAACGGCCGGACGATCCGAAACCCGGTGGCTGCCACCAGGATCGCCGCCACGGCAACGACGAACAGCAAGACGATGAACGCCTCCATGTGTTGTTTCTCCTTTGTTCGATTGCTTGTTCAGTGATCTGTCGGTGTCACGACGAGCCGGGCTCCCCGGACGTCCATGACTTCGATGCGGCTGCCAGCAGTGATGACCGATCCGTCTTCGGAGATGGCCCGCCACTCTTCGGACTCGACGCGCACCATGCCGACGCCTTCGTCGTTGTCGATGTCCTGGAGCACGATGCCCTTCATGCCGACCCAGCGATTGGCGCCGACACGGGGTTGGTCGAGCGCATCCTGGGCGACGATGAATCTCCGGAGGTATGCGAAGGCGATCAGTGAGACACCGAAGAACACGAACCACTGGGCGAGCAGCCCGACTCCGAACCACGCGAGGACGGCGGCAGCGGCCGCCCCTATGGCGAACGGGAGCAGGAAGAAGGCGGCGGTGAAGATCTCGCCGATTCCGAATCCGACGGCGAAACCCGTCCAGACCCAACGCCAGATGTCGTCGTCCACG
>CBDTXZ010000196.1:0-5499 GCA_965364515.1 uncultured bacterium
CGACGAGACGGCCGGTGCGCATGCCGCCGTCGTTCACGTCGACGGAGAAGAAGGCAGTGCGATCGGATATGCGTGCCGCCTGCTGCATGTTGTGTGTGACGATGATGATCGAGTAGTCCTTCTTGAGCTCCTGCATCAGCTCCTCGATCCGCAGGGTGGCGATCGGGTCGAGCGCACTGGCGGGCTCGTCCATCAGGACGACGTCGGGATTCGTTGCGATGGCACGGGCGATGCACAGCCGTTGCTGCTGCCCTCCGGAGAGCGAATAGCCGCTCTCGCCGAGCTTGTCTTTCACCTCGTCCCACAGAGCCGCCTGTCGAATCGCGTGCTCGACCAGGTCACCGAGCTCGCTCTTCGACCCTTTGAAACCGTTGATCTTCGCTCCCCACGCCACGTTGTCGAAGATCGACTTCGGGAACGGATTCGGCTTCTGGAACACCATGCCGACCCTGCGCCGTACTTCGACAGGATCGATGTCGGCGGCGTAGATGTCGGTGTCGTTGTAGATGACCGTCCCTTCGATCCTGGTCGAGGGAATGAGATCGTTCATCCGATTGAAGCACCGCAGCACGGTCGACTTCCCACAACCGGATGGGCCGATCAGAGCAGTGATCTCGTTCTTGCCGAACCGCATCGAGACATCGCGAACGGCTCTGAACTCTCCGTAGTAGACGCCGAGCCCTCTCGCCTCGATGACCGCATCCTCGATCTCCATCGACCCCGGCGCACCGGTGGAACCGGGACGCTCCGATCTGGCACTGAAGTCGACGGCGCGGATGGTTGCATCGGGCATGGCCGGTGCGGTCTCGGTCTCGGACATCAGGCTCTCCTGGAGAATCGGTTTCGGAGTATCACGGCGGTGGCATTGAGAGTCAACAGGAGCAGGAGAAGCACCAGGATGGCGGCGGCAGCGACGTTGCGGAACTCCTCCTGAGGGAGTGACGTCCACTGGAAGATCTGGATCGGCATGGCGGTGTAGTTGGAGAACGGTCCCGTCGGATCCGATGTGATGAAGCCCGCAGCGCCGACCACGATGAGCGGCGCTGTCTCTCCGATCGCTCGAGCCACGGCGAGGATGGCTCCTGTGAGGATGCCCGGCAGTGCGACGGGGAGCACCTGGCTCCGAACGGTCTGCCATCTGGTGGCTCCCAGCCCCAGTCCTGCCTGTCGAAGCGAGTTCGGGACGGCCTTCAGCGCCTCTTGAGCGCTGATGATCACCACCGGCAGGATGAGCAGGCCGAGGGTGATACCGCCCGAGAGGATCGTGCGACCGTTGCTGGCGGCACCCTCGTCGAGGAACAACGAGCCCGAGGTCAAAGGCTCGAACGTTCGAACCAACACGGCGAGGCCCAGCATGCCGTAGATCACCGACGGCACTCCCGCCAGGTTGTAGATGTTCGTCTGGATGAAAGCGTTGAGCCGAGTCGGGCGGGCGAACTCGACGAGGTAGATCGCCGCACCGACACCGACCGGGACGGCGAACAGCATGGTGATCACGACGAGGAAGGTCGATCCGAGAACGGCGGTGCGGATGCCGGCGATCTCCGGCGTCGAGTTCTGGGGCGAGGTGAGGAAGTCGAGATTGAGCCACGCTCGCCATTCGAAGCGCACCTGGTCGGCCGAGTACTCGCCGAAGCGCTGAGGGGAGGTCTCGAACGCGTCGAACACAGACCGTTCGAAGCCTTCGCGGTCGAGCAACGACGGAACGAGATCGTTGGACGCGATCACGTCTGGCTGCACCACTCGTTCACGAACCAGAGCCAGCACGTCTGAGCGACCACGCGCCCCCGCCGAGCAGCCTGTCGGCGGCTCCTCGGAGGCACAGATCTCGTCCCACACCTCTTGAGATTCGAAGACGAGACGGTCGGCGTAGAAGCGCTGCTCCCGCTCGAGTCGCCGTCCGACCCCGCTGCTGACGGCGCCTTGGAGAAGACCGACCAATTGGTCCTTCTCCAGGTCGCCGAGACCGGTGGTGGCGGGATCCAGGCCGAGTCCGGCCACGACATCCTCGGGGTTCTGGGCGTTCACAACGGCGACGAGACCGAATGCGTCGTTGATCACCGTGTAGAGCAGGGTGAAGAGTGCGAGGACGGCGATGGTCAACGCCAGGAGGAAACCGGTCTGTGCCAGGAACGACTTCCGACTCCGTCGTTGCAGAAGCCTGGTGAAGTCGTCGTCGGTCGGGTAGAGATCGTGCGTTGCGATCTTTTCGGGGGCCGCGGCGGTCACTCGTACACCTCCCGGAAGCGCTTGACGAAGCGCCGGCTCAGGATGTTCAGCCCGAGTGTCATGAAGAACAACGTGAGCCCGATGGCGAAGATCGAGTTGTAATCGATCGTGTTGTAGCTCAGGTCGCCGCTCGAGATCCGAACGATGTGGCCCGTCATCGCCTCACCGGGCTGGAACGGGTTCAGGATGTATCCGAAGAGGGAGTCCTCCCCCAGTTGGAAGTTCCTCGGTGCGGCGCCCGATGCGAGCGCAACGACCATCGTCTCTCCGACCGCACGTGACATCGCGACGACGAAGGCAGCTGCGATTCCGGAGAGCGCAGCCGGGAGGACGATGCGGGTGGAGACTTCGAGCTTCGACGCCCCGAGACCGTAGGCAGCCTGTCGGAGCGACTCCGGCACGGCGTGGATGGCGTCCTCCGACAGGGAGCTGACCAACGGGATGATCAGGATGCCCACGACGATCCCGGCCGATGCGACGTTGAAGAACCCGACGACGCTCCCTCCGATCAACGTTCTCAACAGCGGGGTCATGAATGTCAAAGCGAAGAACCCGTACACCACGGTTGGGATGCCGACGAGGACCTCGAGCATCGGTTTGAGGATCTGTCTGACCCGCTCGGAGGCGTACTCCGAGAGGTAGATCGCCGAAGCCAGCCCGAGCGGGAGCGCCACCAGCATGGCGATCAGGCTGATGAGCACGGTGGACAGGATGAGCGCCCAGATGCCGAAGGAGCCTGCGCCGGGCTGCCAGACGGTGCCGGTGAGGAACTCGGTGATCGAGACGCGCTCGTCTCGGAAGAACAGCAGCGACTCCTTCCCGAGTTCGTACAGGATTCCGACCGTCGTGGCGACCGACAGCACGCCGCACAAGAACAACGCGGCCCGAATCAGCATCTCGACCGGTCGCGATCTGCGGCGCAGCGAAGCCGCAAGTGCCCCGGCGAGTTCCTTCACCTCCGAGGTCATACGACCACGGAGGCGTCGGCGACCGTCGAGCCACTGTGCCTGGTCGTGTGGGCCTGCATCTGCATCGAGCCGGACTAACCGAAGTCGGCGGCAGCACCGATTGCGTCGGCTGCCTCCCGCAGTGCGGAGTCGGGTGCAGGGAAGTATCCGACGTCACCGATGACTTCGTTCACCCTGTTCAGGTAGAAGGCGATGAAACTCGCCACCTGGGGCTTCTCGGCCACGATGCCGGCGTCGGTGTACATGTACAACGGACGAGCGAGCGGATAGGTGCCCTCGTTCACCGAATCGTCACCGGGGGTCACGGGACCATCGCCGGCATCCACCGCGACCGCCTGGAGGACATCGGCGTTCTGGGCGAAGAAGGCGTACCCGAAGTACCCGATGGCACAGGTAGACGACAGGTCACCTTCGGAACACCCATCCTGTGCGACCCCCTGGACCGTCACATTGTCGTCTTCTCCCACGATCTGAGCGATCGAGGACAGGATCGGCGACGGATCCGCCTCGTCGAAGATCTCCTCGTTGAAATAGTCGAACGTACCGGAGTCGCCGCCGGGGGTGAACAGTTGGATCGGGTGCGCCGGGAATGCCGGATCGACGTCTGCCCATGTCGCTCCCGGATCGGTCAGCGAGAAGGCGGTTGCGATCTGGTCCAACGTGAGTTCACGAGCGAAATAGTTGCCCTCGCTGATGACGACGGACAAAGCATCGGTGCCGACGCGAATCTCGATCGGTTCCCGTCCGATGGCGTTGCAGGACGCCACCTCTTCATCTTTGATGGGACGAGAGGCGTTCGAGATGTCGGACGCCCCCTCCACGCAGAAGCGCTCGAACCCGCCGCCTGAGCCGATCGAGTCGATCGGATACCCGGGACCGCCTTCGTCTTCCCAGAGGCTCATGACCGCGGTCGAGAGCGGAAAGACGGTGGAGGAACCTGCGATGGCGACCTCGCCCGACGGCACGTCGAGCGGATCGATCACGGGGAGGCCGAGATCGGATCCCGTCGGATCGGCCGGAGGTGCTTCCGTGGCCGAAGGGGCGGTCGTCTCAGCCGACGGCACCGTCGTGCCGGGCTCGTCACCGGAATCCCCGCCGCAGGCGGTCACGAAGAGTGCGAACACCGCGCCGCAGATCAACGTCGTTCGAAGTGTTGCCACGCTGAGCTCTCCCATGCGTTCTCGGTCACCGTGGAGATCCACGGCCGGCTGCGGCGTGTTCCCCAGCCGTTGGGCAAGGTAGGGAGGCTCTCTGAACCCGACGGAGCAGCGGAGTGAACGGGAGGTGAACCTTGGCGGGACGGCTCAGTCGACCCGGTCGGCCTTGTCTTCGTCCCAGTAGTCGAGCCGATCGAGCGGCATGACGACGGCGGTCATGACGTTCATGAGATGCGCCGTGATCCGCTTGAGATATCGATTCAGCAGGGCCCTCGGGACGGCAGGGCCGGCGGATCCACCTTCTCGGACCAGCGCAGAGATCTCGTCGTCGAACTCAGTCGTCCACTCGTCCATCTGCGACAACCGGGAGGCTGCGTTCTGAGCGTCACGCGCGGAGAAGATGGTTGCGGTCTCGTTGATGAGCTCCTGAGTTCGTTCGAACCGGTCGGCCCACATTGTCTCGTCCTCTGCCCCGGCGAGGGTGAAACCGTCGACGGTCAGATCCCAGATGTTCTTGGAGTAATCCCCGACACGCTCGATGTCCTTGATGATCGACATGTACACCAGCATGATCGGGTAGTCGACGGCACCGGCGACGCCGGCATGGACCATCAGTTCGCGTCGCACCGCCCGCTCACCGCGATTGACCTGGCGATCCGACTCACGCAGCTTCTTGCCGATGCCTCCGGGATCCACCCGACCGAACACGGCGTCGGTGGCCATGCCGAACGTCGTGTCGTTGTCGGCGAGCATCTCCTTGACACTCTGTTCGATCCTCTCGAGTGAGCTCTCCGAGCCTCGCCTGAAGAAATCGAGAACCATTTGATCACCTCACGTCTAGAAGATCACGATACCGAGGATCGGCACCACGAGGAACAGTCCGACCACGTATGCCACCACCAGCTGCTTCTTCTCGGCCGCCAGTCTCGCCAGATTCCTGGCGAGCTTGATCGGTATCCCGCGCAACCGGGGAATCGGATAGAACAGCAGGATGCCGGCGATGTTGAACAGCGTGTGGACGAGAGCGATGGTGAGCGCCTCGGGTCGATCGGCCGCAACCGATGCGAGCAGCGCCGTGACCGTGGTACCAACGTTCGCTCCCAACGTGACCGGGTAGGCGTTCTCGAGCGTGAGCACGCCGGAGG
>CBDTXZ010000197.1:0-5485 GCA_965364515.1 uncultured bacterium
CGGACCCTCAGGCGGCGGTGGTGTCGCGGAACCCGTACAAGGGCCTTCGTCCGTTCAGCGAATCGGATGCGCCGGACTTCTTCGGCCGGCAGTCGCTCGTCGATGAACTCGTCCGGTTCGTCGAGGACCATCGTCTCATGGCGGTGGTCGGTGCCTCGGGCTCGGGCAAGAGCAGCGTGGTCAATGCCGGACTCGTTCCCGCACTGCGAGCTGGTGCGGTTCCCGGGTCTGAGCGATGGCTGATCACATCGTTCTACCCAGGAGTGGATCCGTTCGGTGCATTCACCGAGGCGCTGCAGGCGGTGGCCATCGACCGTGTCCCTGACCTCCGCAGCTCCGGCGACGCGCTCGCCTCGTCGCTCGGTCGGTTCGTGCCCGCCGGCGACGTCCTCGTCGTGATCGACCAGTTCGAGGAGTTGTTCACGCTGGTCGATTCCGATGATGTCCGGGATCGATTCCTCGACCTGCTCTCGTCCCTCGTCGACGAAACGTCGCGGGTCCGTCTGGTGCTCACCTTGCGTGCCGACCATCTGGGGTCCGCGCTCGAGCATGGACGCTTCGGAGCCTTCTTGCGAAGCGCCGCCGTTGGGCTCACGGCTCCGGCGCCCGATGAGCTCGCCCGGGCGATCACGAGTCCCGCCCGCAACGTGGGTGTCGATGTGGCTCCGGAGCTCGTCGCCGATCTGGTCGGAGACGTGGTCGGGCAACCGGGTGGATTGCCACTCATGGAGTATGCCCTCATGCGGCTCTTCGAGGAGCGGCAGGGATCACGGTTGGAGGCCGGCGATTACCGCAGCGTCGGTGGTCTGGGCGAGGCCCTAGCGGGATGGGCAGAGGAACTGTTCTCTTCGCTCGACCAGAAGGCCCGAGAGGCCTGCCGTTCCCTGTTGCTCGACCTGGTGTCGGTCGACGAGGAAGGGGACGTCACCCGACGTCGCGTCCCGATCCCCGAGTTGTATTCCCTCGGGCTGCACAGGGAGACCATCGACGGCGTCCTGCAGCGGTTCGAGGACTTCCGGCTCCTCAGCACCGATCACGATCCGGAATCGCGGACCCCGACCGTCGAGATCGCACACGAGGCCCTGCTGGAGCGATGGCAACGGCTCCGAGGCTGGATCGACGAACGCCGTGACGCATTGGGTGTTCAGCGCACATTCCGACGGGTCGTTTCCGAATGGGAGGCTGCGAATCGGGACCCCGACTACCTCCTCAGCGGTGGGCGCCTCCAGCATTTCGAATCGTGGGCCCATTCGACCGACCTGCCCCTCACCGATCGGGAATCCGCGTATCTCGAGTCGAGCCGCGCACTGGAGCAGGAACGAACCGCAGTTCGTCGGCGGACTCGGCGGTTGGTGTTTGTGGGGCTGGCGACGATCACCCTGATTGCCGTGGCGTTCGGCATCGCAGCGCTGCTGCAGCGCGGTCGGGCGATCGAAGAGCAGCGGGCGGCCGAGCAGCAGACGGCCGTGGCTCTCGAGGAAGCCGCTCGAGCCGATGAGCAGGCACGGCTGGCGTCGATGGCAGAGGCCGAGGCCGATGCGGAGCGGGATCGGGCGAGCGCCCAGGAGCTGGTTGCCCGGGCTCGAGGCCTGGCAGGGGCTGCGATGACCAATCTCGACGACGATCCGGAGCTCGCTCTGCTGCTGGCGATCGAGGCGGTGGAGGTCACCGGAGACGAGGTCCTTCGCGAGGCGGAGGAGGCGCTGCACGCCGCGGTCAACACCAGCCGGCTGGTCTTCACGGTGCCGGTCGAACAGTGGGACCGCACCGTCGTGTACGACCCGAGCGGCGACTTCTTCTATACCGGTGGACACATCTCGGGTGAGATCATCGATGTGGCTGCCCGCCGGTCGGTCTCACCCATCACCATCGAGACCGAGACCGGAGCCGCCCTCTCCAACATCGCCAAGCTGGCAATCGCCGGTGCGGACGATGAACTGCTCGTGGTGAGCCACTACTCGCCGGGGATGATCACCGTGCTCGATAGGGAGACACTCGAACCGCTGTTCATCCTCGAGGGTCACGAGGTGTGGGTGACCGACCTGGCGGTGAGCGGCGACGGTTCGATCCTCGCCTCGTCCGATCCCTATCAGGGCAGCGTCTTGGTGTGGGATCTGGAGAGCCGGGAGCGGATCGCCGAGTTCGAGTGCGATCCGTCCCAGTGCGGCGGGGTGGCCATCTCTGCCGACGGTGCGCTGGTTGCCGCCGGGGGGAGGGTCTGGGACGTAGCGTCGGGCGAGACGGTGCACACCAGTCTGGTCGAAGGCGTGTCACGGGACGTCGAGTTGGTGGGGGACCGCCTCTTCGTCGCTTCGGATTCCTTCGTCCACTTGATCGACCTGGTCTCAGGTGAGACCGTGGCCGTCTATGCCGGTCATTCGGCCGAGGTTGCCGCCCTGGACGTCAGCCCTGATGGGGCATGGCTGGCCAGCGGCGGGATCGACGGTCGCATCTTCGTGTGGGACGCCACCGGCGAGAACTCCGCCCCGGTCCTCGAACTCCCCGCCGAACAGGGGACCGTTTGGGACGTGACGTTCTCACCGGACGGCCGATGGCTCACCAGCACCTCGGGGCGCCAGCAACTGGACATGGACCTCGTCTACACCTGGCCCAGAGACTGGCAGGTGCGCACGTGGGACGTCTCGGCCGCCGGGAGGGGTGAACTGGTCTCGGTCGCCGGGCGAGACGCCCAGTTGGCGTTCCTCCCAACCGCCGACCGCGTGGTCTTTGCAGATGCGACCTCCGGTGCCGGCATCTGGAGTGTCCAGACTGCTGCGATGGAGGTCGAGTTCGCGACCCCGCCGGATGCTCCGGTCGATGCGATTGCCGTGTCACCAGATGGGCGCACCGTCGCGCTCGCAGGCGTCCAGGATGGAGGCGGATGGGCGGCCGTGTTCGACGCCGTCACCGGCCGGATGATCGAAGAGCTCCTTGCTTCGAGATCGGATACGCTTCCACAAGCCCTGGCGTTCAGCCCGGACGGCAGCCGCCTGGCGCTCGTCGCCACCGGGTTCGCAGCGGTCTGGGATACGGCCACCTGGGAGATCGAGACCGACCTGTCGGCTCTGTCTCCCGCCTTCGAATACTCGTCGGTGGCGTTTCTTCCCGACTCCAGCCATCTACTCACCCAGTTCCTGCCGTTCACGGAGTGGGGATGGCCGTCCATGCACCTGTGGGATCTCGAGGGCGGAGAGATCAGAAGCGAACTGGCTCACGTCCCCCGTGCCGGTCGCGGGGACGTGGCCTTCAGCCCCGACGGCCGGCTCTTGGCCAGCGCCGGTATCGGCCGTCCACAGCTCACCGATCCCTTCACGGGCCGGGTGCTCACCCGGCTCGACGGAGCCCCGCCCCATGCCGTCTCTGTGGCGTTCTCGGCAGACGCTGACCGCGTGGCGACCGGGGAGGCAGATGGAAGTGTCCGTCTCTGGGACCGGGCCACAGGGGAGGAGACGCTGGTGCTCGAAGGGCACGACGCGATGGTGGTCGACGTCGCCTTCAGTCCGAACGGCAGCAGGCTCGCGTCGGTCGACATCGACGGCGTCTCCAAGGTGTGGACGCTCGACGTCGACGAACTGCTCGAGATCGCCAGGGAGAGGGTCGAACGTGAGCTCACCGCAGTCGAGTGCCGTGTTTACGTGGTGGTCGACTGTCCGCCTGCTCCGGGACCGGAGCGGCTGATACCGGCCTCGGGCGAATGGGATGCTCCCTTCGGCATCGAGGCGGCTGTCTGGGATTCGGCAGTCGACGGCGGGAGCTGGACCGAGGCTGGGACGCTGGCGCACGACTGCGACCAGGTGTTCCTGTCCGATCAGCGGAGGCTGCTGCTGTTCAACGGCGGAATGACGGGAGCGTCGTGGGCATTCGACTTCGAAACCACGGAATGGAGCGAGATCACGTCGATGCCGGGAGTGGCCGACCCGACCCTTCCCTCCGACGCCGAGCCACCCGTCGCCTCGGTGGGCGCCCTCGTGTCCGTGCCCGATCGGGGTGAGGTGTTGGCGACCCGCATCGAGGACGGCGCCACGCTGGCCTACTCAGTGGCCTCGGATGATTGGTCCCAGGTGGCTCCAATCGAGGAGGCGTTCGCAGAACGCTACGGAATGGGTGCGGCATACGACTCCGAGTCCAACGTCGTGGTGCTGTTCGGAGGGGCGCACTGGGGTCGAACGGACGAGGGCAAACACGTCGGGCTCGCAGACACGTGGATCTTCGACGTCGAATCGTCGACATGGACGGACGTGACACCGACCGTCTCGCCACCGGCACGCATCGGCCCGACCTTCGTCTACGACGCGGATGCCGACCGGATCGTCATGTTCGGCGGTCACACCAGGCTCAGCGGTGATGTACTCGGCGACACCTGGGTCTACGACGCAGACGCCAACACGTGGACGGAGATCGAGTCGGCGCTGTCACCGCCTGCGCGTTCGGGTCACGTCGGCTGGTACGACCGGGCCGCAGGGTCGACGTTCGTGTTCGGTGGAGGAGGCGAATGGTCGTCGTGGCCGCCCCTGCCGTGGACGGCGCTCGGGGGAGAGGAGCTGTGGGGGTTCGACTCCGGGACCGAGACCTGGACCCTCTACCGGTCCGACCCCAACCCGGGCTACCTCCTCCCCGGCGGTGTCTTCTACGACGAGGCGTCTTCGTCGGCATGGCTTCTGGGCGGCGAGGTCTACGACGGGGATCGGCGCTTCCAAGGAGAGACGTCCGGCATCTGGATGTACAGCCACGATGGGAGCGCCTCCTCGGTGGTCGAATGGCCGGAAGCCGGCGAGGGCGAGATGGAGGGACTCGAGGGCCTCGACGTCACCGTGGAAGAGACCAGCGTCTTCATGTGGGTCAATTCGCCGGGCGACGAGATCGTGTTCGACATCGTGGTCGAGAACCAGACCGTCAACCCACTGTCCGGGTTCTCTGTGACGTTCGACGGGGAGTCGGTGGTCGAGAACCTGACATTGGACGGAAGCGGCTCGTGGACCGGGCAGTACGTCTATACCGCCAGTGAAGACGATTTCGCCGGACTGCGGTTCGACGAGATGCTCGAAGTCACTGTTGGCGCCGTTCAGGCTTGGGGAACGGATGCCAACCTGGGCAACGTGTTCGGCAAAGCCGACGCAATGCTGACGGCGTACCGGGTGCGAGCGTGTCCAGAGCCAAACGACGATGGTTCCTTCCATGTCGGCCCCTACATGGAACCGCGCCTGTGTTCCTTCACGCCCGAGCTCGGGACCTCCTGGACGGTGGCATCGACGGAATCGAGGCTGCCGGCAGGCTTGCCGACCGTACGCGACGGCGTCCCTGGCAACTGGTGCAACGGCGCAGTCAATCAAACCACCGGCAGTGTGGACATCGAGAGAATTGCGTTCTTCCCCGAGGACGGGGTCTGTCTGGGAGGTGGCGAGAATGGGGCCACCATTCCGGTGAGGAACTCCGACACCTTCTACCTCTACCTCTGGTGGGGCACCTCGATCGACGTGGCGCCATG
>CBDTXZ010000198.1:0-5480 GCA_965364515.1 uncultured bacterium
TACATCATCGACGACCGTTCGGTTGACACCCGCTCGGCGCGCCTCGTCGTCGACGTGGTCAACCTCTACGTGACGTTCCAGATCTTCGAGGTGTTTCCCTTCGACTTCTCGGCGCATGCCTTCAATTGGGACCTCGTATTCCGTGCCGTGTTGGTCATCGCCCTGATCGGCACTGCAGTCAGTGCAGTGACCCATGCCGCTCGGATCGTCGCAGGCGGTCAGCAACGCGGGGAGGGGTGGGGGAGGACGTGGCGTGCCTCCCATTGAGGTAGGTCGCGTTGGTGAAACGGTGACGGGCTGAGGCGCGGCTCGCCGGGTTCCGTTTGCAACGAGATCGAGGTATCTTCCTAACTGCAAGCTGGTTGCAATAGGATGGAAGAGCGATGCACGTACCCGATGGATTCATCAACGCCGCGACGTCCGCCGGCGCCGCCGTCGTTTCGGTAGGCGGGCTCGCAACGTCGCTCCGAATGGGCGCCGCCCGGCTCAAAGAGAAGCAGATCCCCTTTGCCGGGCTGTCGGCGGCGGTGATCTTCGCCCTCCAGATGCTCAATTTCCCAGTCGCCGCAGGCACCAGCGGACACCTTCTTGGAGGTGCGCTCGCCGCGATCCTGCTCGGCCCTTCGATGGGCGTGGTCGTGGTCTCGGTGGTGGTGATCGTCCAGGCGCTGCTGTTCGCCGATGGCGGGGTCACTGCGCTCGGTGTCAACGTGCTCAACATGGCCATCATCACGGCACTCGTCGCCTGGCCGATCTTCCGTGGGCTCGTCCGGATCCTTCCCAAGTCGACCGGGAGCGCAATCGCGGCATCCGCAATCGCTGCGTGGGCGTCGGTCGTGGCGTCGTCGATCGGATTCACCGCAATGTACGCGATCGGTGGCCAAGGCGGCGCCGATCTCGGAACCGTCTTCGGTGCGATGGTGGGCGTTCACGCACTCATCGGAATCGGAGAAGGGCTGATCACTGCCACCGCCATCGGCGCAGTGCTGGCTGCCCGGTCGGATCTCGTCACGGGTGTCGCGGATCTGGAGCTGAGATCCACCAGCAACGCCCCCAGCAAGCGCGCCGCCGGCACGTTCGTCGGGGTCGGTCTCGCAGTGGCGATCGCCCTCGTCGTGTTCGTCGCCCCGCTCGCCAGCTCGTCACCGGACGGCCTCGAGTCCGTGGCCGAGCAGACGGGCATAGCGGAGACAGCCGAAGACAACCCGATCGGCGGCCCGCTCGCCGACTACCAGGTGAGCGGCGTCGAGAGTGAGCCGGCCGGGACCGCACTGTCCGGCCTTGTCGGTGTCGGGATCACCTTCGCCGTCGGCCTCGGTCTGTTGGCGGTCGTGCAGCGTCGCCGCGTCGACGCATGAGTGGCGGTCACGCCCACGCTCTCCACATACACGGCCACACCGTTCTGCATCGGCTCGCACCCGAGGTCAAGATTGCAGCGATGGTGGGAGGCCTGCTCGCCATCGTGCTCACTCCGAGAGAACAGTTCTGGGCATTCGGTCTCTACGGCCTCACCATCATCGCCTTGCTCGGCGTTGGCGAGATCCCACTCGGCTTCTACCTGCGGCGGGTGCTCGTCGAAGCGCCCTTCGTGGCATTCGCTGTGTTTCTGCCATTTCTCGGCAGCGACCCGACGACGACGATCGCCGGCATCGAGCTCTCCATCGAAGGCTCATGGGCGGCCTGGAACATCCTTGCCAAAGCGACGCTGGGCGTATCGCTCTCGATCCTGCTCGCAGCCACGACCGAGATTCCGCACATCCTCAAAGGATTGGAGCGACTCAAAGTGCCGTCACTCATGATCGCCATCGCCGGATTCATGATCCGTTACCTCGAAGTGGTCACGTCCGAGCTGCAGCGCGCCCGGGTCGCAATGATCGCCAGGGGCCACGACGCCCGCTGGTTCTGGCAGGCTCGTCCCCTCGCCACCTCTGCCGGCGCCATGTTCATCCGGGCGTACGAGCGCGGCGAGCGCATCCACCACGCCATGCTCGCACGGGGCTTCACCGGCTCGATGCCCAAGCTGGAGGCGGCCGATCCACCCCGGCCCCGTTGGGAGCTGGCGGTTGGATTCGCAGGACTGCTGTGGAGCGTCGCAGTGATCGCGATGGTGGTCTCGTGACCGTCCTCGACATCGATCAGATCTCGTTCGCCTACCCGGACGGCACCGAGGTGCTCCGGGAGCTGAGTCTCTCCATCGAGGGCGGCGAATCGGTGGCGATCCTCGGCCCGAACGGGGCCGGCAAGACGACGCTGCTCCTCCAACTGATCGGGATCCTCCACCCCAGCAGTGGCTCGGTCACCGTCGATGGCATGCAGTTGACCGACGAGACGGCGCGCGAGATCAGGAGACGGATCGGGCTCGTCTTCCAAGATCCCGACGACCAGCTGTTCATGCCGACCGTCCGTGAGGATGTCGCCTTCGGGCCCGCCAACTTCGGTCGGAGTCGAGGAGAGCTCGAGGAGATCGTGGATCGTGCCCTGGCGCAGGTGGGGATGTCCGAAGCGAAACATCGGGCACCCCATCATCTGTCCGGCGGCGAACGACGGCGGGTCGCGCTCGCAACGGTGCTCGCAATGGATCCTTCGATCCTCGTCCTCGACGAGCCGTCCTCGAACCTCGACCCCGCCGGACGGCGTGAGCTCGCCGGCGTGCTGTCCGGTCTGGACACGACGTTGGTGATGGTCACGCACGACCTTCCATACGCCCTCGAACTGTGCGAACGAACGGTGATCATCGATGATGGAGCCGTGGTTGCAGACGGAGAGACCGCCGACATCCTCGCCGACGAGGCGCTTCTCGGAGCGCATCGTCTCGAGCTCCCATACGGATTCGATCCACGGAACGTCAACCGGTCTCGGCCCCGATGAGATAGGGGTCGGCCCCTCCTAAGCTGACCCGGCCCCGATCCACTTCGAGGAGTGCATGCGCACATTCGAGATCGTCGAAGCATCAGCCGTTGCGCTTGCGGTCTTCCTGCCGGTGCTCATCGGAATGAGGCTCAAACGGGGGTGGATGGCAGCGATTCTGGTCGGCTCGCTGGTCGCCCAGGGAATCGTCGAGGGGTTCCGATGGCAGCTGATCCCGCTCCATCTCAGCGTGATCGGTCTCGCGATCGGCGATCTGGTCTGGGACGAGCGGCGGGTCCGCGGCGTCCAGCGGTTCCGGCGCGGTGTGCTCGGGATACCAGGTGTTGCCCTGCTGCTTGTGCTCCCCGTCGTGCTCCCGATCCCTGAGCTCCCGTCGCCGACCGGGCCGTTCGATGTGGGGACCATGACTTTCGTCGTGACGGATCCTGATCGAGAGGAGATCTATGGTCTTCCCGAGCCCGACCCCGATGCCGAGACCCAGCCCACCATCGACGAATCCGACGAGGAAGAGCCAGGAGAGCTGCGCAGGATCGTCGTCCAGGCGTGGTATCCAGCCGATGTCCCCGACGGGATCGCGCCGACGGTCTGGAATCCGGATCTCGACGTGGTCGGGCCCGCCATCTCGCAGTACCTGGGGTTCCCTGGATTCTTCTTGAATCACGTCGAGGGAATTCGCTCGGGTGCCTTCGAGGGGGCGGAGCCACTCGAGGGGCGCATCCCGGTGATACTCCACTCTCACGGATGGGCGGGTGCCCGAACCGTCTCCCTCAACCAGATCGAATCACTCGCGAGTCAGGGATTCCTGGTGCTCGCCGCCGACCATGTCTACGGGTCGATTGTCACCAGGTTTCCCGACACCGGAGAGGTCGTGTACTTGGACGAACGAGCATTGCCGGACGAGGAGGAGACGGATCCGGACGACTACGAGGATGCCACCGAGGAACTCGTCGAGACGTTCGCCGACGACCTCATCCTCATCCTCGATCAGTTGGAACTGGGTCAAGAGGGAGCCTTCGCTGAGATCTCCGACATCGCCGACCTGGAGCGAATTGGCATGTACGGCCACTCGACTGGAGGTGGCGCTGCTGCGAGAGCCTGTCTCATCGACGAACGGTGTGACGCCGTGGCGGGTCTCGATGCATGGGTGGAGCCGATCCCCGATCGATTCGTGGCTCGCGAACTGCAGATGCCGTCCATGTTCATCCGGTCCGACGAGTGGCGCCAGCGCCCCAACGACCGTCGACTGCGCGGTATGTCCGAGCGGAGCCCTGCCGTCTCGTACTGGATCAGCCTGTTGGGGTCGGGACACTACGACTTCACCCTGCTGCCGATGCTCTCGCCGTACGCCGACAGGCTCGGCTTGAAAGGCTCGATACCTGCCGATCGGGTGGTGACGATCATCGACGATTACCTCAACGGCTTCTTCGACCGCTACCTGATCGGGGTCGGTGGGGCGGTGCTCGACGAGTCGCCACCTCCCGAGGTAGAGGTGGAACGATTCGAGTAGCCCATCGCGTTCTGTGAAATCCACCCCCGGCTCGGGGACGAACGACTAGAACGAGTCTCGACACGATCGAGACGGTGACAGCATCGAAATTCGCAAGCTGGAAAGAGGCGACATTCCCGCCGTGGTGGAGCTTCTCCACCACCCTGACCTTCGCGGACTGACCGGGGTGGATGGGGAGCGGGAGACGGAGTTGTCCACCGATCGGCTCTCCGAGATCATCGAGGAGTGGCGCGGTGATCGAACCAGCTCCACCCACGTGCTCGATGACGAGGGCTTCATCGTTGGCCACGTGAGGATCGGCTGGTGGTGGGACGCGCTCGCTCCGTGGGTCGAAGTCGTCGTCGCTCCGGAGCGTCGTAACAGTGGACTCGGCACCGACGCCGCTCGCTGGGCGATGCGGCACCTGTTCATGGAGACGCCTGCGCACGTCGTCCACACCTCGACGCCGGATTGGAACGAAGCCGGTGTCTACTTCATCGAACACTTCGGCTTCGAGCGAGCGGGGGCGATGCGGCGCACTGGGATCAGGGACGGACGCTATACGGACACCCTCGAGTTCGAACTGCTCCGGACGAGATGGGAGGAGCGCCATGCCACTCATCGGTGAGCTCGTCAGGCTCCGTGAGGTACGAACATCCGACTTCGAGATCCTGACCGACCTGAGAAACGACATCGACACGCAAGGCTGGAGCCGGACGCTCCCGCCCGACTACACGCTCGACATGATCGAGAATCGGTACGGCGGACGCGAGTTCTCGTTTCGCCGAGATTCGGCGATGTTCATGATCGATGCGATCGACGACGACTCAACCATCGGATTCATTTCGTACTCCAACCTGGTCGATCGCATGGAGGCCACCATCGGCATTGCGATCCTCCGGAACCACTGGGGGAGAGGCCTCAGTGAGGAAGCGTGCCAGCTGGTCTTGCGGTTTCTCTTCGAGGAGCTGGGTCTGCGGGTGGTCCGGCTGTGGACGCAGAGCGGCAACCCGCGTGCCGTCGGAAGTGCCGAGAAACTCGGCTTCCAGATCGCAGTGCGGCACCGCCAGGCCATCTTCAAGGGCGGCGACTATCACGACAACCTCGCAATGGACCTGCTGCGAGA
>CBDTXZ010000199.1:0-5467 GCA_965364515.1 uncultured bacterium
TGCGCCGCATCGGGCGCCGGCCCGGGAGCTTGACATGGATGAGGTATGTGGCGCATGACGGGGGAGTGAAGGATTCCTCGACTCGCCATATGTGGCAGATGCGATAGCGTGGTCTGAACATGCTTCCGAAGCGCTTCTTCGTCATCCTCGGCATCGTCATCATCGGACTCGGTGTCTGGCACTCGTTCCAGACCTTCGAGTACGAGTACTCGCGCCGACCCCTCGATGACGGCTCCTATCGGATCTCGGCCGTCGAATGCGGGCAGGCCACGCCGATCATCTTCTTCGAGACGTACAGCGAGGACGTTCCTGGAGCCTCGACTGCCTCGGACTGCACCAGGCTCGCTCGAACCCGCCTCGCCGAGGCCTTGGGCATCGCCGTGATCGGAGTACTCGTGGGATACTTCGGCTACCGCTTCGGAGCGGAACCAGTCAGACCGATCGATTCGGAACTGCCGCGTCTCCCATCCGGGCTCGACCGCACCGTCCACGGAAGGCATCGCCGACCCCGCAGCTGAACCGTCCGATCTTTCGAGGTCGTCATTCGTGCGCGGCGGCCACGGTCGGGTGATCGCCGGTCGCAATCGGACCGAACGTGTCGCGCCAGATCACGGTCGGGATCAGCCCGAGCCCGGCGATGATGATGAGCAACGGCGCAGCTTGCACCGCCGTCAGGAAGCTCACGACACCCTGCGAGACGAGACCCGCCCCGATCAGGGCTCCGATCGGTGTCGGTGCCCAGCCGATCGCCCGAGAGGCCGTGAGCACCCTTCCCAGCATGACGTCGGGTGTGAACACCTGGCGGATCGTCACGAGCGGCACATTGACCAGCTGCAGCCCGATGAACATGATGAACACGTAGAACAACTGCATCGGGCCGAACAGCATCCGTACGAACACGGCGAAGGCCAATCCCATCGTGAACAGCCCGCCGATCATCGCCCGACCGAGCCCGATGTATCGAATGAACCCCGGAGCGAGCCACGCTCCGAATGCAGCGCCGAACCCCAGTGCAGCGAACACCACCCCGACCTTCCACTCCTCGTCGGCTCCGAGCTCGACGGCCGTGAGAACGAGTGTCGATTCGAAGAATCCGACCGAGAGGTTGGCGATGGCGATCGCCACCGTGGACGTTCGCAAACGAGGCTCGGACCACAGGTAACGCAGGCCGTTGAAGATGTCGGCCAGCACACCCTCACCGTCTTCGGCGTCGCCGCTCCCGCGCCGGAGCCTCGGCACAGGGCCAATGAGGGCGATGGACAGGGCCGACAGCAGGAACGAGACGGCGTTCACCGAGAACACCAACGTGAACTCACCGGTGACCGACACGAGCAGCCCGGCGATCGCCGGGGCCACCGCGAAGGCGACGTTCTGGACGGCGGCGATCTTGCCGTTCGCCTCCGCGAGCTGCTTCTGGCCCACCAACTGCTTGATGAGCACATAGAGCCCGCTGGCGAACAGATTCAGGAAGGTCCCGGCGATGAAGGCGACCACGAAGACGAACACCAGGCCTTCCTCGCTGTTCTGCTCCGGGCCGGACGCCGCAAACCAAGCCAGATACCCGAACGCCGCGGCCCGGGCCAGATCGGAGAAGATGAGCGAGACCCTGATCGGCAACCGGTCGATCACGAGACCTCCGAAGAAGCCGACCACAACCGCCGGGATCGTCTCGATCGTGTAGGTCAGGGCGAGATTCCGGGGGGCCTCCTCGATCGAGAGAAACACCACGAACAGCGGAATCGAGAAGTACGACAGATAATCGCCGAACTGCGAGACGATCTGGCCCGTCCACAGAATCGAGAATCGTCTCCCGAGACCATGTCCCTCGGCGCGATGGCGACCGCGCTCAAACATGTCCGATGGCTTCCCCGCAAGTCACCGGGCGAGAATACCCAGCGGAACCGAAAGGATGGGGTGCAGGTTGGCGGCGGGATGGTCTGTGACCACCGTCCGGCGGGTTGCTAGCCTCGGGGAATGGCCGAACCGAACGAACTGCCCCAGATGGTCACCGACCTCGTCGGGATGTCGAAGGAGTATCTCCGCCAGGAGACCCTCGAGCCGGCGAAGAAGCTCGGAAGGTTCGCCGGCATCGGCATCGGCGTCGGATTCATCATGGCGTTCGCCGCACTGTTCTTCGGGCTCGCCGCCTACTTCTTCTTCCTCCAGATCCTGCCGGAAGGCGAGTGGTACGTCGTGCTCTCACGGGGCTTGACCGTGATCGTGACCGGCGGTTTCGCCGGCCTTCTCGGATGGAGGATGTCCAATGGTTCAACGAGCTGATATCGAAGCGAAGGCCAAGGAGATCGAGGCCGCGCTTCAGGAGACCAAGGAATCGGCGCAGAACACGGCTGTTCTGGCCGGAGTCGCAGTGATCGTCATCGTCCTGATCGCCTACATCCTCGGCAATCGCAAGGGCAAGGCCGGCAAGACCCTGGTCGAGGTCTATCGGGTCAAATAGGCCTCCGGCGGCTCTCGGCCGTCAGCTATCAGCTACCGGCATCTGGCCACCGATCTACTGATAACCGACTACCGACTACCGACTACCGACTACCGCTTCACCACTTCGATCTCGGGGAGCTCTCCCTGCTTGCCGGTTCGAATCACGAACGACGAGCCCTCCGGGATCGTCTTGCGATAGAGCAGCTCCTTCTTCGGACCGGAGTTCGCTCGCAGCCAGGCGATCCCGTACAGCGCGGCGCCCAGGAGGAGTGACCTCTGGTCGCCGGTCCGCAGCCCGTTCCACACCCGGGCGGCACCGGTCGCCTTCATCGTTTTCGGTCCGGGGATCAAGCCCATGTGGCTCCTCGAATCATGTCCTCTACGCTAGCGAGCGCCCAACGAAGTACACCGCGAGCAAAGGAGGCACCCATGCAAAACGATCGAATGGTCAAGTTCGTCGTCTGGGCCGTTGTCATCGGGATGGTGCTCAGCCTCGTCTTCGTCGTGTTCGCCTCCTTCTGATGTCGCAGATCGCCGAGGGCGAGGCGATCCTCCTGATCGACGGGAAGGGACGGCACTTCCTGGTCAAGCTCCAGAAAGGCAGCCAGTTCCAGTACCACCTCGGCGGAATCGAACACGACGACCTGATCGGCCGTGAAGACGGCACCACGGTGCTCACCTCCAGCGGGCACGAGATGAAGCTCATCCGCCCGAGACTCGCCGATTACATCCTCAAGATGCCCCGCGGTGCCCAAGTCGTGTACCCCAAGGACATCGGGCCCATCATCGCCTGGGCCGACATCGCTTCCGGCATGACCGTGCTGGAAGCCGGCACGGGGTCCGGGGCGCTCACCACGGCACTCGTCCGAACGGTCGGTCCGACGGGGAGAGTGGTGACGGTCGAGAGGCGTGAAGACCACCAGAAGACCGCCCGCAAGACCATCAAGCGCTGGTTCGGAGAGATCCCCGAGAACCTCGACATGCGAATCGGTGATGTGGAAGACGTGATCGCAGAGGTCGAGCCCGAACGGATCGTGCTCGACCTGCCCGAACCGTGGCACGCCGTTGCAGTCGCCGCCGAGCATCAGCCAGGGGGAGCGGTGTTCTGCGCCTACATCCCGACGGTGCCTCAGATCCAGCAACTCGTCGACGCCCTCGAGGAGTCAGGCAAGTTCATCGAAGTCGATGTCTTCGAGACACTGCACCGAACCTGGAACGTCTCGGGGCGGTCGGTTCGCCCCAATCATCAGATGATCGGCCACACCGGCTTCGTCATCACCGCCCGCCGCTGCGATTAGCTCGGGCTGGCGCCCTCGCCGCTGTCGGCTCCCAGCTCCCAGCTCCCAGCCATGAAGGCTTGCAGAGAGAAGTGAGCGAAGGGGATCGCTTCGAGGAGTCGACGTTCAGGGCACCGGCCGCAAGCCGGTTGCTGGTGGCTGGTAGCCGGTAGTCGCCGAAGGCGCGGCCTACGGCTCGATGAAGATGCACTCTCCGGGGCACTCTTCGGCGGACTCGATGGTGATGTCCTCCTGGCCGGCGGGCACCACGGCGAGGCCCTGGGCCCCCTGGGGGTTGCCCTTCTCCTCGGCGAAGATCTTGTCGCCTTCCCGGACGTAGGCGAGGCCGTCGTCGAGGAGCACGAACACGTCCGGTGCGATCTCCTCGCAGAGACCGTCACCCGTGCAGAGGTCCTGATCGATCCAGACTTTCATGGCGAGTTCAACTCCTGTTGTGAAGGCCTCAGCAGTGTATCGCTGGAGCGTCGTCAAGCCGTACTCACGTCGCAGAGGGGACGGACGCTCGAGCGCGTGGCTCAACTTCGACGCGGTTTGCGCCGAAGACAGGTGCCGATCGGTAACACGAGAGAGTCGTATACTTTTCGAGAGACGAGACCCAGCCAGGAGGGATCGGGACATGTCGGATCCGGTGTTCGGAAGCAACGACCCAGACACTCTGCGGCGTCAACTCGCGACGCTCCAGCACGAGGTCGATGCGCTCCGCTCGCGGCTCTCCGACGCTCCTCGGACGATCGCCGACCTCGAACGTCGGCTCGCCGACACCTCCGCACACCTCGATCGCAGCCTCGCTCAGAACGAGAAGCTCAGCACCGTCCTCGAGGAGGCCCGTGAGCAGCTCAGCGTCCTCCGAGCCGAGGTCGAGAAGCTCACCAACCCGCCGAACAACTTCGGGACCGTCCTCGGCGTCAACGCCGACGGCTCGGTCGACATCATGACCGGCAACCGCAAGCTCCGTGTCGCGGCCCAGCCGACCATCGAGGTCAAGAAGCTCCAGGTCGGCCAAGAGGTGCTTCTCAACGAGTCGTCGACGATCATCGACACCAGGGATTTCCTCTTGAAGGGCGAGGTCGTGAGGGTGCGCGACAAGCTCGCCGACGGCCGTCTCCTCGTCATGTTGCGTGGCGACGACGAACAGGTCGTCTCGCTCGCCGACTCACTCGCCGACACCCCTGTGCGGATCGGCGACCACCTCCGCCTCGACAACCGCTCCGGCATGGTCTTCGAGAAGCTCCACCGCCCAGAAGTCGAGGAGCTCGTGCTCGAGGAGGTCCCCGACATCACCTACGACCAGGTCGGCGGGCTCATCGATCAGATCGAAGAGATCCGCGACGCCGTCGAGCTTCCCTACGTCCACAAGGACCTGTTCGGTGAATACGGTCTCGAGCCGCCCAAGGGCATCCTCCTGTACGGACCGCCCGGATGCGGGAAGACCCTCATCGCCAAGGCGGTCGCCAACAGCCTGGCGAAGGCCGTGGCAGAGCGCACCGGCCGACCCGATGCCCGCTCGTATTTCCTCAACATCAAGGGCCCCGAGCTGCTCAACAAATGGGTCGGCGAGACCGAGCGCCAGATCCGGCTGATCTTTCAGCGAGCGAAGGAGAAGTCGGACGAGGGCGTGCCCGTGATCGTGTTCTTCGACGAGATGGACTCGCTGTTCCGAACCCGTGGCACCGGAATCTCGAGCGACGTCGAATCCACCATCGTCCCCCAACTGCTCTCCGAGCTGGACG
>CBDTXZ010000200.1:0-5452 GCA_965364515.1 uncultured bacterium
AGCCGGCCGGTGATCACATGTGCGTCCGTTCGTTTCGAGGGTCGTAGAGGGGAGCAAGCGAGGCGATGGCGTCGTGATGGCGTCCGGCGATGTCGACCTGCCATTCGCCATCTGAGATGAAGCTCGCCGTGATGGGGTGGTCTGCCTCGATCATGACCAATCCGACGGCGCCGCCGAGCGTGAATCCGTACGACGCCGCCCGAACGTATCCCACGGTCGATCCGTCCCGGTACACGATCTCGCCATGGAACATCAGTGGGTCGGGGTCGGTGAGCAGGATCTGGGCGAGCCGCCGGGTGGAAGGCTCATCATCCCTGCGAGCCAGAAGCGCATCCCGACCGATGAAGCCTCCAGCCTTTCCGAGGGCGACGGCAAAGCCGAGGCCGGCCTCGTACGGGTCGTCGGTGTTGTCGATGTCGTGCCCGTAGTCCCGATAGCCCTTTTCCATTCTCAGACTGCCGAGCGCCTTGAGACCGGCGTGCCGCAGGCCGAGTGGGCGCCCGGCGACGACCAGGGCGTCATACACGTCCACGGCATCGTCGGCCTGCACGTACAGCTCATAGCCGAGCTCACCGACGTAGGTGATCCGGATGCACAGCACTGTCACGCCGGCGATCCGGATCTCTCGTGCCGCTCGGAATGGGAACGCTTCGTTCGACAGGTCGGTGTCGGTCACCGTTGCCAGGAGCTCGCGCGATCTGGGGCCGTGCAGGTTGACCTGGGCGTATGCCGAGGAGAGGTCGGTGATCGCGATGCCATCCGAGGTCGCAGCGTGCCGGCGCATCCAGGTGTCGACGTGGCGTTGGGCCGTATCACTCGCAACGACCCAGAATCGATCTGCATCGAGCTTCGTCACGGTCAGGTCGGCTTCGATGGTGCCGCCGTCGTTGAGCCATTGGGTGTAGGTGATGGTGTTCGGTTCGCCGTCGACACGGTTGGCGGAGAGCTGCTCCAGCAGGGGGCCGGCACCGCGACCCTCGACGAGGAACTTCGACATGAACGACATGTCCATCAGCCCCACTCCGGTCCTGATCGCCTCGTGCTCCGACCGCCAGTAGGGAAACCAGTTCTCCCTGCCCCACGAGAGCCGGTCGACGGAGGGCTCGACTCCGGCCGGCGCAAACCAGTCGGCGCCTTCCCACCCGCTCACTTCACGGAAGTATGCACCTCGCCCGGCGAGCCGGTGGTGGAGCGGTGACAGCTTGATGTTCCGTGCGGTCCGCATCGTCCGGTTCGGGTAGTGGCATCGGTACACCATGCCGAGCGACTCGACCGTCCGGCGCCGCCGGTACTCGGGGTCGAGCTGGAACGGATGGAGGCGGTCGATGTTGATGCCGGTGACGTCGGTGTCTGGTCGACCGTCGACGATCCATCGGGCGACCAATCTCCCGAGCCCGCCGGCCGTGAGGATGCCGATCGAGTTGAGGCCCGCCGCGACGAAGTAGTTGCGAAGCTCGGGTGACTCGCCGACCACGGGGGAGAGGTCCGGTGTGAAGCTCTCCGGTCCGCAGAAGAACGTGCGGATCCCGGTCGCTTGGCTCACGGGGACCCGACCCATCGCCTTCTCGAGATACCGGCCCATCCGATCCCAATCGGGTTGGATCGTTCCGAACGAGAAGGAGTCCGGGATCGCATCGACGTTCCACGGGGCGCATTCGGGCTCGAAGAGCCCGATCATCAGCCCCCCGCCCTCCTCCCGGTAGTACCCGTATGACGACGGGTCTTCGATGACGGGCCAGGACGGGTCGAGGCCGGGGATCTCGTCGGTGATGAGGTAGTAGTGCTCGGCCGCCTGGAGTGGGATGGCGACGCCATGGTCCTCGCCGAGTTGGCGTGACCACATGCCGGCGCAATTGACGACGTACTCGGCCTCGATGTCGCCGTGCGGGGTGCGGACGCCGGTGACGGTCCCTCGTTCCGTGAGCAATTCGGTGACGGGGGTCGACTGGAGGATCATCACACCACGTTGACGGGCGCCCGCAGCGAGCGACATGGTGGCGTCCACCGGGTTGACCCGTCCATCGCCGGGCACGTGGAAACCAGCCAGGAGGTCGTCGGTGCGGGCGAGCGGGAACCGCTCGGCGACCTCGGCGGGAGAGATCTCGTGGACATCGACGCCGAGATGGCGATTGAAGGCGCTGACCCGTCGATACTCCTCGAGGCGATCTGCGTCGGCTGCAAGTTCGATGAAGCCAACCGGTTTGAAACCGGTCGCCAGCCCGGTCTCTGCCTCGAGCCGGGCGTACAGGTCGCGGGTGTACAGGCGCATCTCGGTCGACGTCGACGACATCGATCCGAACGTGACCATCAGGCCCGCCGCATGCCAGGTTGTGCCCGACGTGAGGCGGTCCCGCTCGCAGACGACGACATCGCTCCAGCCGAGTTCGGCGAGGTGGTATGCGACGCTGACACCGATGATGCCGCCTCCAATCACGACCACACGGGCCCGGCTCGGTTGGCGTTCGGTCATCGGAGCAACGCTACCGAGCCGGAGACGGGCCGAACGTCCTCGCTCCTGTCGACTGGTTCCGAATCCGACCCGAGCCGCCATACTGAATGCGTGCATCGTTTCGTTGTCGGAAGCGTCGTCGTCGCAATGCTCCTCGGCCTGGCAGGTGGCGCTTCGGACGTCGAGGCCCAGACGCTGGTCACGGGGAGGGTTCTCGACCTCGACGGCGATCCCCTGGAGGGAGCGGTCGTGCGAGGAGGGGGGATCACTGCCACCACCGGTACCGACGGCAGGTTCCTTCTCGGGGCGTTCCCGCTCGGCTCGTTGACGATCGACCGGCCGGCGTACGAGCCCAGAACCGTCGCGTGGGACGGCACCACCGGCTTCACGTTCCGTCTGGCGCCTCGAATGGTGCGAGCTCTCCACGTCGCCGGTTGGGTGGCAGCCTCCGAAGCCGGGTTCGCCGAGATGCTGCGGCTGGCCGAGAGCTCGGCGGTGAACGCGCTCGTGATCGACATTCGGAACGAGAACGGGCTGATCTATCACCGCTCGGCAGTGTCGGATGTGGCGGCCATGGGAGCCCAGGCGAATCCCACGTTCGACCTGGAGGAGCGTGTTGCCCGGGCCCACGAAGCGGGGCTCTATGTGATCACGCGGATCGTCTCGTTCCAGGATCCGATCGCCGGCTGGGCGCGGCCGGCATGGGCCGTCGTCGACACCCGTACCGGCGGACCGCTCAACAAGAACGGGCAGGTGTTCCTCGACCCGACCGACCCGGCTCCGCGAGCCTATGCGATGGCTCTGGCACTGGAGGCGTGCGCCGCCGGCGTCGACGAGGTCCAGTTCGACTACGTCCGGTTCCCCGACGGAGGCGGCGAGTATTCACGATTCGACGGCCCGGCCGACGCGGCGTCGCGCCAGGAGACCATCACGGCGTTCCTCTCAGATGCGAGATCGAGGCTGCTTCCGCAGGGCTGCGCCACCGGCGCCGACATCTTCGGATGGATCACGAACACCCCGACCGAGGGCGGGATCGGCCAGCATTTCGAATCGATCATCGGGGCCGCCGACGTCGTGTCTCCCATGATCTACCCGAGTCACTACTCGAGCGGGTGGTACGGGTTCGGCGTGCCCAACGACCACCCCCGGGAGGTGGTCACGTACGCCAGCCAGGACGCCCTGGACCGAATGGAGAGCTCGACGGTGGTGCTGCGACCCTGGATCCAGGACTTCTGGTACACCTCGAGCGAGGTCTTCGCCCAGATCGACGCGATGGACGACCTCGGGCTGGGGTGGATGGCGTGGAACATCTCGAGCGACTTCACCGAGGGTGCCTACCCCGAGGATGGTGGGCTTCGCGCCGGCGCAGCGGCTCCTCCGCCAGAGGCGCTCCCAGGATCGGGTTTCTGGGACGTCGGCGACGGCCACGTCTTCGCCGAGGACGTGGCCTGGCTCGCCGGCGAGGACGTGACACGAGGGTGCAACGCCCCGTGGAACGACGAGTTCTGCCCGGACGATCGAGTGACCCGGGGTCAGATGGCGGCGTTCCTGGTGCGGGCGTTGGAGCTGCCGGCGGGCGAGGCGCCGTTCACCGACACCTCCGGCTCGGGTTTCGAGGTCGAGGTCGCCGCGCTGTACACGGCGGGGATCACCAGAGGCTGTGACATCACCGACCCGAGCCGGTTCTGTCCGGACGACCCGGTCAGGCGTGCCGAGATGGCGGCGTTCCTGGTCAGGGCGCTGGATCTGCCGCCGGCGGACTCGGAGTTCCTGGACGCAGCGGGCTCGGTGTTCGAGGCGGACATCGGTGCGCTGGCAGCTGCCGGAGTTACGAGGGGCTGCGACGTGTTGGACCACACTCGGTTCTGTCCCGACGATCCTGTGCTCCGTGGTCAGATGGCGGCGTTCCTTCGTCGCGCGTTCCGGTAGGTGCACGGGCGGAGCCGACCACGTGCGGCGGTCGCCTCGAGCCGAGATCCGGTCATGGAGTGCCCCGTCTCAGGTGGCCACATCGACTCTCGCGCCAGTGCAATAGGGTGGGGGGATGAAAACGGGCCTCTATCTTCCCAACTTCGGCGCGTGGGGTGATCCTGCCGTCATGGTGTCCCTCGCTGCCGACGCGGAGGCGAGTGGCTGGGACGGCTTCTTCATCTGGGATCACATCGGCGGATTCGAGAACACGATGGTCGACCCGTGGGTTGCGCTTGGCGCAGTGGCACAGGCAACCACCACGATCACGGTCGGGACGACCGTCACGCCTGTGCCGAGGAGGCGTCCACAGAAACTGGCACGCGAAACGACGACGGTCGACCGGCTGTCGGGAGGTCGCTTCGTGTTCGGGGTCGGAAGCGGCGAGGGTGCGCTGGAGTTCGACGACATGGGCGAGAACCCCATTCACCGAGAGCGCGGAGCGATGCTCGATGAGGCGCTCGACGTGATAACGAGCCTCTGGACGGGCGAACGCGTGAAACATCGTGGTGAGCACTACAGGATCGAGGGTGCCCGGTTCGTCCCGACTCCCGTCCAGCAACCTCGTATACCCATCTGGGTCGGGGGTGTCTGGCCCAACACCAGGCCGATGCGAAGAGCCGCCCGCTGGGACGGTGTGATGCCGTTGCTCCGGCTGTCCGAGGGCGAGAGCGAGCCAGACGCATTGCGAGCCTGTGTCGACTACATCTCATCGCACCGTGAATCTGCCGGTCCTTTCGACGTGGTGTACTCGGGTGTGACCCCGGGGGACGACGCGGGAAAGGCGGCCCACATCGTCGGATCCTTTGCGGATGCCGGCGCAACGTGGTGGCTCGAAGCGATCGCTCCCTACCGGTACGACGAGGGCTTCTCGGAACCGTGGAACACCGACGAACTCCGCCGACGCGTCATCCAAGGACCGCCGCGCATCTGAACTGGATCGCAACGGCGTGCCGGGGAGCCTCGGCCCGCTCGTGGCGGCCCGCATCGACATCAGCGGATCCTGTCTGAGTGGGCGCGCTGCAGCTACGTGGC
>CBDTXZ010000201.1:0-5443 GCA_965364515.1 uncultured bacterium
GACGGCGAGCTCGCGACCCGTTTGGACGAGCAGCTCGACCGCGACCTGACGGTGTTGTCGGGTGCGTTCAATCGAATGGCCGACACACTCGAGGCACGAATCGCTCGAGAAGCTCGGTTCGCCTCGGACGTGGCGCACGAGCTCCGAACGCCGATCACCAGCCTGGTGACTTCGCTGGCGGTGATCGAGGGCCGGCGGCCCGAGCTCTCCGAAGCGGGAAGAGAAGCCCTCGAGATCCTGAGTGGTGACGTGCGACGACTGCAGCACACGGTGTCGGACCTGACCGAGATGGCGAAACACGATGCCGGTGTCGTGACTGCCGATCTCGAGTTGCACCCCGTTCCCGCCGTCGTCGGTGCGATCCTCAAGCGGTTGCACCGACACGATGTCACTGCGGATTTCGATCACGGAGCAACACGTGCGCTGGTCAAGGCCGACGAGCGACGCCTCGAACGGATCATCGCAAACCTGATCGAGAACGCCGACACACATGGCGGCGGGGTGTCGAAGCTCGCAGTCAGATCCGCCCCGGGCTCGGTGACGATCTCGGTCGAGGACGAGGGCCCGGGTGTACCGGAGGCGGAGCGTGACCGGATCTTCGAGCGGTTCTCGCGGGGATCGTCCACCTATCGTTCCGGGAGTGTCGCCGGAAGTGGTCTCGGGCTCTCGTTGGCGGCGGAGAACGCCGCTCTCCTCGGGGGGCGGATCTGGGTCGAGGAGCGTCCTGGCGGCGGCGCCCGATTCGTGGTCGAGTTGGAGGCCGAAACGGCATGACGACCCGCGTCCTGTTGCTCGCCCTACTCCTCTCGGCCTGTGGCATTCCTCTCGACGCGGAGCCACGGCCGGTGTCGGTAGACCTCACGGTGCCTGGCGCTTTCGAGGAGGCGACCGGCGTCGAATTGGAAGCGGTCTCGATCTTCCTCGTCCGTGACGACCGGTTGCTCCATGTCACGCGGAACCTCCGAACGCCCGCATCGCTCGTGGACGTCATCGAGGTGCTGATTGCCGGTGCCACCGACCCCGAGGATCGTTCTGGGCTTGGCACCTCCATCCCGGCCGGGACGAGGTTGATCGACGTCCGAGTGGACGGATCGGTTGCGACCATCGATCTGAGCGACGACTTCGCCGCAGTCGGCGGTTCCCAGGAGATCCTCGCCGTTGCGCAACTCGTCCTCACCGCGACGAGGGTCGACGGGGTCGACGCCGTGACGTTCGAACTGCAGGGCGTGCGGACCGACGTCCCGACGGCGTCCGGCGCACTCTCGGTGGAGCCGGTCACCGCAGCCGACTACAGCGAGTTGGCAGAGGGCTGATCGTCTCCCGATGACACCGCGCGGCTGTACGATCCCGGGATGGCGTATCGATGCCGACACTGCGGAAACAGGACGAGATTCGACGTCGTGGATTCGGTTCGTCGCAAGCAGTTCCACCACTACACCCTCGGTGGTGACCTGCAGATCGAGTCAGAGGACATTCTCGAACAGCAGATCGAGTCGATCGTCTGCAGATGGTGTGATCGCTCCGATGGCATCGAGGAGTACACGGTGGGTGCCAACAGCGGCGAGTCCGAGTGACGGGCGCGTCCCACCCGTTGGTTTGTTCGCCAACCCTTCGACTCTCGGAGAGTTGGGGGTGGCGCGGGAACCGATCCGGGACGAGAGCGGCAGGGCGGGGCTCCCGTCCCGGATCGGCGCTTCCCTAGTCTTCGCAGACGTCGTCGTTGGCGGCGCCGAACCCACCGTCGCCGAATCCGAGCGGAGCCTTGCCCACCGCCGCCGGTATGAGGCGGGCGATCGGGCCGCCGTTCGTAGCGGACGCGGGCGTCGTGTTCACACGATTGGCGCCCGTGACGGAGTTGTCGACCTTGCAGTCGAGTTCGAGGAGGGGCGTGATCCCGTGAACGTGGGCCGACGCCGCAGGGGCGACCCCGAGAACGAGGAGCCCTGCCAGGAGGGCTGAGAGGATGAAACGGCGCATGTGCGAAGTCCTTTCGTCGGAGGCAACTTCACAACTGGATACGCCGACGGCGCCGGATCGGTTCAATTCGACGGAGTTGCTCTTCGGAGAGGAACTCGGCTGACGGCCTTGCCCCGGTGCGATAGTGTCGGATCATGACGTCGGCGAGCGAGTATCCGCGATGGGCGTCGACCGCAGCCGTGGTGTTCGCGGTCATTGGAGTCCTGTCGGTGCACTGCCTGGAACCCGCCTTCACTTACGAGGAGCATGCAGGATCCGGAGGCCACGATGGTCTCGCCGACGTCTTGTCCTCTGTCGAGTCGTCCTTCATCCACAGCATGTGCGACCTCGATGCCCCCGACGTGCCGGCAGCGCCGACGCTCGAAGTCTGTGGCATCGCCGGGTTGTCTGGCGGGTCAGAAGTCGCTTCTTCGAACCCATTGCCCGAGGCTGACCGGCCCGCAAATCGAGCGCTCCTCACGGCACTCTCGATCCTCCGTTTGTAGAGGGCGCCGCAATCCGGGTACCAGCCCCTACAACGAAAGGAAAAGAACCCATGCAGACTACGAGAGCACCGCGATCGGTCCTGATTGCGTTCGCCTTGATTGCGCTCTTGGCTGCGGCCTGTGCAGCCGATGAACCGGTCCTCGTGGAGGATTCCACGATCGATGGTGCCGAGCACATGGACGGCGATGAGCAAATGGACGAAGCCGGGCACGAAGAGTTCGCGTTCGGTGAGCCCGCCTCCGCGGACGAAGCGGATCGAGTGATCGAGATCACTGCCAAAGACATCGAATACGAGCCCGCCTCGATCGAGATCGTCGCGGGTGAGACCGTCACGTTCCGAGTCACCAACTCGGGTGCGATCCCGCACGACTTCACACTCGGAACCGACGCGATGCAGGATGAGCACGAAGCAGAGATGGCCGAAATGGGTGGCGACATGATGCATGACGAGGCGAACGCATTCGCCATTGCTCCTGGTGAGACCAAGGAGACGACGTGGCACTTCACAGAGCCTGGCGAGCTTCTCATCGGCTGTCATCAGCCAGGCCACTACGCCGCCGGAATGAGGATCACCGTGACGGTTGCTGCCTGATGAGGCATCTGTCTCGAGCCTCCACCGGTGTGTTTCGGGATCCGAGTTCGTACCGATCGGCTTGACAAACATGCAGGTTCCACGGGTGCAAACTCCACCTGCTTGTTAGCGTCACGTTTGACGATGGGAGTCAAACATGTCGCTTGAGCAGGCCAAACGTGCGCTGGAGGCCGAGCGCGCCTCACTGCAAGCCCAGATGGACCAGATCGATGCAGCGTTGGCTGCCCTGGGCAGTGCCCCGAATGGCTCGGTCAAACCGAAGCCGAGTGGCCGGCGGAAGAGCTCCAAACGACGCAAGACCTCGAGGGCCGACTTGACTCAAGAAGAGGCGCTCGAGCGCTACGGAGCCGAGGCACTCACCTGTCCCGAATGCGGGAAGCTCTCGCGTGCGCCGCAGGGAATGAAGGCCCACCTCCGCTCGCACTCGGCATGAACGTCGGAGGGGAGGCCGTTGCCGACCTCCCCTCCAACGGACAAGCTCGGTGTCAGTCCTCGCTGAACGAGGAGATCCAGCCGTCCACGACCGGTGATCGACGGAAGCCGCCCGCCTACCAACAACCAGTGGTCAGCTCAGTAAGAGAACTGGCCGGGTGGATTTCGCCGATGTCGATTGCCCTGACAATCGACGCACCCCGAGGACCGGGTCCTCCCTCGCCGGCGGGGATCGTCGAGTGAACCCGTTGCCGCTCGTCAGGTGAAGACGACGGTCCGAGTGCCAACCAGTAGCACTCGATCTTCGGCGTGGTACTTCACCGCTCTGGCGAGGACCCGCCGCTCGATGTCCTGGCCGATCACCGTCATCCGCTCAGGTGTCATGGAGTGATCGACTCTCTCGACATCCTGTTCGATGATCGGGCCCTCGTCGAGGTCGGAAGTGACGTAGTGGGCGGTTGCCCCGATGAGCTTCACTCCTCGGGCGTGCGCCTGGTGATAGGGGCGCGCACCCTTGAAACCCGGCAGGAAGGAGTGATGGATGTTGATGATCCGACCGGGCAAAGCGTCACAGAATTCGGGGGACAGGATCTGCATGTAGCGGGCGAGTACGACGAAGTCGATCCGCTCGGTCTCGATGAGGTCGAGCAGTCGTCGCTCCTGCTGAGCCTTGATGTCCGCCCTGATGGGCAGGTGTTCGAAGCGGATGCCGTATCGGGCCGCATGGTGTGCGGTGTCGGTGTGGTTGGAGACGATGAGCGGGATCTCGACCGGCAGCTCATCGGTGCTCTGGCGGTAGAGCAGGTCGATGAGGCAGTGGTCGTATTTGGACACCATCACGAGCATGCGTGGGCGGTCGCTCTCAGCTCTGAGTCGGTAGGTTGCGTCGAGGTCTGCGGCGATCGAGTCGAGGACGGGACGCACCTGGTCGATGGGGCGTTCGGTCTCGAAACGCGTTCGCAGCGTGAAGAGCCCGCTCTCGAGATCATCGAACTGGGCGTTCTCGAGGATGTTCCCTCCGACTTCGAGGAGGGCGCCCGAGACGGCGTGGACGATTCCGGGACGGTCCGGGCAACTGAGCGTGAGTATGAAGCGGTTCAAACGGTTCCGGAGGTTACCGAACGCCTGACTGAGCGACGCGGCGAGGAGCGATCGCCACCGGTGGAGCTAGGTGAGTCGATCCCGCCTTCTGTCGTCGTTCGAGTGGTTCGCGCTGTGCGTTCGCGGACGTCGAGCTTCAGCCGGGCCGCTCGCGTTCAGGCGGGGTCCGGGCCGTCTACCGGGAATACGGTTGGTCCCTCTCCGAAACGCACGACGATCGCCTCGGCGACTTCGTCGGAGGAGTTCCCCTCTCGATGGATCGCACCCGGCGGCACGGTGAAGTACTCCCCAGGACCGACTTCGGCACTTTGGCTTCCGCCCGGCCCGTACTCGAGGCGGATTCGACCCTTCACGATGTAACCCACAGTCGTGTGCTCACCGTGATGGTGCCAGCCGGACATCGTGTTGGCCGCTGCCTCGGCGTGGCCGAACCAGTGGTCGTCACCCTCGAACGCGGTCATCCGCTTGATGCCTGGGGTGCCCTGCGCCTCGGTGAGTTCGCTCGCTGTCTTCGCCCGCACGCCGTCATCCATTGCCCTGCCTCCTCGGTCCGGTTGGGCCCGTAGAGCGGGTCCCGAACGAACGTACCACCCGGAAGGCGATCTGGCTTGCGGGAGGCGCCTGGGGTTTGCAAACGACATTCGAGAGCTCAGTCGACCCTTGTCCAACTGGCGGATCCCAGCTGCAACCCGGAGCCCGACGGCAGGCTCTCCGATACTCACGAATCGCTTGATTCATCAGTTCTGACAGTGCTTTTTCTGTCATAGGTGGTCGGTAGGTTGACCCGTAGATGCAAGCTCTCTCTGCGGATCGGATCGCTCAGCTCACCGGGGATCAGCTCGATTCGCTGCTCGA
>CBDTXZ010000202.1:0-5441 GCA_965364515.1 uncultured bacterium
ATCCGGCGGGGCTGAAGAGAGGGTTGCGGTACTCGGGCAGATACCCATCCATCAGATCGAAGAACCGCTGGTCGTACGTGTCCAGCTCGATTCCCATCGTGTCGTCGAAGGCCTCTTTGAACGAGGAACCGTCCCGCATTTCGGTGAACAGGTTTCGTGCGTCCACAAGAGTGCTGGCTGGCCCGTGGTCGGACAGGAGGTACTCCACGGCCAGCTGGTACATCGGATAGTCGTAGTGGTAGCCCTCCAGCGGGACGCTGGCCCGGCGGGGTCTCTTCATCGAGACCGGGCTCACCGCCCCGTACTTGGCAGTGAGAACGTCGAACTGGCGTGAGTCGCGGATAGCTCCCCCGGCCGTACCGCCTGCGATCGCCTCAGCAAGACCTTCGCTGAACCAATCATCTGTCATCTCGCCCGCACTGAACCCTCGCCCGCGAAGCAGAGACTCGAGGACGTGCACCAACTCGTGGCGCAAGACCGGCCCGTAGTCAGCGACGCTGGTGGACCGATGCTCGTGGTCCGGCGACCACATGATCACACCTGCGTAGTAGGCCCGCATGCCCCACGCTTCGGGGTAATAGTTCTTGTACGCATAGATGTCGATCTTGTCCTGATCAGGTGGGAACTGGAGCATGCCGCTTTCGACATCGAAGTCATCGAGGAGCTCCGACCAGATCTCCTCGGCAACATCAGCCGCTTCGCGCCGTGCCGCCGGGCTTGCCCCGTCGCTGTATACGACGAACGTGTCGCTCTCGTGGGGGTTGCCGTCATGAGGCCACGCTTGTCGCGAATACCACGAGCCCTCGTTCACCATCACGGCATTGGGTTCCGCAGCGGACTCGTCCACTGACGAGCCGCATGCAGAGACGATGCAAACGAGGAGGACCCCCGCCAGTGTCAGCGGTGCGGGTCTCATTCCCCGATCGGACCACCATCGCGACCGGGCAACCAGGGACTTTCGGCCCATTCAGTCGCAGAGGGGCGGCATCTCGTACCGCGCCAACGCGCATCGTTCAAGTTCCTGCCGTCAAGTTGTCCGGTGCGGTGGGATCCCTATACTGCCGATGCCGGTTCGTTCGCGAACCGTGACCCCCTGGGGGCGTGGTGAAGCCTGGAGTTCACGCCGGCCTGTCAAGCCGGAGGTCGCGGGTTCAAATCCCGTCGTCCCCGCCACCTCTCCACACACTGTGTTGAGGTGTTTGGTCAGATAGCTCAGTTGGTAGAGCGCCGCTCTGAAAAAGCGGAGGTCGACGGATCGACGCCGTCTCTGACCACCGAAGGAAGCCCTCCTCATCCGGGGGCTTCTTTCGCGTTCTAGTGTGCGATCCGTGAGCATCGTTCCCGACCCATCATTCGTCTGGCTCGTCGGACCATCCGGCTCGGGCAAGACGACGTGGGCAGAAGCGCACTTCCGAGATGTGGAGATCGTGTCGTCGGACCACTTGCGATCCATCGTGGGCTCGGGCCCGAACGACCTCGAGGCCAGCCCGGCCGCCTTCGACGTTCTCGAGCGTATTGCCCGGGCCAGGCTCGAACGCGGGCTGATGACCGTGGTGGACACACTCGGTTTCGACGACGCGCTCAGAGGTCGGCTGGCCGAGGCCGCTGCCCGGTCCGGAGTCGAGCCGATCGCCGTGATCTTCGACACGCCACCGGAAACGTGCCGGCAGCGCAACCAGGCTCGGGATCGCAGCGTCCCCGTCAAGGTGCTGCGGCGGCAGTTCAAGCGCTTCGCCGCCGTTGCGGCCGGGCTCGAGGAGTCGGGGTGGCCGACCATGGCGCCGGACACCATCACCGTGTTGTCGGAGCCCATCGCGGATGTGATGTCGACGCAGGACACGACCTCGGACCCTCCTCGCGGAGGGCTGGAGTTCCATCTCCACATCTCGGCGCTGCAGCGGCTGGAGTCTCCCGCAGACCTCATCGACGTGTTCGCCGCTGCCGAGGAGTCGGGGTTCTCGGGGCTCTCCGTGATGGATCATCTCATTCAGATCCCGCAGGTCGGCCCTGCATGGGACGACGTCGCCGACCCTTATATCACCCTCGCACAAGCGGCGTCGGTCACCGACCTGCTGAGGCTCGGAGTGCTGGTGAGCAACGTGACCCTTCGGCCCGCCGCAGTGCTCGCCAAGATGATCGCAACGCTCGACCATCTCTCCGGCGGTCGAATGGACTGCGGGCTGGGTGCCGGTTGGTTCGCCGCCGAGCAGACGGAACGTGGCATCGAGTTTCCGGCCGACCGCAAACGGCTCGATCTGCTGGAGGACACGATCGGCGCACTCCGACGGTTCTGGGGACCCGGCGGAAAGCCGTTCGAAGGCAGGGTCCTGCATATCGCCGATTCGGGGATGTACCCGCGACCGGTCCAGGCGCGGATTCCGATCATCGTCGGCGGCGGTGGAGAGCGACGAACGCTGAAGATCGTCGCCGAACATGCTGACGGCTGCAACCTGAGGACGGGCCCCGACCTGGACCACAAGCTCGAGGTGCTCGCCGCCCACTGTGCAGACGCCGGGCGAAACCTCGAGGATCTGCTCGTGACCGTGCTCGACGTGACGCTCACCGGCTCGAGTCGTGATCACGTCGCAACGCTGGTGGAACGTCACCGCGGAAATCGATCCAGTCGGGACTTCCGCAGCCGGACATCGGCGGGCACGATCGAAGAACAGGTCATCAGATACGGCACGTTGAGGGACTCGGGTGTCGACCGCGTCTATGTCTCGCTGATCGACCTCGACGGGCCCGAGCCGGTCCGCCGCTTCGGAGAGGTCATCGAAGCATTCGAAGGTTGAGGCTCAGCGTTCCTTGTCGATCGTCTCGAGGAGCCAGAGGGCGCGAGCGTCGAGGAGCCGTTTGATCCACCGCATCGACAGGGCATACCCGCCGAGGCCGTAGATGGCCGCCCCCACTGCACCGAGCGTCGCCAGCAAGGGCCCGCTCAGCCAAGCGGGGATTCCGATGAGCAGCGCGATCGGGATGATCAACAGCCCCGAGAGGCCGAGACCGAGAAACGAGAACACGAGAGCCGTACCCGAGACGTTGCGGGAGCCGAACAGGTTCGACTCGGGCAGCGGATACGCACCGAGAATGGAAGTCAGATTGCCACCCGCGGTGAACATCGCCGCCACGCTGACACCTGCGAGGATCCCGGCGACCATGTAACTCGCATCGCCGGACAGGGCTGCGGCAGCGACGGCGGCGATCACCACGAGCGGCACCGATACCGTCGCCCATCCGAGGTTCTTGCCTCTGAGGACGTCGATCAGCCGAATGGACGAGCTCTGGTACGCCCAGAACGAGCCTCCATCGAACCCGAACTGGTTCGGGATCACCGAGGCGGTGACGAGGAAGCCGATGAACGCCGCAGCGAACGGGGCGTATGGGGTCTCGGCGAGGGCGGCGCCCCCGGTTCCGATCAGGACGACGGTGGCCACCAGCCCACCGATCAGCTGCGCCTTGACTCGAGAGTCTCGGAACAGGTATTTGAGTTCCTTGGCGGCGACGGAGCCAACCGGAGTGCGAGGCAGCGGAAGCCGTCTCGGGAACAGCGCCGTCACGCCACCGCGCCGCCGGCGGGCACGGCGGTTGATCGCGGCTCGAGTCTGAAGCCGGTCGACCGCACGGGCGAAGAGCAGACCCGCCACGGCGATTCCGGCCAGTCCGTACACGACCGCCACGAGGATCTCGACGAGCGCACCGCGTTCGATGGCGTCGACCAGCACGCCGAACACTCCCGGCGGGGTCCATCCGAGCGGTTCGATCGCCTCGAGGATCGATTCGATGTCGAAGCCGGTCGGACCGCCGTTCTCGGCGGTCTCGGCGACCAGCAACGCTCCGGCCACGCCAGGCAGGGTGAGCATCCCGACGATCGTGAGCGCAGCGATCTCCTGGGTGCGCCGACTGCGGAGGAGGTCTGTCAGGAGCGTCGTGATCCATCGGCTCATGACGATCATGAACCCCAGCCCGGCGGCAGCCGCCACCACCTGAAGCGGCCAGACACCTCCGAAGCCGTACCCGACGCCGAGCCCGATCCCGAGCATCAGGATCGTCATCAGCGCTCCCGGCCCGACGAACGCCGCCACGGTGAGACCGAATGCCAGCTGCCGGCTGTTGAACGGGAGCAGCTCGAACTGCCTCGCCTCGATCGTGTCGTCGAGGGTGGCGGCGATGATCGGAATGAGGAGCCATGCGAGGAAGGTGAGACTGAACACGGCGCCGGAGACGGCGAGGTCGTTGCGAACCGCCCGCAGCAGCGCACCGTACCCGTACCCCAGCCCGATCCCGGCCGAGATCGCCAGCAGCCAGGAGACGAGGAAACCGAAGGCCTGAATGACCGTTGATCGCTTGAGTCGGTTGACGATCAGCCGGAACTTCAGTCGGGCGAAGACCCGAGCCATTCGAGATCCCCTTCCTCGGTGATCTGGGCGCCGACCATCTCGACGAACACGTCCTGCAGCCGGCGCCCGCCGGTGATCTCCTCGGTGGACCCGGTGGCGAGGACGCTTCCGTGGTCGATCACCATGATTCGGTCGCAGAGGCGCTCGACGACATCCATGGCGTGGTCCGAGAACACGACGGTCCCTCCGCCTGCGATGTGACGACGCAGGATCTGTTCGAGTGTCTGTCGGGCGACGGGGTCGACCCCGGCGAACGGTTCGTCGAGGAACAGGACCGATGGGTTGTGGAGCAGCGCGCAGGCGATGGCGATCTTCTTCGTCATCCCGAGGCTGTAGTCGGCCACGATGGTGTCGCCCGCCTCGGTCAGGTCGAGGAGCCGGAGCAGCGACTCCCTGCGTTGGGCGATCACGTCGGGGTCCATGCCTCGCATCATGCCGTTGAACTCGATCAACTCGCGTCCGGTCAGGCGCTCGAACATGCTGGGGTTGTCCGGCACGACGCCGAAACGAGTCTTGGCGGTGGCAGGATCCTCCCACACGTCCCGGCCGGCGATGCTGACCGTGCCGGCGTCGGGCTTCAACAGCCCGGTCGTCATACGCAGCATCGTGGTCTTGCCGGCACCGTTCGGGCCGACGATCCCGAAGAACGAACCGAGCGGAATGTCGATGGTGACGTCGTCGACGGCGAGCGTTTCGGCGAACCGCTTCGTGAGTCCGTTGTACGAGACGGCCGGCACTTCCATCGGCGCCAAGCTAGCAACCGCTGCGTTTCTGACGACAACCCCGACGCTTCCGCATAATGGCCACATGCACGAGCGGATCGAGGTCACTGGGGCGGAGCAGGCGCCGCAGTCCGAGCCGCACGACCGGGTGTTGGAGTCGCCGTGGGCCAGCCGACTGGTCACCGCCCTGATCGGGGCGGCGCTCGGCGCAGCCTTGGTGTTCCTGGTGACGGCGCCGGAGAGCCGGACGGAAACCCCAACCACTCCTGCCGACCTGACACTCCCGCCGCCTGCCGCAGTTGCCGTCGACCCGGCCCCTCCG
>CBDTXZ010000203.1:0-5439 GCA_965364515.1 uncultured bacterium
AGCGCTCGAACTCGCAGCGGAGGCCGGACGGGCGGACCTGGTCGCGCAGGCACTCCTGACACGTGCGTGGGGTCTGCTGTACACGCATCGCCTCGACGAATCGGTGGCGTTGACCCGTGGGGCGATGCATCTGGCACTCAAGCACGGCGCGGTGGACGCAGAGTTCCGTGCGCGGAACAACCTGGGTGCCTTCCTGCTCGAATCCGTCGTGCGAACCGGAGTCTCGAGCTTTGCGGTCGATCAGCTCGACACAACCGAGATGGTCCTCCGGTCGATGCGCGGGGAGTTCGAACGCGCCGACGAGTTGATGCGAAAAGGCATCGCAGCCAGTGAACGCACGGAATCGATCCAGGCAAAGCAGGTCTTCCGCATCTACGCCGCGATCTCCGAGGCGGCGCGAGGAAGGTTCGGGGAGGCCCTCGGACACATCACCCATGCGCACGAGGCCTTCGGAGACGAGCTGATCACCGGTATCGAGGGCCCGAGTATTGCCCTGATCGCTCATCAGGCCGGCGACGCCGAGGCTCTCGATGCGGCACTCACCAAGCTGAAAGAAGATCCTCGACCCGACGAACGGACCTCCCGTTGGATCGACGCGTTGATGGCAGCTCGAGAGGTCCAGCGCGGTGAGGCGGGCGGCACCGAGCGTCTCCTCGATGCCGCCGCCCGCCTCCGCAGCGACGGGCTGGTCGTGGATGCTGCCCAGTGGCTCACCGAGCTGGCGGCGCTGCTCCCGTCGAGCGACCCGATGAGGGACCAGGCCGCCGACGAAGCCCGGGAGATCTGGTCCGAGCTGGGGGCGGTTTCGATGTTGGATCAGTTAGAGCGCCGCATGGCGAACTGAGGCACTCCCCTGCCCCTTCGGGTTGGTGACTCCCGCGCGATCGACGCGCGAGAGACGCCGCGTCACCGAGGTAGCTCGAACAACGCTTCCACGGTGGTGTCCAGCGCGTCGGCGAGGCGGAGCGCCAGCACGGTCGAGGGGACGTAGTGGCCCCGCTCGACCGTGTTGATCGTCTTGCGGGTCACCCCGATCGCCTCGGCCAGGGCCGCCTGAGTCAACCCGGCCTCCTCACGGTGTTCGAGGAGATGGTTGACCAGTTCGTCCCGGGCCGGACCGGCGCTCCTCCTCGTCACGGTGCCCGCCGACGGGCGATGGCGAGGGCTCCGGTGGCGACACCCACGACCACCATCGCAACCCCCCGACCTGACAGCGTCGAAGCCGCAGGAATGGCCGTGAACGCCACCGCCGTCACGAACGTGACCACGAAGGCGAACACCGCCGCCTGACGGCTGAGGAACCGGGCGAGCTCGTCGTCGAGCACCTGTCTCTCATGAGGACCGAGACGGGTACCGATGACGTACAGGGCAGTGAATGCAGCCCCGAACACGAGCAATCCGATCACCCAGGTGCCGAGCAGCACCCGATCCAGGGTCCCCTCGCTGGTAATCCAGTCTCCGAGTCCGAACTCGCGAAGACCACCGGCGAGCGATCCAAGCGAGAGCCCGGCAAGACCCGCAACGGTGAAACCTTCGAGTTGTCGCTGTCTGCGTTCGATGTCGAGCGTCATATCGACCTCCTTGCCGGACCGATGTAACACTTCCTACTCTAGGTAACGCATCAGTTACATCACCAGAGTCGAAGGTCCTCCACGGAGGGCACTACTCCTGAACGCCCGCCGAGGGACAGTCGTCCGAGACGCAGATCGAGGCCCGCCACGAATGGGCGGGCCTCGATCCGACCGCAGCGTCCCCTTCCCGCTGCGCATGCCTCCCGGAAGCGAACGCCTAGAGGATTCGCTTCACCCCAGGAACGCTTCGCACGGCGAAGGCGATCAGGAAGCAAACGGGGACGACCACGGCTGCCACGACGCCGGCCTTGGCGATGGCCCCCAGCTCGATCGAACGCATCAGATACGCCCCGTACACCACGACGGGGATGTGGATGACGTAGACGGCATAACTGTGCTTCGCCAGGAACGTCCCGAAGGCGTTCTTTCGTTTGGCCACGGCTCGGAAGGCGACGATCGAGGCCAGAACCAGACCGACGGCGAAGATCGAATCCCATGCGGCGTACACCGCCGACTGCCAGGTCCCGTCGCCCATGGCGTTGTCGAGAGCCTCGGTGACCTCCAACGAGAACATCTCGCCGCTGAACGCCAGCGGGAAGAGGAACACCGCTGCCAAAGCTGCACACAGCGCACCGAACGCTCCCTTGGCGGCAGTCAACGTCGCCAGCCAGTCCTTGCGATACGCCAACGCGCCGAGCATGAAGAAGCTCAGATACTGAGGCAAGTAGGCGAGGGTCGGGAACTGCCAGACGAACTCACCCAGCGGCACCACCATCCGCCACCCGTAGCTCACGCCTGCGAGCACCGCTGCGAAGACGCCAATCGTTGCGTACCCGGGCATCGGTGTGGGCGTCCTGCCGGAACCGCCGGCAAGGCTCTTGTAGCCGGCGTAACCGAAGCTGAAGACCAGCAGCATCGCCACGAACCAGAGCGGACCGAGCCCGATCATGTCGGGATAGTCGGTCCAGGTCGCAGATCCAGTGAGCCCGGTGAGATCTTCCGGCATCAGCCACGCCGCCAACTCGGCGAGCGGATTGAGCAGGAACACGTACACGGCCAAGGGAATGCCGAGCCTGACGATCCGGTCGCGGAGAAACGCCCCGGATCCCTTCCGATCGAACGCTCCCGGCGTGAAATAGCCGGCCAGCAGGAAGAACGCCCCCATGAACCAACCCTGGTTGGCGAGCACGAACACCAGCAGCCAACGGAAGCCGGTTGCGTCGGTGAATGGCGGCTCGACGTAGTAGAAGGGTGCGCTCGCGCCGTAGACGAGTGCCACGTGGTGGAGCACGACCAGAGTCACGAGCGCCGCCCGCAGGTGGTCGATGTAGTGAAGCCGAGACGCGTCGCCGTCGCGGAGATCGACGACCACCTCGGCATCGGTGGTCGGGGTGGCGGTCTGCACGCTCACCGCTCCTGCTCCTGGTCGAGGAACCGCTGATACCGACGGCTCTGTCGTCCGCTCTTCTCCAGCAGATACCAGGTTGCGTGGAACACCAGCGCGAGGCCGGTGAAGATCGTCACCCAGAACGCCCAATCGAAGGCGTCACCCTGCCGGGCGTCGAGGGCCCAGAGCCCCGCGTTCAGGAGCACGAACACAACTGCGTGCCAGACGAGTCCGGTGAATGCCTCTGATCGCTCCTGGGCGCGCAGTTCTGGTGTGCTCTTCGTGTCGATGGCCATGCTCGATCCCTTCTCGTCGACGGAGACATCATCCGGCGCGGAGCCGAGCGCGGTCTAGTCAGCCATGGGTCGGGTTCTGGGCATCCACCGAACGGTTGACGATCGGGTCCACCGGTCGGCCACCAGGTCTGGCTGCACGGGCGATAGCAACCCGCCCGAGATTCTCTCACCGTGTAGAGAGATCGAGAAGGAGCAGTCGTGCCTGTCATAGAAGTCGAAGGCCTGGTGAAGACATACGGTGACGCCCGAGCGGTGGACGGTGTCTCGTTCGACGTCCACGAGGGCGAGATCTTCGGCATCGTCGGGCCGAACGGAGCGGGGAAGACCACGACCGTCGAATCCATCGAAGGTCTGAGGCGCCCCGACGGCGGCACCATCCGGGTTCTCGGCCTCGACCCGATCAAGGACAGATACGAGATCACCGAGAGACTCGGCGCACAACTCCAGGAGAGCCGGCTACAGGACAAGATCCGAGTCGACGAAGCCCTCGAGCTGTACGCCTCGTTCTATCGCGAACCGGCCGACTGGAGAGATCTCCTCGCGCGGCTCGGGCTGGCCGGGAAGGAGACGGCGCGATACGGCGACCTCTCGGGCGGGCAGAAACAGCGCCTCGCCGTCGCCCTGGCGCTGGTCGGATCTCCCGAGATCGCCATCCTCGACGAGTTGACCACCGGCCTCGACCCGCAGGCGCGCCGGGACACCTGGGAGACGATCGAAGAGATCAAGCGGGCCGGCGTCACGGTCGTGCTCGTCACGCACTTCATGGAGGAAGCCGACCGCCTGTGCGACCGCATCATGGTGGTCGACCACGGCCGTGTCGTCGCCATCGACACGCCGGCCGGGCTGATCGGGCGGATGGGTTCGAAACGACGCCTCCGCTTCCGCCCGTCGATCTGGCTCGATGACGCCGCCCTCACCGGTCTGCCGGAGGTCATCGCGGTGACCCACGAGGGACCGCAGACCGTCGTGACCGGCACCGGCAACGTGGTGCACTCCGTCACTGCGCTGCTCGCTCAGAAGCACGTGATCGCAGAGGATCTGCGCATCGAACAGGCCAGCCTCGAAGACGCCTATCTGGCGCTGACCTCCGACGAGCTGGTCGAGACAGGATCGGAGAACCGCTGATGGCTGCAACGATGAAGCTCACCCAGACCGAAACCAGACTGTTCCTCAGGGACCCGATCGCCCTGTTCTTCGGGTTGGTGTTCCCTCCGGTGATGCTCTGGGCGCTCGGACTGTTCTTCCCCGGTTTCACCGACCCCGTGGCCGAGCTCGGCGGAGACCGGTACATCGACATCTACGGTCCGATCGTGCTCGCCCTTGGCATCGCCACGCTCGGACTGGTGACGTTGCCACCGATACTCGGCACCTATCGACAGTTCGGGATCCTGCGCCGGCTGCGCACGACCCCGGTGCCCCCCGTCCGCCTGCTCGCCGCCCAGTTGATCGTCCACGGGGTGGTGGCTCTGGTGTCCACGACGCTGGCGGTGGTCGTGGCTGTGGCGTTCTTCGACGTGCCACTCCCCCAGAGCCCGGTGTGGTTCCTCGTCTCGTTCATCCTGGCGACCGCATCGATCTTTGCGATCGGGCTGCTGGTGGGGTCGCTCGTACGGACGTCCGTGTCCGGACAGGCGATCGGAATGGGCCTCTACTTCCCGATGCTGTTCTTCGCAGGGGTGTGGATCCCGCGAACGATCATGTCCGACGGCCTCCGTCTGGTCAGTGATCTCACACCACTCGGATCTGCGGTGCAGGCGCTGCAGGACTCGTGGTTCGGGACCACGCCGAGCCTTCTCAATCTGTCCGTCATGGCCGCCTATGCGGTCGTCGCCGGCGCGGTCGCGATCCGGTTCTTCCGCTGGGAGTGACTCTGTGCCAGACGGACCATGTGCTCTATCAACCGGTGCGCCCACTCGGGCAAAATGACCGGCGAGGAGCCTCGTGATCGATCGAATGGAGACTGACCGCCCGTCCCTGTCGGGCCCGCTGTCGGCGACCTCGTCGTGGGAACAATGGGTGGATTCGGTGTTCACCTGGATCCCCTACGTGACGCTGGCGATGTCGCTGGCACTCGCCCAGTTCGAGTCCCAGCCCACCTCCAACCGGTTGTCCGGCTTCGGCCTGGCCCTGGTCGCGGTGGCATGGACGTGGGCCACGTTCACCCGGGCGGGCCGACCGACCCGGG
>CBDTXZ010000204.1:0-5397 GCA_965364515.1 uncultured bacterium
TCCGGATCGAGCTGGGATGTTGAGGGGACTGAATCCCCTCGAACCCCAACGCCCGGTGTGCCGTGTGGTTCGCTCCGTCTGGCAGCAACGGTGGGTTCGGTTCCGGATCGAGCTGGGATGTTGAGGGGACTGAATCCCCTCGAACCCCAACGCCCGGTGTGCCGTGTGGTTCGCTCCGTCTGGCAGCAACGGTGGGTTCGGTTCCGGATCGAGCTGGGATGTTGAGGGGACTGAATCCCCTCGAACCCCAACGCCCGCCGTGCCGCGCCAATCCCTTGACGTGTCGAGCAAACGCGAGATTTGGAACGTGAAGCGTGAAACGTGAAACGTGAAGCGTGAAACGTGAAACGACCTAGCCGAGTGCCTGTGACAGATCGGCCCACAGGTCCTCGGGATCTTCGATGCCGACGGACAGGCGGATGAGGCCCTCCGGGAGGTGTTCTTGACCGAGGATGGCGGCTCGCCGCTCCATCGTGGACTCGACGCCGCCGAGGGACGTCGTGTGACGGATCAGCCGAGTCGATGTGCAGACTGCGTCGGCGGCAGAGGCTCCGCCGAGCACCTCGAACGTCACCATTGCCCCGAACCCGTCGAGTTGCGTCGCGGCCAGGTCGTGGCCCGGATGCGATGACAGTGCCGGGTGGCGGACACCGGTGACTCTGGCGTCCTCGGAGAGTCGCCGAGCGATCATCTCGGCAGTCCGCTGTCCTCGCTCGAGTCGAACGGCCAGTGTCCGGGCGCCGCGGGTGGCGAGGAACGCCTCGAGCGCGCCGGGAGTCGCCCCACCCAGGCTCCGCCTGTGCTCGAGTCGGCGCGCCAGTCCATCGTCCCGAACGGTGGCCGCCCCCATCATGAGGTCTGAGTGCCCGCCGATGAACTTGGTGACCGATTGAACCGAGATGTCCGCTCCGATCTCGAGCGGACGTTGGTTGAGTGGCGTCGCGAACGTGTTGTCGACGGCAAGCAGACCCAGGCGCGGCGCTGCGCAGATGGTCGAGAGATCGGCGATCTGCAAGAGCGGGTTCGTGGGAGATTCCAACCAGGCCAGATCCGCTCGAGGGAGGGCTTCGATCCAGGCGGACGTATCGGTCACATCGAGTTGCTCGCTCGTCCAGCGGCCGGCTGCGACACCGGCGGCGACGACGGCTGTGACTCCCTGGTAGCAATCGGATCCAATCACGACGTGACCGCCGATCGGAGCGAGATCGAACACCGCGGAGACAGCGGCCATTCCAGTCGAGAAAGCAACGGCGGTCCCGCGTTCCAGGCCGCCGAGCACCGTTTCGAACGAAGCCCACGTGGGCGTTCCGCTACTTCGGGCATAGGACGCCGTTTCGGCGAAGTTCGAGGCCGTGACGATCGGGGTGTTCAGCGGGTCGCCGGGGCCGTCGGGGCGGCCGGCCCACACCAGCCACGATGCTGCGGAGAGTCCGTCGGGCTCATTCCCCACAGCTGAAGCCCCCGACGATCTCGGTGGCGGTGTCATCGTCGTCGAGACCGGTCAGGAACCCGAGCAGATAGCCGTCGCCGGGGGGATCGATTTCGAACACCTCGGTTTCGAACAACGGGTGGACGCCGAAGACGGCGTCGTCTCCGTATGCCTCGGCGATCTCCTCGACCGTCGACCCGAGTCCGACGTCCCTGGCGGTCCTGAAGACGAGATCGTCGACGCCGGTGATCACCGAGTACGAGGCGAAGTGCCGTGTGCCCTCGCGAGCCCACGCCGTCTCGCGATCGGTGAAGAACACTTGGAGGGTCTCCTCCCAGGTGACGAACCGTGCCTCGGTCCCCCCACAGAGCCCGTCGTAGCGCTTCTCCTGGTCGACCCATTCGGTGTCCGACGACGGGTCTCCGAGCCTCTCGGTGAGCTCGGAGATCACCGTCTCGGGATCCTCTCCGAAGAAGAGGCGGTCGATCCCGTCTGGGCGCAGGACGAAGGACTCCCTGATCTCGACGGTGGTGGTGGTCGTCTCGGGCACGGTCGTCGTGGTCTCGGCTTCGGTGGTGGTGGTCGTCTCGGGCACGGTCGTCGTGGTCGCAGGTGCAGTCGTCGTCGTGGTCGAAGAAGTGACTGTCGCCGCGATCGTCGTGTCTGCGACCGAGCCGGAATCAGACCTCGAGGCGAGGACGGTCCCGAGCACCATGGCCGTCACCACGATGGCTGCGGTGAGGGCGATGAGCACACCACGTTGTCCGGGTGTGAGGCGCGATGGTCGAGAGGTCATGGGGATCCGGTCAGTTGGCGCGGCGGTTGGCGATCGCCGCGGACGGTGCCGGGCAGGTCTCCGCTGTGTCTCCGGAGCAGCACTCGTCCTGGTTCAGTCCGAACATCGGGCATCCGCCGTCGACGCAGGCGGCGTGGCCGTGGACGTATTGCATCGGTTGCCGACACCATGCGCACTGCATGGGCGCAGATTACCCGTCAGAACCCGATAATCCCGTACGGCTCAGCTGGACTCGGCTCGGAGTGAATACCGACGGATCTCTTCGAGGAGCATCGAACCGATCTCCTCAGGATCACGTCGGCCGGGGAACCGAAACGCCGGTCCGTGGATGTGGATGGCACCGATCGGCGATCCGCGTCGATCCACCAGCGGTGCCGCGACGGAGTTGATCCCTTCTGCGAACTCCTCATAGACCCAGCCGTAGCCGGCCGCCCGGAACAGCTTGAGCCGCTCGATGATCTCGACCGGGTTGGTGACGGTGTTCGGAGTGAAGGCTTCGAGCGGTCGCACGAGGTAGTGCTGCAGCAGCTCGAGAGGCCACCGTGACATGATCACGAGACCGCTGGGCCCGACGTGCATCGGGAGCGAGAGTCCGGAATAGTCCCGTACCTGCACGGGGTCGGGGCTCTCCACCTGGGTCACATATTGGACCGAATAGCTGTCGGGAACGGCCAGACCGGCCGCCTCACCCGACTTTGCGGCCAACTGCTCGAGGTGGGGCTGGACGGCTCGCCCGAGTGTCTTCGGGGCGCCCGAGGTTCCGAGGATCTCGATCAGGCCGGATCCGAGTCGGTAGTGCGTGCCCTCCATCAGCCGATCCACTGCACCGATGCGTTCGAGTGTCGAAAGCAGTCGAGAGACGGTCGACTTGGGGAGGTCGGTTCGTGCGCTGATGTCGCTCACTCCTGCAGGTCCCGCGCTCAGCACTTCGAGGACCGAGAACGCCCTGACGACGGATTGGACGGTTGCCATCGTGCTCCTCCGTTCGGTCAGAGTCTATGGCTCGGTGTTCCACGATGTGAAACATGATGCCGCATCATGGACCGACCGTCGAGTACTTCTGGCGATGCCACTCGAGGGTCGCCTCGATCTGATTGAAGGTGTAGATGTGCAATCCGGCGAGACCCAGAGCCGGATCCGCCGCGAGTTCGGCGAGTGAGTCGACCAAGTCGTCGGGGGCGAATGGCTTCAGGAGCTTGGTCGCCAACGAGCGATTCTTCGAGAGGAACTTCAGAGAGGTTCCGACGCCGATCCGGGCAGAGATCCCGATCAGCTTGGTCAATTCGGTGACGCCGGGAATACCGACGAGCACCGGAAGGTCGACGCCCTCGTCCCTGATCCTCAGGATCCAGGATCGGATGGATTCGGGATCGAAGCACATCTGGGTGGTGACCGACGATGCGTAGGGCTGCTTGTCGATCAACGCCTGCATGAGGGCGTCGTCGGGGATATCGGGGTGGCCCTCGGGATAGCCCGTCACCCCGAGCTTGACGAACGGGTGATCGAGTGTGTCGAGGTGACGAATGAGGTCCATGGCATCGAAGAAGTCGCCGGGGTCGTCGGCGTCACCCCCGACCACGAAGATCTCCCGGATCCCCAACGAGTCCAGGCGGTCGACGATCTCGGCGAGCTCGCTCTTCGATTTCGTGAGCCGGGCCGAGATGTGGGGAACCACGTCCAGCCCGATCGAGTCCAGTTGTTCGGTGAGCTCGACGGTGGCGGCCATGCCCTTGGCGGGCGACGCGGTCACGCTCACTTTCGTGCCGCTCGGCATCGTCTGCGCTCTCTCGAAGGTCGCCTTCATCGGGATCAGCTCGAAGATCGAGTGTTCCAGGAGACGCTTCATGCCTTGATCGATGGATGTCATCGCTGCTGCTCCTCAGACATTCGAATCGGGAAACGACGCCTTCCGGCGGTCGATCCACTCGGTCAGTGCTCCATCGATCTCGTCGGGGAGCGATGGCTGCTGGTAGGAAGCCAGCATCTGCTTGCACGCCTCGGACGCCCGGGTCGCCGCGTCCTTGGATCCCTCGGCCTCCCACTGTTCGAAGCTGTTGGCGTCGGAGAGGCCGCTCTTCCAGAACGCGGTCTCGAAGTTCGCGAGGGTGTGGGCCGAGCCCAGATGATGCTTGCCGGGTTCGGTGTCTCGGAAGGCGTCCATCCCCTGGGCGTTCTCGGAGAGGTCGAACCCGGCCTCGGCCTTGACGTAGGCGCCCAACTGATCGGCATCCAGCATGAACTTCTCATATCCGATGGTGAGCCCGCCCTCGAGCCACCCGGCCGAGTGGAGCACGAAGTTCGTGCCGGCCGCCATGGTCGGGCCCATCACTGCCGCCGATTCATAGGCGGCCTGCGCGTCGGCGATCTTCGAGGCGCACAGATGCCCGCCTGTGCGCATCGGCACTCCGAGTCGCCGGGCGAGCTCTCCGACTGCGCTCATGATCAGCGCAGGCTCCGGCGTGCCGAACGTCGGTGCGCCGGACTGCATGTCCATCGTGGACACGAAGGCTCCGAGCACGACCGGTGATCCCGGACGGACCAGTTGTGCGGCTGCCATGCCGACCATCGATTCGGCCAGGATCTGCGCGGTGACCGCTGCCGGCGTCACCGGACTCATCGCTCCGGCCAGGATGAACGGGGTGAAGATGCACGCCTGGTTGTTGGCGGCGTAGATCTCGGCCGCGTCGAGCATCGTGGCGTCCCAGCTGAGAGGCGAGCTGGCGTTGATCAGGCTCATGATGACGGTTTGATCGCCCACCGTGTCTTCTCCGAAGACGATTCGGGCCATGTCGACGGTGTCCTGGGCTCGTTCCTGCGCCGTGACCGAGCCCATGAAGGGTTTGTCCGAAAGTCGGAGATGGGCGGCGACCATGTCGATGTGTCGCTTGTTCACCGGGCGGTCGACCGGCTCGCAGACGGTCCCACCGGAGTGGTGCAGATTGGGGTGGAGGTACGTGAGCTTCACGAAGTTCTCGAAGTCCTCGAGGGACGCGTACCGCCGTCCGTTCTCGAGGTCACGTACGAACGGTGAGCCATATGCGGGCGCGAACACCGTCGCATTGCCCCCGATCTGGACGCTGCGGGCGGGGTTGCGGGCGTGTTGGATGAAGGTCTCGGGCGCAGTCGAAACCAGTGAGCGCACGAGACCCGGATCGAATCGAACCCGGGTCCC
>CBDTXZ010000205.1:0-5394 GCA_965364515.1 uncultured bacterium
GAAGAGCCGAGTTCGTCGTGGGCTGCAATCGGGAAACCGAAGTCGGGCTGCTCACCGACCCGCTTGATCTCGACGTTGTCCTCGTCGGTGTGGCCGTCGGCGGCCGTGGGATCGACCAGATTCGGAAGGGCGATCCACGTCTCTTCGAACTCGGCCTGGAGACGATCCGCCTCGGCCGAGAGCGACTTGTAGCGGTCTGCGAGGTCGGAGACCGAGGCGATCGCCTGCGCCTTCTCGTCCCCGCTGAGCTTGGCGATCCGTTGACCGGCCTCCTTCTGCTCGGCGCGAGCGGTCTCCGCGGCGTGCATCGTCTGGCGGATGCGCTCATCGAGCTCGACCAGCTTCGACATGTCGACATCGATTCCGCGCCGAGACATCGACTCGGAGATGCGGTCGGGGTCGGTGCGAAGCAGGTTGATGTCGATCATCGTTGTTGACCTCGTCGGGGCGGTGAATGGTACCGGGCCGGCGGACGCCGCCCGAAGCCTCAGCCGTCGCCAGAGGTGGTCGTCTCGGACGTGGTGGTGGAGACCTGCTCGTTGATGCGGAACTCGAACCTCCGCCCGAGCGATGGGTCGTTCTGATCGATGTCGGCGATCGGCAGGCCAACGAGCAGTTCGTAGAGCGCCCCGGGCGTGACCTCGAGCGGGTCCGTCGAGAGAGTGGTCGTCGATTGCGCAGCCAGTGCAGGCACGTCGAGGACCCTGGTCTGGAGAACGCCTCCGTTCGAAACCAACTCGACTCCGACGGTGGTGGCCTCTGAGCTCGTGTTTCCGGTGTTCGACACCACCACCTTGATGACGAGTGAAGCGGTGTTCTCGATGACGAGTGCGTCGGTCACGTCGACGATCCACGCCGGGTCTGTGGTCACCTGTTCGATACCCAGCACGGCATTCAGCGCCAGCGGGCTGTCATCGGCCGCGGCGAATGCGACCATGGTCGCCGCGGTACCCGAGATCGGAAAGGTCGACGGGAAGAAGGTGATCGTCGGCATCGGTCCCACCGGCGGCGGGATGTCTGCAGAGGTGAGACGATCGACCATCTGCGCATAGAGCACGTCACCGACTCTGAGATCCACGAAGGCGTCGATCAGGTCACTCTCGACGCCGATGGGCACGGGATCATCCGCCGCCCGCAGCAGGGACGTGCGAAAACGCTCGAGACCGCGAATCCAGGCGTCGGCGGCCAGCTCGAACACGACCGGCACGTCGGCGGCTTCTTCGGGCGGACGCATCTCCATGGTTGCCAACCTCACCGTCTCGATCGTCGCAACGACCTCATCGATGGTCTCATCGAGCAGGATTCGGTCGGTCGATCCAAGCTCGAGAATGAGGGCCTGAAAGGACGGGACGAGCTGGCTGATGCTCACCGCCTCCTCTCTGACCTCCTCTGCGTAGAGCGCCGGCGATCCGTCGTCGGCAAGCAGCCGAGACACGACCATGGCGCCCAAGACGAGAATCGTGAGGGGAATGATCCATCGGGGACGGCGACGGGGGAACGTTCGAAATGGATCCGAAACCAAGTGGGCGAGGGGGGACTTGAACCCCCACGAGTGTTACCTCACAGGAACCTGAATCCTGCGCGTCTGCCAATTCCGCCACTCGCCCGCGGATGAGAGATCAAAACTGTAGCCGGTTGTTCCCTTTCGGGAGAACGTGGCGTGCCGGCGAGGGCGCTCGAGCCCATGGTGATCGGCGTGGAGGACGCCTCCTCCCCGCGAAGAGAGGAGCTCACCTGCGTATCGAAGCGCAGCCCGGTAGTTTCGAACGTGATGACGAGCACCGAGGAAGAACAGGAACAAGGCCGCGACGAGCATCATGAGGAGGGTCACTCCGAGCACGGCGGTGGCGGGCATGGGTCGCATGCGGAGATGTTTCGGAGGTTGTTCTGGGTCAACCTGGCGCTCGCAGTCCCGGTGCTGGCGTTCTCGGACCAGATTCAGGAGTGGCTCGGGTATGAGCTCTCGTTCCCAGGTTCGGGCTGGATCGCCCCTCTGTTGGGGATCGTCATCTTCGTATACGGCGGTCGCCCCTTTCTGACAGGGGGCGTCGAGGAGGCGAAGAACCGCGAACCGGGAATGATGCTCCTCATCGCGCTCGCGATCACGGTTGCGTTCGTGTCGTCGCTGATCTCGCTGTCCGACCTGTTGGATCTCGAGTTCTGGTGGGAGCTTGCGTCGCTGATCGTGATCATGCTCCTCGGACACTGGCAGGAGATGCGAGCAATCGGTCAAGCTCGAGGGGCGCTGTCCGCTCTCGCCGAGCTGATACCCGACGACGCCGAGCGAATCACCGGCGATGGCGAGACCGAATCGGTCTCCGTCTCCGATCTCGAGGTCGGTGACCTCGTGCTCGTGAGATCCGGCGCACGGGTTCCGGCCGACGGTGTCATCGAGGAAGGGCAGGCGGAGTTCGACGAGTCGATGATCACCGGCGAGTCGAATCCGGTTCCGCGTTCGCAGGGCGAAGAGGTGGTGGCAGGCACCGTTGCGACGGACAACACCGTCCGAGTGGAAGTGACCGCAGTCGGCGAGGACACGGCGCTCGGTGGGATCCAACGCCTCGTCCAGGAGGCTCAGGATTCCAAGTCGCGCGCCCAGGCACTGGCCGACCGCGCCGCGGCGCTCCTCTTCTACATCGCTCTCGGCTCTGCCGCCATCACGGCGATCGTCTGGCTCGCCGTCGACCAGCCGGATGACGCCGTCATCCGCACGATCACGGTCCTGATCATCGCATGCCCACACGCCTTGGGCTTGGCGATTCCGCTCGTCATCTCGCTTTCCACGGCCAAAGCCGCACAGAACGGCATCCTGGTTCGCGATCGTCTGGCGCTCGAGAGGATGCGCACGGTGGACACCGTGTTCTTCGACAAGACCGGAACGCTCACGGCCGGAGAGCACGAGGTGACTGACCTGGCCGCATCGGGTGTCGAGGAGGACCGCCTGTTGGCTCTGGCCGCTGCGGCCGAACGCGACTCCGAGCACCCGCTGGCGAAGGCCATCGTCGCCATCGCCGAAGAGCGGAAGGTCTCGAGGCTCGATGCCTCGGGGTTCGAGTCGATGACGGGTCGAGGGGTCTCCGCGTCCGTCGATGGCCAGAGGATCACCATCGGCGGGCCCTCCCTGCTCGAAAAGGAGGACATCACCACCCCATCGGATCTGACAGAGCGCGTCGCGAAGTGGGAAGACCGAGGGGCTGCGGTACTGCACGTCATCGCCGACGGGGAGGTGATCGGCGCGATCGCCCTCGAGGACAGAATCCGGAACGAGTCCCGCGAAGCCGTCGACGCCCTGCACGAACTCGGCATCGACGTCGTGATGATCACCGGCGACTCCCGAGCCGTTGCCGATCGTGTCGCCGGCGAGCTCGGCATCGACGAGGTGTTCGCCCAGGTGTTGCCGGAGGACAAGAACGCCAAGGTGACCGAACTCCAGGATCGGGGGAAGACCGTCGCGATGGTCGGCGACGGCGTGAACGACGCCCCGGCCCTGGCTCAGGCAGATGTCGGTCTGGCGATCGGCGCCGGCACCGACGTCGCGATCGAGTCGGCTGGCGTGATCCTGGCCTCATCCGACCCGAGGAACGTGGTTGGCGTCGTGCGACTCTCGAATGCCACCTATTCGAAGATGGTCCAGAACCTGGTGTGGGCGGCCGGATACAACGTGGCGGCCATTCCGCTGGCGGCGGGTGTGCTCGCACCGGTCGGATTCGTCCTGCCGCCGGCCATCGGCGCTGCGTTGATGTCGGCGTCGACGGTGATCGTCGCACTCAACGCCCAGCTGCTCCGTCGTCTCGACCTCGACCCCGAGTCGATGACCGTCACCTGACGAACCGGCGCGGATCCCAACCTTCTGCCTCGCTCTACCCTCTTCACCATGAGACTCGTCCGAGAGTTCGAACGCCGCATGGACGGCCTCCTGGAGGGGTGGGCGTCCCGTGTCTTCAGTGGTCCGCTCCACCCCACAGAACTCGCGACCCGGCTCATCCGAACCGCCGACCTGTCACTCAGCGACGACCTCGTGTGCCACAACCACTTCGAGATCGCCATCCCCGACACCGGCGAGGGCGCGGCACCACATCGATTGATCGACGAGCTCGAACTCCTCGTCGAGGAGGCAGGTCTCGAACGCGGATGGCGGATGAACGGCCCGGCCACAGTCGTCATTCGCACCGACCCGTCCGTACGAAAGGGATCGGTGTATGTGACGTCGGGCATGGAGGAAGGGCAGCGTCCTGCATGGTCGGTGTTGAGACGGGATGGCGAACTGCTCCCGATCACGGTCAACCGCGCCGTGATAGGACGCGACCTGCAATCAGACGTCGTGCTGCACCGAGATCAGATCAGCCGACGCCACGCCCGGATCTGGACCGAGGCCGGAACAGTGAGAGTCGTCGACCTCGGCTCGTCGAACGGAACGTCTGTCGACGGCGTCCGGGTCGGCTCGACGCCGGTCGAGTGCGAGTACGGCTCGGTCATCCGACTGGCAGATCTCAACTACCGGCTCGAGGCCATCTGATGCCGGACCTGCTGCTGACCCTGCTCCGACTCATCTTTCTCGGGCTCGTGTACCTGTTCGTGTGGCAGGTCGCTCGGTCCATCTCGACCCACGTCGGCCTCGGGGGCAACCGCAGATCGCGTCGGGGCGGGACGAGGGTCGCCCTCATCAGGTCCGAGAGCCAGGCGGGCGCCTCGTTCACGGTGACGGACTCGATGGTGATCGGCAGATCAGAGGAGGCCGACTTCTTCCTCGACGATCCCTACGCTTCGGATTTCCACCTTCGCCTCTCTGCTCGCGACGGGCGGCTGGTGGTCAACGATCTCGGCAGCACCAACGGGACGTACGTCAACGGTCGGAGGGTGACAACGCCTGTCGACCTCAACCGGGGTGATGCGGTGCAAGTCGGGAAGACGGTGATGGAGGTCCGATGAGTTACCACTGGGCGGTGGCGACCGATCGGGGTCGCATACGCAAGATCAACGAAGACGCCATGTACCCGCCGTCTTCCGGAAAAAGTGACGGCCCGACGATCGTGCTCGTCGCCGACGGCATGGGCGGGCACATCGCCGGCGAACGAGCCTCGGCGGTGGCCACTGAGCGCGCCGTGGAGTCGAAGGGTTCGCTCAAGGAGCGGGTCGAAGCCGCCAACATCGCCATCTTCGAGGAGATCGACGAACACCCCGAACTCGCCGGCATGGGAACCACGATGACCCTGTTCGAGCTCGGCGAGGACGCCGTGATCAGATTCGCCCATGTCGGGGATTCCCGCGCCTACCTCTACCGCGACGGCGAACTGACCCAGTTGACCACCGACCACACCGTCGTGGCGGAGTATCTGCGGCGGGGCACGATCACACCCGAAGAGGTGGCCACCCACCCGCAGCGGAGCCTGATCA
>CBDTXZ010000206.1:0-5386 GCA_965364515.1 uncultured bacterium
GACCGCGTTCGCGGGTCAGATCGACTCGACTGCGTCGTCGTACATCGAGTCGAACAGATCCATGTAGCGCTCGGTCACGACCTTGCGCTTCACCTTCATCGAAGGCGTCAACTCGCCAGACTCGACGGTGAAGTCCTGCGGGAGGATCTCGACGCGCTTCACCGACTCGTACGAGGCCAGCTCGGCATTCACCGAAGCAACGGCCTCGTCGATGAGCGACCGCATCTTCGGATGAGTGGGGACTGCGTCGAGATCGACGCCCTCACTCTTCGCCCATGTCGCGGCCGTGTCGGGGTCGAGTGTCACCACCGCTGTGCAATACTTCCGCCGGTCGCCGTGCACGACCACGTTCGAGATGTAGGGCGAGGCAACCTTCAACAGGCCTTCCACCTTCGCCGGTGCAACGTACTTGCCTCCGGACGTCTTGATCAGCTCCTTCTTGCGATCGGTGATACGGAGATAACCATCGGCATCCACCTCGCCGATGTCGCCCGTGTGGAGCCAGCCGTCCACCAATGTCGAAGCAGTCTCCTCGGGCAGCCCGAAATAGCCCCGCATGACTCCTCGACCGGAGATCAGCACCTCACCGTCCTCGGCGATCCGTACCTCTGTTCCCGGGACCGGAGGGCCAACCGTGCCGAAGCGGGGACCGTCGGGCGGGTTGACGAACGTCGACGCCGACGACTCCGTGAGCCCATAGCCCTCGAGAATCGTCAAGCCTGCACCGTCGAAGAACTCGGCGAGCTCGAGTGACAGCGGAGCGGAACCGGAGACGAAATATCTGACCCTTCCGCCGAACCGATCCCTGATCTTCGAGAACACCAACCGGTCTGCGACTGCATACTGGAGGGCCAGTGATGTCGGGACCGACTTCCCGTCGCGAAAGATGCGAGAGCGTCGGATACCGACCGCCGCCGCCCACCGGAAGATCGGCTCCTTGAGACCACCGTCGGCCTTGACACCCGAAACGATCACGTTGTAGACCTTCTCGAAGATGCGGGGAGCGGCCGCCATCACGGTCGGCCTGATATGTGACAGGTTGTCGACGATGCGATCCGGTCGACCGTCGATGAACGTCTCGGGCCCGGAGTCGATCATCAACACCTCGAGCACCTTCCCGAAGGAGTGCGACAACGGAAGCCAGAGGAAATGGACGTCGTCGGCATCGAGGACATCCAGCTGCCCGGCCGCCGCCGCCGTGTACAGCCAGTTCTCGTGCGTGAGCTCGACGCCCTTCGGACGACCGGTGGTTCCCGAGGTGTAGATGAGCGTTGCGAGACTGTCGGGGCCGAGGCCGCCGACCCGCCCGGCCACATCTGCTTCCGCGCCGAGTTCGGCGAGTCCGGACAGGTTCGACGCGACGTGGTCGGCCTCAACCCCGTCGTCGACAACGACGACGTGTTCGAGCCCGGGGATCTCTTCCCGTACCGAGTCGATCGCTGCGACATGGGCTGCGGTCTCGGCGACGACGACCCGGCTGCCCGAGTCGCGGAGAATGAAGGCGATCTCCTCGGCCGTGTTGGACGGGTAGATGGTGGTCGTCGCGGCGCCTGCCATGAGGATCCCGAGGTCGGCGATGATCCACTCTGGACGAGTCGAACAGAGCAGCGAAACCCGATCTCCGGGTTGGATGCCCAGTGAGATCAATCCGCCTGCGACCTGTCTCGTTCGCTCCAGCAGCTGGCTCCATGAGATCGCTTCATCGCCATTGGGCGTCGGGAACCGCAACGCAACCCCATCAGGGGTCGCTTCCGCTCTCATCTCGAGCAATTGTGGGATCGAAGCCACGTCGTGTTGTGCCGTCAGACGGGTCATGTCACACTCCTTCGGTGGAGCGCCACTCTAGTAGACTGATTGGAGCGGCGCTCCAATAGCGGGAGAGGTAGCCATGGGCGAACATCCGACGCGAACGAAGGTGCTCGACGCCGTGGACGCCCTGACGGACCGAGGGATCGAGCAGGTGACCATCGAAGCGATCTCGGAGCGCTCGGGGGTCACCAATGGGAGCATCTATCACCATTTCGGCAACAGGGCAGGCGCCCTCGCTGCAGCCGCAGCCCGCGCCTTCGCAGATGCGATGACCGTCTCATCAGCGGCCTTGGACGATCGCGACGCGGAGGCCTGCGTCCGGGACTTCGTCGTTCGATATCTCGCCTGGGTCGAGCAGAACCCCAACCGAGCAAGCCTCATGTACGAGGCGCCACTCGTGGTCGACCTCACCGACGTGGAGGAAACGAAACTCCAGGCATTCGCTCCGGTGATCTCGTGGGTGTCATCACGAACAGGTGAGTTGCGGGGGATCCGTGCAGATCTGCTGGACCCGGTCGTGTTCGGTCCGGTGCACGAAACCGTTCGCCGATGGATCGCCGGCAATCACGTCGCATCGCTCTCGGACCTCGGCGAACCACTCGCCGAGGCGGTCTGGCGAATCGCTCGATCGGAGTGACCCACGCGCACCGGATCACCGATCCGGATGACCCCTCCGTCCACCACGGTTGCCGACACACCCGCCCGATCTCTGAGCGCAACTCGAGCGCCTGGACCGACCGTCGTCTCCATCACCTCACATGGAGCGCAGTCACGCCACACCTCGAGCACGGCCTCGCCGATCTCGATCCGTGTTCCGTGGGCCCTCGGCAGCGACGGAAGGTCAACGGTGATGTTGCGACGGGTCGCGCCATCTTCGATGTGGGGAGATCCCAGTTCGGTAGCGGCAGCCCGCAACTCACCGCTTGCGACGATCGTCACCTGGCGACGGGTCCCGTAGTACCGGTCGCCACGCAGTCCTTTGGCTGCGACCGCCTCGACCTGTTCAACAGACTCGACCGGCATGCCGTACTCGGCAGCGATGTGGATGGCAGTGACCGTTCCCTGCATGAGGTGGAGGGTATACCCTTCCGCAGGTGACATTCGAGGAGTTCGCAGCACTGGCGGAACGGTTCCCGGGCAGCGTGCTCGAGTATCCGTTCGGACCTGATGCCCGGGTGTACAAGGTCGGCGGGAAGATGTTCTGCACGCTGTCGGAAGATCCTCCCCACACGGCCTACATCAAAGCGGAGCCCGAGATCATCGACGAGCAACGAGCCATCTTTCCCGAGGCCGTCGACCGTGCGCCGTACATGCACGAACGCCATTGGAACCGTGTCAGGATCGAGGACGTCCCTGATTTCGAACTCGAAGACTGGCTCGAGGACTCCTACCGGATCGTCGTTGCCGGTCTGAGCAGGAAACTCAGAGCCGAGCTCGGTCTGGAGTGATCGGGCGTCCCCCATCCGTGGCGTAACCTGATCCGGATGGAATCCCACCCTCGACCCGGCCGTCACGTCCTGCACGGCCTCGTGATGGGAGCGGCCGACGCCGTGCCCGGCGTCTCCGGTGGGACGATGGCGCTCATCATGGGCATCTACGAGCAGCTGCTCACCGCGATCTCTTCGGGATTCCACATGATGCTCGCCGCAACCCGAGGCAACTTCGGCAAGGCCGCAGAGCACTTCCGGTCGATCGAGTGGAGCTTCATCCTCCCTCTACTCGCGGGAATCGCAACGGCGATCGGCGTGGCTTCCGTGTTCGTGCCGGAACTCCTCGAGACCTACCCGGTGGAGAGCCGGGCGCTGTTCCTCGGACTGGTCGGCGCCTCGATTGCCATCCCGTGGAACCGGATTCCCAGCCCGGGCTATTCGGCCGTGATGACCGCCTTTGCGTTCGCCGTCCCCGCTGCCTTTCTGTCGGGACTGCCGAGCGCAACCGTCGAGAACCCGGCGTTGTGGATGGCGTTCGCAGGCGCCGCCGTGGCGATTTGCGCAATGATCCTTCCCGGCGTCAGTGGGTCGTTCCTGCTGCTGGTCCTCGGACTCTATGAGCCGACACTGGAAGCCGTCCGCGACCTCGATCTCGCCTATGTCGGAGTCTTCGCAGTTGGAGCCATCGCGGGCCTCGGTTCGTTTGCGACGTTGTTGCGACGACTACTGACGACGAGCCACGACCGGACCATGGCAGCGCTGGTCGGACTGATGGTCGGCTCGTTGCGGGCACTGTGGCCGTGGCAGGACGACGACAGGAACCTGCTGGCCCCTGACGACACCGCACTCACCGTGATCGTTCTGGTGGTGGTCGGGTTCGTGGTCGTCACCTTCATTCAGCGCAGCGGGTCCCGCTCACGCCACCCCGCCGGCCGGACCTGAGGCTCAGCCGCGGCGATTTCTCCGGCGCCGAGCCGGTGGCGCGACGTCGGGTGCCGCCTCCAGGCGAGATTCGATCTCGGAGCGTTCGGGCCGAGATCCGTCGACGCCTGCATCGACGGCTGCGCGGATCGCTGCGACGTGTGCCGGTGTCGATCCACAACACGATCCAATGATGCGCGCCCCCGACCTGACCGCCAGCTCGACGTAATCGGCCATGCCCTCCGGGCCAACGGGATACTCGGGCGCCTCGGACTTGTAGAGCGGCACGCCGCAATTCGCCTTGGTGATGATCGGTGCGCCCAGAACCACTGCACTGATGTCGAAGGCGGCGGCTACTGCGTCGCCCGGACCGATCCCGCAATTGGCGCCGATCGCGATCGGTGGTTGCTCCAATCGCGCCCACCACTCGCCGAACTGTCGCGGGGAGATCCCCATCATCGTCTTTCCGTTGGTGTCGAAGCTGAGGGTGGCAGTGACCGGCACGCCCAGCCCGGCACAGCCCTCGACTGCGGCGGCCAGCTCCTCCCACGACGACAGCGTCTCGATCCACAGGACGTCGGCGCCGGCTTCGGCCAGTGCCGTCGCCTGCTCGGTGAACACTTCCACGCCGGACTCGAATGTCAACGGCCCCAACGGTTCGAAGAGGTCGCCGGTCGGACCGATGCTCCCGGCAACCAGGACCGTGCGTGCAGCGTCCTCGGCCACCTGCCGAGCGATTCGAACGGCCGCGGCATTCAACTCGACCACTCGGTTCTCGGCCCCGTGGAGTGCGAGACGGCGGCGGTTCCCCCCAAAGGTGTTCGTGAGCACGATGTCTGCGCCGACCTCGACGAAGGCAGAGTGAACCCGCGCCACCAGCTCAGGACGCTCGACGTTGAGGAGCTCGGGGCAGCCTCCGCTCTCGAGGCCCATCTCGAAGAGCGTGGTCCCCATCGCTCCATCCGCCACCAAGGTTCGCTTCTCGGAGAGCAGTTGTTCGAAACTCGTACAACCGGCTTCGGTCTTCGTGGTCATTGCGCAACCTCCATCGGGTAGCGCTTGCGTATTTCCCACCAGACGGCACGAGACCGTCCAGCAGCTGCGGGACGGTTCTCACGTCATCGCTTTAGCTGCATTTGTAGAGCGCCCGCAAGCTGATGTCTCAAATTGGCGCTGAAACAAGAATACCGCTCCTCGGCTCTCGATTCCAGCAACTCCGACGGATG
>CBDTXZ010000207.1:0-5339 GCA_965364515.1 uncultured bacterium
GTTGTCGATCGGGCTCGGTGTCGAGCGCTTCCTCCGGATGAGCCGGATCGACGTCCCCCGCCCCGGATCGCTCGATCAGGGTGAGCAGGTTGCGCACCTTTCGATCGAGGGTCTCGATCGTCACCGAACCCTCCTCGAGGGCGGCGGTCCAGTGTTCGAGAGATGCCCATCGCGCCGGCCCCGGCATCTCGAGATCGAGACCCGATTGGACGACACCCGGGCTGTATGTTCCGTACCAGTCCGAGACGACCACGCCGTCGAAGCCGAGTCCGGCGCGCAGCAGGTCGTTCAAGAGCGGGCTCTCGGATGCCGTGCTGCCGTTGATCGTGTTGTACGCGGCCATCACCGACCACGGCTGCCCCGCCTCGATGGCGATCCGGAACGGCTCGGCGTAGATCTCGTGGAGCGTTCGATCGTCGACATGAACGTCGATGCTGAACCGCTCGTGCTCTTGGTCGTTGCACACGAAGTGCTTGAGGCACGTCCCGACGCCTTCCGACTGGACACCACGTATGTATGCCGCGGCGATGGAACCCGACAGCACGGGGTCTTCGGAGAAGCATTCGAAGTTGCGTCCGGCGACCGGTACGCGCGGGATGTTGACCGTCGGTCCGAGCAACACCGAAGCGCTCTTCGATTTCGCCTGGCGGCCGAGCGCACGTCCCGCCGCCTCGATGAGTGCCGGGTCGAACGTCGCTCCCATCGCCACGCCGACGGGGAGGCTCAGGGAAGTCGGGCCGTGATTGTCGTCTTCGCCGCGGACCCCGTTGGGGCCGTCAGTCACTTTGAGAGACGGGACCCCGAGCCGGTCGATCGGTGCCGTTCGCCACAGATCGAGGCCTGCGACGAGCCGTATCTTCTCTTCGACGGTCAACGCTTCGAGAGTGCGGTCCCGCCAGTCACTCACGATCGGTCGGCAACGTGAACGCAATCGAGCGGATCGATCCGGTCCGGCCGAAGACCTCCGAGGACTCGTCCTCGGTCAGCCGATCTCCCGGCCGTCGAACCGACTCTCCGTCCGCAGTGGTCACTTCGATCGCAGCCTCGTCGCCGTGGATCAACTCGACAGGCACACCGCACACCGTGATCGAGGCAGATCCACCGTCGAAGAGCTCCGCCGGGGGGAGGAGTGGGTCCGACACCGTGACCTGGCCCTGTTTGAACCTCACGCCGAGTTCCCCGATCCGGGTGATCACTTCCTCTTTCACCTGGCCGGTCATACCCGGCTGCTGCGCCCCGGCGTGAGCCGGGGTGTGTGAGTAGCAGTCCGTGGGGATCGCTCCGTACGTCTGCGGGTCCTTTCGGAAGCCGAGACCGTCTCTGATCCTCAGGTACCTCTGTGCCAGAGTCCGGATCTCCTCTGCGCTGGCGCCGTGATCCGTTGCGGCCTGGTATTGCTCCTGAACCGCGAGGAGGAGCTTGGCCACCATGTGCCAGTAGATGGATCCGAGGCCCTCGTATCCGTACATCGATCCGGACCGCCCGGTGAACGCATGGTGCCCGAAGTGCTCGTCATAGATGTCGACCAACACGTCCCGGTCGCGATGACTCAGCTCGATGTGCTCCGCCGCCTCGCGCACTGCCTCGGCATTGACCAGCTTCGGGTTGAAATGCACCGAACCGGAGGGACCCTGGCGCAAGAGCGCGCCCGACTCGTCGCCGACCAGGTCCTGCAGGAACGGGTGCGTCTCGAGAATGTCCGCGTCGAGCACATTCCGATCCAAGAACGCGTCCAACTGCTTCCTGGGGTAGAGCAGGAACGAATCCTGATCGGGGCGGTAGAGATCGGAGTCGTACAGGTGGTCGACCGTCGCAATGACCTCGCTGGGAGACAGCAGACCCGAAGCGATCGCAGCGACCTGCCCCTCCAGCATCGGTCCGAGCCGCTTCACCTCCGCCCGGTGATCGTCGGGGAATGAGATGAGGTTGTAGGAATCGAACAGCCCATCGTCCCGGCGACCGGCATCGATCGTTGCTCGCAGATGCTGCCTGGCGAGCTCGCAGAAACGTCGCATCGTTGTGGCCTCGACCTCGGTGCGCTCGCCGCTGACGCCATGGCGAACGCGGTTGCGATAGTCGGTGCCGATCGCCCCGAGCCGATCCATGAATGTCCGCCGTCCGACCGGGTTCGCCGTCTCGGACAGGTCGTCGAATTCACCCAGACCCGCAACGAGGCCTCTCAGCCAGTCGGCGACCTCGATGGTCATCGAGGCCGTTCCGGATTCCGGCAGCGTCTGAGCGATGAACCCGACGTACCGATAGAGGTACTGAAGGGTGACCATCGAGAGCCCGTATCCGGCCAGCGCGTTGTTGGCGTCGTTCCACTCCGGGCGCTGCGTGTTCATCCAGATGCCGCCCGTGGGGACGAAGGCAGTCATCTTTGCGAGCGCTGGAACGAGCAGCTTCTCGATCAGCGTGACGTGGGCGATGCCCCCATCCGGCGCGACCACGAGACGTCCATCTGCGCCGAGGCGCCGGACCCGCTCCTCGACGTCGGTCTCTCGCTCCGTGTCGAATGTGATCGTGTTGCGCGGGTCTTTCACCATCTGCTCGTAATCGGCGAGGACGTACGGAATGTCGGCGTACACGAACGAAGGCTCCTGCAGCCAGTTCGACAGACCATCGGGCTCGACCCGCTGCCACGCCTCGAGGAGCCGCAGCAGGTAGACGATCTGGTGATCGCCCCAATACCCGATGTTGCTCCAGGGGTCGTCCGGCTCGGGCACCTCCCAGTCCACTCCTCGGTCCGATATCCGGTAGGGGTTGTGACCGTCGAGCGTCGAGGCGTTGACGAACTTCGCCACGACGTTCGGGTAGTAGTGCGGGAAGGACAGGAGCAACGCCTCCCAGTTCTGGAAGATGTCGCGCCAGTTCCCTTCGTAGGCGAGGAGTTCGGCCCCGGACTCGTCCCGGATTCGAATCGAGAAGCGGTTCCACGGGCGGCTCGGGTCTCCGTGACGCCGGGCGAACGCCAAGGGCAGGTATTCGAGGACGAGCCGGACGAGATCCGGATCCGAGGTCTCGTCGGCAGCAGCCAGCACGTCCCGCAGGGTCGGGTGTTCGCCGACCGCCTCCAGGAACTCCGCGTGACGTGCTGCGACGTCCCTATTCCACCGAACGATGAAACCCTGGAGATCACGAGCCGGGACCTCGTACACGTGCGGAAGTGCGCCGCCGCGCATCGTGTTGAACATCACGTTGGACAGATGGTGGGCGTCGGCAACCGGATCTCCCGAATGCTGGTCGGCGTCGGCAGCGGCGAGCATCCCGGCGAGACGCTCGGAGCCGGCCCGGACGTCTTCGTCGATGATCCTGCTCAGATCACTCGACTCCAAGAGCGCAAGGCGACGCTCGACCTCGGGCCTGTCGACATCGGTGTCGGCAACGATCATCCAGCTCGCGGAAGCCCCGGCTTCCAATGCCACGGCTCCTCGCAACAGATAGGAGCCACGCCGGCCGGTGAGGAGCCCGGTTGGTTCCCTGACCCCGGGAAATGCGGACATGGTTCGCTCGTCGAGATCGACGACGGCCGAGTCGAATCCGCTCGACCAGATCATGGTCGCGACAAGCGCTTCGGCCGGCTCGGCCCGATCCGTGATCAGGGACTCCAGGGTGAAGAAGGCGGAGGTCCCCCAGCGGCCGGTCTCGGATCGTTTGTAGGCGTCCACCAGATTGGAGGTCAGCTGTTCGGTCCTCGCATCGACTCCGGCGGGCATCACGTCGACGAGGCCATCGATGACGTCGAAGGTTCGAGCGGTGCCGGAGAGATCTACGAGCTCGGTCCTTCGCACCCATCCGAGCGCGGGCGAAGGCGACCATGAACTGCGGAAGACCAGCCCCCAGGTGGGGTTGTGCTCCTCGAACACGATTCGGTTGCCGAGAACACTCTTGGAAATCGAGCGGGTGCAGCCTTGCGCCAGGTCCCGACCGAACGGAGCCCACACCGCGGGCGACGAGCCGTCTGCCCGGGCGATGAGCGTCACGGGGCCCGAGACGCCGGCCTGGCGATGTATCCGATCGTCGGTCTCGTACGGGAGGATCGCATGGTCTGCATCGATGCGGCCGGCGGTCAGGTTTCCCGTGCTCGATACGAACATCCAGAGGTCGGAATCCGACACGACACTCATCAGGAACGGTTCCATGTGCTCCGAGCCGTCGATCCGGTAGTGGTCCACACCGTCGATCTCGACGAGGCGGCCAGTAGCCGATGCTTCCGTCATCGATCCGACCTCCGGATCGAGGACCTACCCGATGAACGGCCGGCCATGGACCGCCTCCTTCCGTTTTCGACGAGTTTCAGCACAGCCCGGCCACCATAGACGGCAGTCGCCGTGGCCTCGGCACCGAGTGCAGAGGCCTCTCGGAGAGAACACCTCGTGCGCGGCATGGCAATTCGATACGACTGCGTGATGGGATGCTCCCGTTCCTCATTTCGCTCTCTCCTTCTACCGGTGTCACGACGGATCCGTTCCACAGCCGCATGAGCGCCGGATGGTGAGCTCCGTCGGCAGGATGTGCGCTGTGGGCTGGGCACCGTCCTTCGCAGCGATGACTTCGAGGAGCAGCTCGACCGCTGCCTCTCCCGTCTCGCGGACCGGCTGTGAGACGGTCGTCAAACTGGGCCTCGAGGCGTTGGCGTCGTACATCCCGTCGAAGCCGACGAGTGCGACGTCGTCCGGACATTCGAGACCGGCCGATCTGATCGCCTTGATCGCTCCCAGCGCCATGGTGTCCGAGGCACAGAACACCGCATCGGGCCGGTCGTGCAGCAGTTGGGACATCGCTTGGAAGCCGCTGCGTTCCGTGAAGTCACCGTCGGCGATGCGCGAGGTCGGGACGGCGATGCCGGCGGACGCCATCTCGTCGAGGAAGCCGAGACGCCGATCGACGCCGGTCGTGGTGTTCGTCGGGGCGGAGATCAATCCGACCTCTCGGTAGCCGTGATCGAGCAGGTGGCGAGTCGCCGAGCGAGCCCCCTTTCGATTCTCCACGTCGACATGGGCGATCCCGTCGCTGTCCGGTCGACCCACCATCACGAAATCGCCACCATCGTTCAGGAGACGGTCGATGAGCGGGTTGTCCATCTTCGTTGCGGTGACGATGAGACCGTCGACGAGCCCATACCCGATGACCCTGTTGTAGATCTCGATCTCTTCGCGTTCGTTCTCGAACATGAACAGCGTCAATGTCTTCTCTGCGCGGTTGGCTGCGCTCGCGATTCCCTGGATCAGCCTGCCGAAGTAGGGATCTTCGAACAGACTGTGGACCGAACTCGGGATCACCAGCCCGAGGACTCCGGTTCGCTTGGACACGAGAGACCGAGCAGCCTGGTTGGGGTG